>CAXMOT010000028.1:0-12401 GCA_964195105.1 uncultured Gemmatimonadales bacterium | reverse complement strand
TTCGCTGCTGACACCATCGTCCGGCACGTCGAGGCGCCAGCTCCCCTGGTCAGGTTCCAACGTCACCAATGAGGTTGTATTCGCAGAATCCGTAACCCCTACGATCAGCCTGGACTGGGCAAGATCAAGTTCGGAATCCTTCGCCTGCGCCGTCAAGGTATAGAAGCTGTCGCCCGCGCCAACACGGGACTGAACATTGAGCGCAAGCAACTCATGAACCTGCAGCGTGTGACTTATTACGCGGCTATAATCCAGTGCCCGAACGGTAATATTCAGCTGATAATTATCTGCCTGGACGAAGCCCGGAACTTCCATCGTATAGCGACCCGGAATCGCGGCATCCTGTGGCAATTGCTGGACAAAGGTTTCAGCGCCGTTAAATCCGACAGCTTCGAGCATCACCTCAACCGGGATTTGATAGTCTGTGATCGACTCAACAGGGCTTGGGACACCTACTGCCAGAGTAATATTTTCACCACTGATATAGCGATTCCCGAGCGGCGCCAGCGTGATGAGCTGGCTTGATTCAACATAAATGCGACTGCCCGCCCCGGTGCCGCCCTGCACTTCCCAAAGCCCCATCTCCGGAGCCACCGCATCGATACGCACATAGTGATCGCCGTCTTGCCGGGTCACGCCGTCTATCTCCCCACCTGAGGTAATCAGCTTGCCTGACGGGCTTTCCAACACCAGGCTGCCGGAGGCGCCAACCAGTAACGCGGAAAACCGCTCGACGGTGTTATCGATTGCAAACTCGCGACCATCGAAGGGAATAGAATTACGGGGGTTGAGCGATTCTGCGAATCGGGCTACCGCGGTGTGGACGAGATCCGGGCGCGTCACAGCAAAGAACAAGCCATTAGTTTCCTTCGCCAGGGCACTCATGAACGCCCGCCCCTGCCCACCATTCAACGCTATGGTATTGACAGTAAAGCCGGCCTCCCTGATAGGCCCAACCTGCTCGGCAAGCAGCTTCTGCTGCGCCTGCTTATTGAGCGCCGGATCATCGGAGATATGCATCCCACCGCCACTCAGCAACAGTAACTCGCGGCGATATCCGTCACCTGAACGCGCTCTATCAAAGGTGGCATCTGCAATCACCCGCGAGATATCCCGCCAGGATGCAACAGATCGTATGGAGGGCAGACTCGCATCGGCAAGCGCATGCCACTGCGCATCGACACGGCCATAGGTAACGAGGTGATTCGTGTACTTGCCGAAGGTCCAGATACCGGCCCTGCTGCCCTCGGGCAACTGATCCAGCAGCATAGCCACGGCATCGAGGTGTTGGCCTGCGGGCATGCTTTGACGCACATCCCCGGATATATCGATGAGAATCCGCAGGTCAAGCGGCGTCTGGTTTGAAGCTCCTTGCGCCATACTCGCGGCGAGAACTAATCCGATCAAGAGAAAGCGCCGGATTCGACTGCCGCGGATTGAAATACTCATAAACCCAGCTCAATTCGTATTCGAAGGTGAACCGTTACCAGGCGCGGAGGAGTCAGACGTGGGCTGCCTTGGTTCAGGGGATAAAGGTTCAGGGGTTACAGGTTCAGGGGTTAAAGAATCTGGGGCCAGGGGTTCGGGAGACAGGGATTCAGCGGTCACTGGCTCAGCGCCTTGAGGCTCCGCTGGCGGAACTTCAGGTGCTAACGTTTCTGGTTTGAATGCTTCGGGCTTGATTGCTTTAGGAGCCGTCTCTTCAGGCACAGCCGGCGCGCCATTAGCGGACGCAAACAGCGCGGAACTATCACGCCCAGTGAAGAACCTGGCTACGATCCAGTATTTCGCAAATACCAATATGAGCAGCGATACCGCAACCAGCAAGATCGGAACGCCACCGCGCCAGCCACTCAACTCGGAATCAAACAGTCCCTCGATAATCAGCGCCACCAGCGCAGGCGCAAGATCCGAGCTTCCGGGAACCGCGCTGCTGGGTGTGAGTAACAAAGCGATGGCGAGGACTACCGACACATCCTGGACAACAGCGGAACGTACGCGACGCAGGCTATACCAGAGCATCGCAATGAGGCCTAACGCCGCCACGAAATAGATACCCCATACGTATTGGGTAAAACTATTCATAGCGATCTTCCGCTTTGCGCCATATCTATGCGACTAGGAGCCGGGCTTGCTGCCCGAATCATCCTCTTCTGCTTGATCGTCGGCTGCTTCGTCTCCCGCTGCCTTGGGTTCTTCTTCCTCATCCGCAGCGTCATCAGGTGACGTATCCTCGACAACCGATTCGACCTCGGCAACTTCTTCTACGCTTTCCTCTGCACTTTCTTCAACCGCTTCCTCTGCCGTTTCCTCGGCTGTTTCAACGGCGGGGGCATCGACACTGCCATTAAACTCGATTTCCGCTTCCTCATCCACGACCACGGCCTCAGGCCATTGCGCAAACGGGAATGGCTTGTCTTCGGTGTTATAGGTCAGGAAGTTTACTGTCTGCTGGACAAACTGCGCCATGCTGTTACCGAACTGCGTCAGGTTGCTATTAGCTTTGCCCGCCAGGATGGCAAACAGGAACTGGATGATAGCGACCGTGACAACGACCACTTTAGCCATTTCGGAAATAATCACGAACAGCAGCATATATAGCCCGCGTAACCATTGTTTTTCGGACTTCACATTTTCCGATACTTCACTCATTGACGACTCCATTTAATTACTTGATCAGTCAGTTTTTGCAGGTAGCACAAATTCCACATCCGCACGTTGTTCGCTAGACATCAATTTAGTGATGCCCTGCTCTACGGATAAACCATTATATAAGACATCATATAGTACATTGGCAAGTGGCATATAGATATCCAGCTCATCCGCCTTTTCCTTGACGAGACGCAAAGTATTAACCCCTTCCGCCACCTGGCCCAACTCTGAAACTGCCTGCTCCAGGCTTCTACCCTCGCCCAGGGCATAGCCAACCTGATAATTGCGGCTCAATGGTGACATACAGGTGACGATCAGGTCACCCACTCCAGACAGCCCGATAAATGTCAGCGGATTGGCACCCATGCTGACGGCAAAGCGACTCATTTCCGCCAGGCTGCGGGTTATGAGCATGCTGCGGGTGTTCTCCCCCATTCCAAGGGCGGCGGCCATGCCTGATATAATGGCATAGATATTCTTTAGCGTGCCGCCCAACTCAACGCCATACATGTCACCGCTGGCGTAGACCCTGAAATACTTGTTAGCCAGAACAGCCTGCGTTTTGGTGCGCACCGCTTCGTTCGGGCTGGCAATCACGGTTGCGGTCGCCATCCGCTGGACGATTTCCTTGGCCAGGTTGGGGCCACTCAACACGCCTACCGGCTGCTCGGGAACCTCGGCCTGCATAACCTGGCTCATCAAATTGAAACCGGGCGACTCGACGCCCTTGGCGCTACTGATCAGTATCTGGCCCGGCTCAAGAAAAGGCTTTATAGCTCTTAAGGTGCTGCGAAATGCGCTACTGGGAACAGATACAATGATCAACGAACTGTCGGCAACGGCTTGTTGCAGGTCGGTAGTCGCCGTTAGCCCGCCATGTAACTCATAGCCCGGCATGTAGTGGTCATTGACGCGATCCGTATTGATCCGCTGCGCCAAGCCCTCGTCACGCAGCCAAAGCGTGGATTGAAAACCGTTCTCTGCAACGATATTCGCCAGCGTAGTACCGAAGCTACCACCGCCCAGGATGGTTACCTTGTTATCTTTCATATGCCAATCCCGGTCACGCGCGAGCCATGTTGCCCTGAATATATGAACCAAATAGCCATACATACTGTCATAATTTCGTAGGGCGTGGTCGCCGATAATACAAATATCATATTAAAATGACTAAGTTATGGAAAATTAACAGAATAAGACTTAGACTTCCTTGATATCTATATGTAACTAGGAATGGATACCAATTCAAAAACTTTCGGCTTGTGTGCGTATTGACCCGATCTCCAGCACCCAATCTCCTGAGCAGCATAGCGTTTCGGGCGATTAAATCAAGCCGGCACAACCAATTGGTGATACAGAAAAATGCGGGTCATAAAAAGAGAGGTCGCCCATAGAATACTGATACTGAATGCCAAGGGTGGCTGCGGTAAAACGACAGTGGCAACTAATCTTGCATGCCAGTATGCTGCAGAAAATGAGCAAACGGTCCTCGTTGATTATGACCCCCAGGCATCCACCACACATTGGCTGGAAGCCCGTCCCAAGGACGCAGCAACTATCAATTGCATCACCGCTTTCCTCAACACCAGTCAAGTTACCCGCACGTTCCAGTTAAATGTTCCACTTGGCACCACCCGGGTTATTGTTGACACCCCCGCCCGTCTTGACACCATAGCTGCATCCAAACTGATTCGCGAAGCCGATACCATTTTAATTCCTGTACTTGCCTCACCCATCGACATGCGGGCGGCCACGCAATTTATCGATGGACTTCTGAAAGACACTGAAGTTCGTCGCGCCGGTAAACGGATTGCGGTGCTGGGCAATCGAGTCCGCCGCAACACCAAGGCCTACGCGAAATTACGGGACTATCTGGAAAACCTGGACATCCCCTTCATTACCAGCCTTCGTGACACCCAGAATTACGTGCGAGCGGCTGAAGAAGGTCTCGGCGTCCAGGAGCTCAAAACGAAAAGTGCTCGCCAGGATTCCATGCAATGGCAATCACTGGTGCGCTGGATCGAACAGAAAGAGCCCGAACCGGCCCTGGCCACTACCGCGGTTTGACCCTGCCCATTTAAAGAACGAGCCTAAACAACAGCTTCCATAAAAAAGCCCGGTCATTGGCCGGGCTTTTTCGTTTCTAGTGGAACGCTCTACAGGTCATAGCCGCGTTCGTTATGCGTCCTGATATCCAGGCCTTCGGTTTCCTCATCAGCGGTTACCCTCAATTCAGTCACCAGCGCCACGACTTTAAGGATTACAAAGGTCATCACGGCGGTGTACGCTAGCGTCGCCAAAACACCGGTCGCCTGAACGCCCAGCTGCGAACCGATGGACACATCGCCCAGGCCCTGGCCGCTGAAGAGACCCAACTGACTGGAAGCAAACACACCCGCCAACATCGTACCCAGGACACCGCCGACGCCGTGCACCGGAAATACGTCCAGTGAGTCATCGATTCTCAGCACCTGCTTAAGGGTCATGGTTGCGAAGAAGCAAATAGTACCCGCGCTAATACCGATAACCAGCGCGCCTGCAGGTCCGACGAATCCGGATGCCGGCGTAATGGTGCCCAGTCCGGCAACCATACCGGTCACAATGCCCAGGGCGCTCGGCTTACCGAATCTGACCCACTCAATAACCATCCAGGTAAAGGCTCCGGCCGCTGCGGACAGGTGCGTGACCAGCATAGCCATCGCAGCATCGCCATTGGCGGCAAGTGCACTACCCCCATTAAAACCAAACCAACCGACCCACAACATACCGGCACCGGTCACCGTCATCGTCATGTTATGGGGAGGCATCGCGGTGGTGGGGAAACCGTTACGATTACCCAGCACCAGCGCACAGACCAGAGCAGCCACACCGGCGGTAATATGCACGACGGTACCACCGGCAAAATCCAGCAGTCCCATCTCGCCAAGCCAGCCGCCGCCCCATACCCAATGGGTAATTGGCGCATAAACAGCCAGCGACCACAGCGCAGTAAACAGTAACACGGCCGAGAAGCGCATGCGCTCCGCGAAACCACCCACGATCAACGCCGGGGTGATGATCGCAAAGGTCAACTGGAACAGGGAGAACGCGGATTCCGGAATGTCGCCGGACATGGAATCCTCGAAAACGCCCGCCATGAACATTTTACTGAAACCGCCCATGAATGCGCCGCCCTCAGAAAACGCGATACTGTAGCCAACCACGAACCACAACAGCGAGACCAGGCAGGTTATAGCAAAACATTGCATCAGGACGCTCAGTACGTTCTTGCTGCGCACCAGGCCGCCGTAAAACAACGCTAACCCGGGAATCGTCATGAACAGCACCAACGCGGTTGAGCTCAGGATCCAGGCCGTAGCGCCTGTATCGAGGCCGTCAGCAAGCGCGATGTTGGGGAGAATAATTGAGCTGATGAGCAGTAATAAGGAATATCTTTTTGGCATTACCCTTTTCCCGTAAAGTTTTCATTATGGATATAGTTATTAGAATAGTGACTTCTTTGTAGCCAAATCACTTGAAAAAAGCGAGGCGGATAATACCACACTAACGGCGCAGCACGCACATTTTTGGGGCGGGATGCGCCGCCAGGCAGGCAGCGCATCCATCAGGACTATGCCTTAAGTGGCTCCAGAACCAGCTGGTCGCCAACCTTTATCATCATGCCAGCGCCGCTTCGCAGCCGCGCATTCTGGCCAAAACAGGCACCCTCTAATCCAGGTGCTGTATTCATCGATCGCAGGGTAGCCAAGGGTTGCATTGCAATATCCTTGACACCAACCTGCTGGTCGATCGTAGTCACAATGCAGCGTTCGGAGGGGTAACAGAGTTCGATAGCGAGCTCCCCGCGCGCACCATAGAGCAGGGCCTGCTGGTATTCACTAAACGCACCGATACCGCGCACGACGATGTTGGGCCGAAACCGGTCCATCGGCACGCTGCTCGAGCCATTTTCGAGCAGCCGGCCATTCAGCACATCCAGGGAGGCAGTATTGGTAACCAGTAGCGGGGCCGCATCGGCAAACCGGGTGGAGGTATCCGCGCCCAACTGTTCGGGATTGGATTGAGGTCGTTTGGCGCCAGGCGGCATGCGCACCAGGCGCAGGGGATAACTGGACTGCAAGGCATCGGTCAGCCAGCTCGAAACGGCGTCTCCCTCATCCAGCACGGTCACCTGATCCCGCCAAATGGTAACGTCAACAGGAGCCCGTTGCCGGTCTTCCTCAAGGGAAGACAGTGGCACTTCAATCTGCCCGACATCTGCAGACAACACCAGCGCCTGGCCGGTGAGGCGAGTCGTAATGCGCACCAAAGCCGGATTCTGGCGTTGTGTGACCATCCGCCCGTTGGGCATTACGATCATCCAGTAGCGATCAAAGGCGAGCCCCGTGGGCGTCAATTCGGCCTCATTGAGATCGACACCTCGCAAGCCCTTAACCGGATAATGATGCAGGCTGACCACTTCGATCGGCATGATTGCTCCCTGTAATTGATTACTCGGGATCTATGTTCAATCCGATCGCCCTACTCTTTCTCCCCGGCCCGGTGTTTCTCAAATGCTTCCATTTGTTCCGGAGTCGCGGGGGTTTGATACTTATCCTTCCATTCCCCATAGGGCATGCCGTAAACGAGCTCCCGTGCAGCGTCATAATCTATCTCGATACCCCGCTCCTCGGCGGCAGCACGATACCATTTGCTCAGGCAGTTACGACAAAAGCCGGCCAACGTCATCAACTCGATATTTTGCACATCCTTGCGCTCATCCAGGTGTTGCAATAAGCGCCTGAAGGCGGCGGCTTCCAATTCAGTTTGAGTGGTTAAATCCATAGCAAGTGTCCTCTAATTAAGTAATTGTTCTAAGGTCAGGGTATCCAACAGGTCACCCTGATCAATCCGAGTGCCGATCGGCACCACCGCCAGCGCATTTGCCCAGGCCGTGGACGTCAACACACTGGAATCCTGGGTGGAAAATTCCTGCAGCCGCTCATTGCCGGCAGCGTCCTGTTCAATTCTCACCCGCAGGTACTCCTGCCGGGATGTGTTCGGGGAACGGGAAAATGCCGCCGCGATCCGACGGGTGACCGGCTGCGGCCAGGCCTGCCCCTGCATAGCCATCAAACAGGGCCGCACCAGGATCAGGAAAGTAACGAATACCGAGACCGGATTCCCCGGCAAGCCGAATAACGGCACGCCACCGATATGGCCATGGGCCATCGGCTTGCCCGGCTTAATGGCCAGCTTCCATATATCGAGCTGCCCCAAATGCTCGATGGCAGGCTTCACATGATCCTCTTCACCGACAGAGACACCGCCGCAGGTAATAACCAGATCGGCGTTTTTAGCCGCCGCCGCCAGGCAGTCGATAGTGGCCTGGAGGTCGTCCGGAACATTCACGGCCATCACCAGCTCACAATCAAGCCGCTGCAACAAGCCATGCAATGTCGTACGATTGGAGTTATAGATTTGGCCAGCCTGCAACGCCTCTCCCGGGTCCACCAACTCGCTGCCGGTCGATATAATCGAAACCCGCAGTCTCCTGATTACGGGCACCTGCGCAATACCCGTGGCCGCCAGCACACCCAGGTGAGCGGGTTGCAAGCGCACGCCCTTCGCAACGACTCGCGCCCCCCGCGTCATATCCTGGCCACGCGATCGGACATGGGCGCCTGCAGTAATATCCCCGGGCAACGCCACCTGTTCGCCGTCGACCGTGCAATTCTCCTGGATGACCACTGTATCGGCGCCCTGCGGAAGTTGCCCGCCCGTGAAGATGCGCGCCGCACTACCCGGTTGTAATGGCAGCGGCGCGACGCCTGCGGGAATGCGCTGGCTGACGGGCAAGGTAATACCCCCTTCGCCGGGGATATCCGCGCTGCGAACCGCATAGCCATCCATTGCGCTATTGTCCGCAGGCGGGACATCGATACTGGACATCTGGTCGGCGGCAAGCACCCGCCCCAGTGCCTGCGCAAGCGGCAGGATTTCGGTCTCTGTGAGGGGGCTGATACCACCGCGCAGCTGGGCAAGCGCAGTTTCGATGGACATTAACGGCATAACGATTGTGGTTCCGGTCCGATGGGTTGAGGTTTTTAGGTTGACGTGTCTCTACTCTAGGGAAGTGTCTCGTGGCCTAAAGCAATCCGTTATCCGCTGGTACCGGCCGGATGCAGGTAGGTGGCAAAATTGCAGGGCTTGTGGCGATTATCCAGCTGGTCGCTGAGAATACCTTCCCATGCGGTCTTGCAGGCGTTATTAGAGCCCGGCAGGCAAAATATCATGGTACGGTTTGCCAGCCCCGCCGTGGCGCGTGACTGCACCGTGGAGCTGCCTACTTCGCGATAGGAAAGCTGGCGATACAGCTCGCCAAAGCCCACCACTTCCTTATCCAAAAGAGGCACCACCGCCTCGGGGGTACTGTCCCGCCCCGAGAAGCCGGTGCCGCCGGTAATCAGGATAACCTGCACTTCGGGCGCTGCGATCCAGATAGAGACCGCCGCCCTGATCTTGTAGATGTCGTCGGGAATTATGGACTTGGTGAGGGTCTTGTGGCCGGCCTCGCGCGCCAATGCGAGCAACAGGTCGCCCGATGTATCGGTTTCGTCCGTGCGGGTGTCGGATACCGTTAATACAGCCACCTGCAAGGGCTTGAACTCGCTTGCCATTCTTACATCCTAAAATTGATCGAAGGGAATAAAGGATACCATATCACCCGCGCGAATAGTCTCGCACGCATCCGGCAGTTCGACCAGGCCATCGGCTTCGACCAGCGAACTCAACACCCCCGATCCCTGCTTGGCATGGCGATCTACCGCCTGACCTACGTCAGTAGTAACCAGCTTGGCGCGCAGCCATTCGGTACGACCGGGTTTCTTGGTCATGCTGAAGTTCGCCGCTAATAGATAGCTTTGCGGCAGGCGCCAGGACTGTCCTGCGAGCACATTAAGAAAAGGCGTGGCGAACATCATAGCGCAGACGCCGACGGCGACCGGATTACCCGGCAAGCCGATAATGGGTGTGTCGGCTACCCGACCGAAGGCAAACGGCCGACCGGGTTTGATCGCCAGGCGCCAGACATCAATTGCTCCCAAGCGACGCACCGCCCCTACGACATAATCCGCATCACCGGTGGAAGCGCCACCCGAGCTTATAATGACCTGGAATAGCCGGGCGGCGGAGGTTAACGCTGCAGCAACCCGCTCGGGATCATCCGGCAAAATACCCAGATTCGTTACCCGGTGACCCTGGGAGCGCAGGAAGGCCGCCAACATGGGGCCATTGGCATCGAAGCGTTTGCCCGCCTGCGACTCATTGCCGACCGCTACAATCTCATCACCCGTCGACAAAACAGCGATATCCAGCGGCTTAAATACAGTTAACTCGCTCACGCCCAGCGCGGCTGCCATGCCGATATCCGCCGCCCGCAATCGCGTCCCGGCGCTGAGCACTTCATCGCCTTTGGCGACATCCTCGCCCGCCGGGCGCCAGTTTATGCCCTGCTTTACGTCATGCCTAAACAGCACGCCCTCGGCCGTGACCGCGACATCTTCCTGCATCACCACGGTGTCGGCACCCACTGGCAAAGGCGCGCCGGTCAAAATGCGCGCGGTCGTGCCTGCTGTTAATGACTGGGGCTGGGCACCCGCCGCTACGGTCATAGAAACCGGCAACCGGGTACTGGCACCGTGAGACAGGTCCGCATGGGTGACGGCATAGCCATCGACCGCCGCATTAGCGCAGGGCGGCACATCAACCTGGCTAACGATGCCCTCTGCCAGGATGCGACCGCAGGCATCGGCCAGCGGCACCTGTTCGATATCCACCAGGCACTTTGCCGCGGCGTTTAAACGTGCCCAGACTTCAGTCGCACTGATGAGCCCCGCCGCGGGAGCAAAACAATCGTCAGTCATTGGCTTCGCTATTCATGGCTTGGGTTACTCATAGCTTGTCGGGAAGCGCCAGACCAAGGTGATCCAGGATAAACTGCCCAACGGCAACCGTGTCATTAAGGTCCAACACAACACAATCCCTGCCAAAATCATCCGCGTCCAGTTTGGCATCGCTGGCCAGGGCGACGAGATTATCGACATGCTCAGGCATGGGCTCGCTCGTTTCTGCCGGGCGGACAACTTGCAGCTTGGGATGATGATCGGTTTTATAGCCTTCCACGATGACCAGGTCGGTTTCAGTTAAACGAGCCAGCAACTCGTCCAGTGTCGGCTCGGCTTCACCAGCCAACTCATGAACATGCGCCCAGCGGTTGCGTGAAGCAATAAGCACCTGCTGCGCACCGGCCTCGCGATGCCGGTAGCTGTCGGTGCCGGGCTTATCGGTATCGAAGTTGTGATGGGCATGCTTGACGGTGGCGACCCGCAGGCCCGCGACGGCAAAGTACTCGACGAGGCGAACCACCAGGTCGGTCTTGCCGCTGTTCTTCCAGCCGGTTACGCCAAATACTTTCATGGCTGAACCCCTGCGTTGTAATTGGGATGAAATAACATCTGGCCCGTTATTTGAAACTCACTGATCGCGCTCTGCCCCGCTGGACTAACCAGCCACTGCACTAACTGCTCGGCGCCCGCACTGTTGATATGCGGATGACGCTCGGCGTTAATCGTAATCGCACTGTACTGGTTAAACAGCAACGGGTCGCCTTCCACCATAATGCGCAGGTTCTGCTTGTTATTAAAACTCAGCCAGGTTCCCCGGTCCACCAGCAGGTAACCGTCGACCGCCGCCGCCATATTGAGCGTCTTGCCCATGCCCGCCCCGGCTTCATGATAGTGCTCGCCACTTGCGCCGCGCGGGTCGACGCCGGCCGCCGACCACAGTTGCATTTCACGTTTATGGGTTCCGCTGTCATCCGCCCGGGATATAAACAACGCTGCGCTGGCATGCAATTGCCGAAACACAGCCGTAATGCTGTTCAGCCCGGCAATACCGGCCGGGTCGGATTGCGGTCCCGCCACCACGAAATCGTTATACATAAAGGAATACCGCGAAACGCCATAACCCGCCTCGATAAACGCGAGCTCGGATGCTTCATCGTGGACGACCAACAGGTCGCCTTCACCGTCACGCGCCGCGCGCAGGGCCTGCCCGGTTCCAACGGCTACAACATGCACGATAATACCTGTTGCCCGTTCAAATTGCGGAAGCAAAAAACGCAGCAAGCCGGAGTTTTCGGTGGAGGTTGTAGACAGTAGCTTTATCGATTCGGATTTCTGCGGCGTCGGCTGCGCCAGAATGCCGACGCAGGCTGCCAGTAATAGTCCCGACACCAGGGCTTTGATGCTGCTGGAAAGTGTAACGCGACGGCGACTCATTGTAGCGATATGACCTCGGACTGAATAAAGGAAGCCGCCAATGGCGATTGCGGTGTTTCAAAGAACGCCTTGTTCGCCTGGTGCGACTCGATGCGCCCTTCATTGAGGAACGCTATATTATCCCCCAGCCGCTGGGCCTGCGCCAGATTGTGCGTAGTCATCATAACGGTAGTACCGGACTCGTGGATCGCCCGGATCAGGCCCTCGATGCGTACGCTGGCATTGGGGTCCAGGTTGGCGGTCGGTTCATCGAGGAACAGTACTGTGGGCTTCAATGCATGCGCCCTGGCCAGCGCCAGTTGTTGCTGCTCGCCACTGGACAACACCAGCGCCGGCCGATCCGCCAGATACTCCAGACCCGCCCAGCGTAATGCATTGGCCGCTGCTGTGCCGCGCTCCGCGCGCGGAATGTCGCGCAAGACATAACTG
>CAXMOT010000027.1:0-16088 GCA_964195105.1 uncultured Gemmatimonadales bacterium | reverse complement strand
TCGTCCGCAGTTTTACTTCCGTACTACGGATGTAACGGGTGCGTGTGAGCTGCCTGCAGGCGTTGAGATGGTAATGCCGGGTGATAACGTCCAAATGGTTGTGACATTGATTGCACCGATTGCGATGGAAGACGGTCTGCGGTTTGCGATTCGCGAAGGCGGACGTACCGTAGGCGCCGGCGTAGTAGCCAAGGTTATTGAGTAATCTGGCACTTTCCAGTGTTAAAAAGAGACCCGGAATCCGGGTCTCTTTTTTTATCTAAAATCTTTATCCAAGCCGCTTGACACCGGGCGGCCAGCTACCTACAATGCGGCTCCCTTTTTGGGCACGTTGCGTTTAAATAGTTTGGAAAACGTAAATAAATTAGCCATTTGCTGGAGTTTAGTTGATGCAAGGCCAAAGAATTAGAATTCGGCTCAAAGCGTTTGATCATCGACTGATCGATGTATCTACGCAAGAGATTGTGGACACAGCCAAGCGCACAGGTGCGCAGGTGCGTGGACCGATTCCTCTGCCGACCCGAAAAGAGAAGTTTACAGTATTGATTTCCCCGCACGTTAACAAAGATGCACGGGATCAATATGAGATACGTACCCACAAGCGCATGCTGGACATCGTAGAGCCAACGGAAAAGACCGTTGACGCGTTGATGAAGCTGGACTTGGCGGCAGGTGTGGACGTGCAAATCAGCCTGGGCTGAATAGCAGCAGGTTAGTTGCGACAAAGTTAGTTGCGACAAAGTTAGTCAGAACAGTTAAAAACAATCAGTGGAACGCGCTGAAAAGCGAGACCGTAGAGGGTTAAAGTCCCGTACACAACTGGTAATAGAGGTTAATATGACTATTGGTTTAGTCGGACGGAAAAGCGGCATGACCCGGATTTTTACAGATGAGGGTGTATCCGTACCAGTCACCGTTATCGAGGTTGAGCCCAACCGGATAACGCAGATAAAGACGGTGGCCAGTGATGGCTACTCCGCCATTCAACTCGCCGCAGGCGAGCGCAAAACCTCCCGTGTATCGAAGCCGCTGATTGGTCACTATGCTAAGGCAAACGTGATAGCAGGCCGCGTGCTAGCGGAGAGCGTAATCCCCGAGTCAGAAATCGATTCCTACACCGTAGGTGACCAGATCACAGTTGAACGCTTTGCTGCGGGACAGACTGTTGATGTTACAGGTCAGTCAAAAGGTAAGGGTTTCCAGGGCGCCATCAAGCGCTGGAATTTCACGATGCAGGACGCCACCCATGGCAACTCCGTTTCTCACCGTGCGCCGGGTTCTCTTGGTCAGTGCCAAACTCCGGGACGCGTCTTCAAGGGTAAGAAAATGGCCGGTCATATGGGTGCCGAAAAGGTAACTATTCAAAACCTGGAAGTAGTGCGCGTTGACGTAGAGCGAAATTTGCTCCTGGTCAAAGGCGCCGTTCCGGGAGCAGCCGGCGGTGACGTGTTTGTCAAGCCAGCAGTTAAAGCGCGTAGCTAAGGGGAATAGAGAATGAATTTAGCAATCGCGGGAGCGGGCGAGGCCAACGTAGAAGTGTCAGAAGTGACATTTGGCCGCGAATTTAATGAAGCACTGGTACACCAGGTTGTCACCGCCTTTATGGCAGGTGCGCGCCAGGGTACACGCGCTCAGAAAACGCGTTCAGATGTAAGGGGCGGTGGCCGCAAGCCATGGCGGCAGAAAGGCACCGGGCGCGCGCGCTCAGGTACTATCCGCAGCCCGATCTGGCGCAGTGGTGGTGTGACGTTTGCTGCCAGGCCGGCAGATCATTCGCAAAAGGTTAACAAGAAGATGTATCGCGGTGCGATGCAGTCCATCTTGTCCGAGCTGGTGCGTCAGGATCGCCTGGTCATCGTCGAGAGCCTTAACTTTGATCAGCCCAAAACCAAGCTGGTCAAAAGCAAGCTGGAAGAATTTGATTTGCCGGGCAGTGTGTTAATTGTCTCGGACGAGGTTGAAGAGAATCTGTACCTGGCAGCGCGCAACATTCCGCGTGTCGAAGTACGGGATGTAGTCGGCACCGATCCTGTGAGCCTTATCGCTCATGACAAGGTCCTGATTACTGTTTCGGCCCTGAAGAAATTTGAGGAGATGTTGGGATGAACCAAGAGCGCATATACAAGGTACTGCTAGGCCCGCACATTTCCGAAAAGGCGACCGTAGTTGCCGAGTCGAACAACCAGGTTATGTTCAAGGTTGCACCGGATGCCACCAAGCCTGAAATCAAAGCGGCTGTCGAACAGCTTTTCGAAGTAAAGGTTGAGTCGGTACAAGTGCTCAACCAGAAAGGCAAGCACAAGCGCACTCGCAACGGGGTTGGCAAACATAGTGATCTGCGCAAGGCTTATGTGCGCTTGCAAGAAGGTCAAGACATTGACTTCATGACCGCGGATTAAGGGGTAGATAATGCCAATCGTAAAGACTAAACCAACTTCTCCCGGACGCCGCCATGTTGTCAAGGTCGTCAATCCGGATCTTCACAAGGGTCGCCCTGTCGGCGCCCTGGTGGAAAAGAAAACCAAGACCGGTGGCCGGAATAACAATGGCAGGATCACCACGCGGCATCGCGGCGGGGGTCATAAGCAACTGTATCGGGTTATCGATTTTAAACGTAATAAGGATGGGGTTCCTGCCACGGTAGAGCGGCTTGAATATGATCCAAACCGGTCGGCGAATATCGCATTGATGTTATACGCGGACGGTGAGCGACGCTACATCATTGCTCCCAAGGGCGTTAAAGCCGGCGATCTATTAGCATCTGGCGTCGATTGCACGATTAAGCCCGGCAACACGTTGCCTCTGCGTAGCATACCTGTTGGTACGGTTGTGCATTGCATCGAAATGAAAGCTGGGAAGGGCGCCCAGATAGCCCGTAGCGCTGGTACGTCCGCGCAACTGGTGGCCCGAGATGGTGCCTACTGTACATTGCGTCTTCGTTCTGGCGAGATGCGCAAAATCCTGGCCGAGTGTCGTGCGACAGTTGGTGAGGTCTCGAACAGCGAGCATAACCTGCGGCAACTGGGCAAGGCCGGCGCATCGCGCTGGAGAGGTGTTCGCCCGACCGTACGTGGTGTCGCGATGAACCCGGTAGATCACCCGCATGGTGGTGGTGAAGGCAAGACTTCAGGTGGCCGGCATCCGGTTTCACCGTGGGGTATGCCGACCAAGGGATACAAGACCCGTAAGAACAAGCGTACCGATAAGTTGATTGTACGTAAACGGTCCGCCCGTTAATAAAAGATTGAGAGGATATCGATAGTGCCACGTTCATTGAGAAAGGGTCCCTTCGTCGATCTTCATTTAATGAAGAAAGTTGAAGTTGCGTTGGAGAAGAGTGACAAGAGACCTATTAAGACCTGGTCGCGACGCTCTACCGTTTTTCCGGATTTTGTCGGGTTAACGATTGCTGTTCATAACGGTCGCCAGCATGTGCCGGTCTTCATAACTGAAGATATGGTTGGGCATAAGCTGGGCGAGTTTGCCGCTACGCGAACATATCGTGGGCATACCGCAGATAAGAAAGCCAAGAGATAGGGTCCGGATATAAGACTATGGAAACTACAGCAAGGTTAAAAGGTGCGCGATTATCCGCACAGAAAGCACGCCTGGTCGCAGACCAGATCCGTGGTAAGGCCGTCGGTGAAGCGCTCAACATCCTGAGTTTCAGCCCTCGTAAGGGCGCAGCTATTCTCAAAAAGCTGTTGAACTCTGCGATTGCTAACGCAGAGCATAATGATGGCGCTGATGTAGACGACCTTAAGATATCAAAGGTCTTTGTAGACGAAGGTACGACGATGAAGCGAATCAAGCCTCGGGCCAAGGGCCGTGCTGATCGAATCTTCAAGCGCTCGTGTCATATAACTGTACAAATAGCAGACAGCTAAGAACTGGGAGATCAGATGGGCCAGAAAGTACATCCAACGGGCATACGCCTCGGCATCGTTAAAGACCATAACTCGGTCTGGTATGCCAACAAGAGGAAGTATGCAGACAACCTTCTTAATGATTTGAAGGTCCGTGCGTATATTCAGGACAAACTCAAGCAGGCAGCTGTGAGCAGGGTAGTGATTGAACGACCTGCGCAGAACGCTCGCGTGACGATCTTTACCGCGCGTCCTGGCATCGTGATTGGCCGCAAGGGCGAAGACGTAGATAAGTTACGTACTGAGCTGGGCAAAATGATGAATGTGCCTGTGCAGATCAATATCGAAGAAGTGCGTAAGCCTGAGCTGGACGCCAAGCTGGTTGCAGATAGCGTAGCGAGTCAGTTGGAGCGTCGGGTTATGTTCCGTCGTGCCATGAAGCGCGCGGTACAGAATGCGATTCGCCTCGGTGCCGAGGGTATCAGGATCAATGTTGCCGGACGTTTAGGCGGTGCTGAAATCGCCCGCTCTGAATGGTACCGCGAAGGTCGTGTTCCGCTGCATACATTGCGTGCGGATATTGATTACTCGACCAGTGAAGCGTTGACCACATATGGCATCATTGGCATTAAGGTCTGGATCTTCAAAGGCGAAGTACTGGGTGGTATTGACCAGGTCCGTGCGGAACGTGTCGCGAACCAGGCAAAAACTGGTAGAAAGGGTTAAAGGTAGGGATTGGTCCGATGTTACAACCGAAACGTACAAAATTTCGCAAACAGATGAAGGGTCGCAACCGCGGCCTGGCGATCCGGGGCAGCAAAGTCAGCTTCGGTGAGTTTGGCCTCAAGGCCACCGGGCGCGGTCGTATAACTGCACGGCAAATTGAAGCCGCGCGTCGTACCATGACACGCCATATCAAGCGCGGCGGGAAAATCTGGATACGCATATTTCCTGATAAGCCGATTACCAAGAAGCCGCTGGAAGTAAGGCAGGGCAAAGGTAAAGGTAGTGTTGAATACTGGGTATGCCAGATTCAACCGGGTCGGGTCCTCTATGAGATGGAAGGAGTTTCTGAGGAGATGGCAAGGGAAGCTTTTGACCTGGCTGCGGCGAAATTGCCCATAGCCACAACGTTTGTAACGCGGGCGGTGATGTGATGAATGCAGCTGAATTGCGTGAAAAAACGCTAGAGGATTTAAACAAGAACCTCCTCGAATTGCTTAAAGAGCAGTTTAACCTGCGCATGCAGAAGGCGACTGGCCAGTTGAGCCAGACCCATTTGCAGCAACAGGTTCGGAGAGACATAGCGCGGGTTAAGACCGTGCTGGCAGAGAAGGTAGGTAGCTAACATGGCTGAACAGATAAAAGCGCGCACGGTAACTGGCAAGGTTGTCAGCGACAAAATGGATAAGTCCATTGTGGTGTTGGTTGAGCGGCGCATTAAGCACCCCATCTACGGGAAGTATATAAGGCGCTCGTCGAAACTGCATGCCCATGATGAGGCAAACGAATGCAATATCGGCGATAAGGTCACGATCAGAGAGTCTCGACCAATGTCCAAGACCAAGTCCTGGATACTGGAGCGCATTGAAGAGCGCTCGGTCGAAGCTTAAGTAGTTAGCGAGAGCAAATTAATTCAATCACTAGTGATTGCCGTACTGAGTTTGGAGTAGGCCATGATTCAAACAGAATCAATGTTAGATGTAGCGGACAATAGCGGAGCGCGCCGGGTAATGTGTATTAAGGTGTTGGGTGGATCCCATCGTCGTTATGCGCATATTGGCGATATCATCAAGGTTACCGTCAAGGAAGCGATTCCTCGCGGCCGGGTCAAGAAGGGCCAGGTGCTGAATGCGGTAGTAGTGCGTACTCGTAAGGGTGTGCGTCGTGCGGACGGATCAATTATCCGCTTCGATGGTAATGCCGCTGTGTTGTTGAACCCGCAGCATGCGCCTATAGGTACGCGTATATTCGGGCCAGTGACGCGCGAATTGCGCAACGAGAAGTTTATGAAAATTGTTTCATTGGCGCCGGAAGTACTTTAAGCGCAGTACAGAATAAAACGGTAGCAATGCTGAGAGGCCGGTAATGTTAAAGATCAAGAGAGATGATGAAGTCGTGGTAATCGCAGGGCGCGACAAGGGCAAGCACGGCACAGTGACGCGAGTCCTGGAAAATGACCGTTTGCTGGTTGGCGGCGTGAATATGGTTAAGCGTCACGCCAAGCCGAACCCGATGAAAGGTGTCCCCGGCGGTATTGTCGAGAAAGAGGCATCCATACACGTGTCCAATGTCGCGATATTCAATAGCGCGACAAGCAAGGCAGATAGAGTAGGTTTCAAGACTTTGGACGATGGTTCCAAAGTCCGTATATATAAGTCGAATCAAGAACAGATCGACGCCTGAGGCTGGGTAGATAATGTCTAGATTAAGAGAGTTATACAACACACAGGTTGCCGAAGATCTGCAAAAGCAGTTCGGCTACAAAAACGTCATGCAAATGCCCCAGGTCACCAAGGTGACGCTGAACATGGGCGTTGGCGAAGCGATTGGAGATAAGAAACTTATCGACAGCGCTGTGGCTGACATGCAACTGGTTTCAGGCCAGAAGCCGATGGTGACCAAGGCGCGCAAATCTATCGCGGGCTTTAAGGTACGCGAGGGTTATCCCATCGGTTGCAAGGTAACCCTGCGTAATGAACGCATGTGGGAATTCCTGGATCGCCTGATCGACATCGCGGTGCCACGGATTCGAGATTTCCGGGGCCTTAACGGGAAGTCCTTCGACGGCAGGGGCAACTACAGCATGGGCGTGAAAGAGCAGATTATCTTTCCCGAAATCGATTACGACAAAGTCGACAAGATCCGTGGTCTGGACATTACAGTTACCACGACTGCAAACACAAATGACGAGGGTCGTGCCTTACTGAAGGCACTCGGCTTCCCTTTTAAGGAATAGGATCCAGGTATTATGGCAAAGACATCGATGATTGAGCGCGAAAAGAAGCGCGAGCGTACCGTCGCGAAATTCGCGGAGAAGCGTGCGGAGATCAAAGCGGGAATTAAGAATCCCGAGTTGAGCGATGAAGAGCGTTGGGATTTTATGGTCCAGCTGCAGAAACTGCCGCGTGACGCGAGCCCTTGTCGGTTAAGGAATCGTTGCCAAATTACCGGACGCCCGCATGGCGTTTACAGTAAGTTCCGCCTGGGTCGTAACAAGTTGCGTGAAGCAGCTATGCGCGGCGACGTTGCTGGCCTTAAAAAGTCCAGCTGGTAGATTGAAGAAATTAGTTTAGGAAAGCGAACATTATGAGCATGCAAGATACTTTGGCGGATATGTTTACCCGTATTCGCAATGCGCAGATGGCGGCAAAGACTTCGGTAAGTATGCCTTCGGCAAAAATTAAGGCATCTGTTGCACAGGTGCTGCAGGCTGAAGGTTATATCGCTGGCTTTGCGGTTAGCGATGATGCAGTCAAGCCACAGCTCACAATTGAGCTGAAGTACTTTGAAGGTAAGCCCGTCATCGAAGAGATCAAGCGCGCAAGTCGGCCTGGCCTTCGTTTGTATAAAGGTACTACCGATCTATCTAAAGTGAGGGGCGGGCTCGGGATTTCTATTATCTCGACTTCCCAGGGTGTAATGACCGATCACGCTGCGCGAACAGCGGGTGTCGGTGGTGAAGTTCTCTGTACGGTTTTCTAGGAAAGTATTATGTCTAGAGTCGCGAGTAATCCAGTTAAGCTGCCTTCCGGTGTGGAAATCACACTGAATGGCCAGGCACTTAAGGTGAAGGGCAGCAAAGGCAGCCTGGACCTGGCTATCGCTTCGTGTGTTGACGTTAAGCACGAAGACGGTACGTTGGTTTTTGATTGGGAAAAGAAAGATCGGCACGCCCACGCCATGGCCGGAACCGTCCGGGCGTTGGTTAGCAACATGGTCGACGGTGTATCGAACGGATATGAGCGCAGGCTCGAATTGCAGGGTGTTGGTTATCGCGCCAAGGTTAATGGCAAGGTTCTTAACCTGACGCTCGGATTTTCACATCCAGTCAACTACCCATTGCCTGAGGGGATTTCTGCGGAGACGCCGAGTCCCACCCAGATTATATTAAAAGGCATTGATAAGCAGCAGATTGGCCAGGTTGCCGCGGAAATTCGCGCTTACCGGCCGCCCGAGCCGTATAAGGGTAAGGGTATTCGCTATGAAGGCGAACATGTGCGTCGTAAAGAAGCCAAGAAGAAGTAGGTAACGAGATGAACGAAAAGAAAGCTGCTCGTGTGCGCCGCAGCATGAAGGCGCGTCACAAAATCCGCGAATTGGGTGTTAGCCGGTTGTGTGTTAATCGCACACCGCGTCACATATACGCGCAAATCATTGCTGGAAATGGCCACGAAGTGCTCGCGAGCGCTTCCACGCTGGATAAGAGCCTGCGCTCTGACGCAACGGGTAATACCGATGCGGCAGGCAAAGTGGGCACATTGATCGCTGAACGTGCCAAGGCCGCTGGAATAGAAAAAGTGGCTTTTGATCGCTCCGGTTTTAAATATCATGGGCGTATCAAAGCGCTTGCGGACGCCGCTCGTGACGGCGGACTCGAATTTTAAGGGTTGAAGCATGGCAAATAACGAACAGGCAAATGATCTCCAGGAAAAGCTGGTTCAGGTCAACCGGGTCGCGAAAGTGGTCAAGGGTGGTCGGATCTTCGGCTTTACCGCGCTGACGGTAGTAGGCGACGGCAATGGCCGCGTTGGTTTTGGTCGAGGCAAGGCGCGTGAAGTGCCGGTTGCTATCCAGAAGGCGATGGAAGCCGCGCGACGCAATATGATTTCGGTCAGCCTCAATGGCAATACACTGCAGTACCCGATCAAGGCTGCCCACGGCGCCTCCAAGGTATATATGCAGCCTGCTTCAGAGGGTACCGGTATTATTGCCGGCGGTGCGATGCGAGCGGTACTGGAACTGGCGGGTGTGCAAAACGTCCTGGCCAAGTGCTACGGATCTACTAACCCGGTTAATGTGGTGCGGGCGACCTTTAAGGGTCTCCAGGACATGCATGCGCCTGAAGATATTGCTGCCAAGCGCGGTAAATCGGTTGAAGAGATAACAGGATAAGCTGTCATGGCAGAAGCAAAGCGAATTAAGGTTACGTTAACCAAGAGTACGATTGGTCGTCTCCCCAAGCATAGGGACACAGTCAAGGGTTTGGGTCTGCGTCGCATTGGTCACGTGGTTGAACTAGAAGATACAGCGGCAGTACGGGGCATGATTACTAAAGTCCAGTACATGGTCAGCGTGGTAGGAGAGTAGCTATGCGTTTGAACGAATTGAGTCCAGCTAGCGGTTCCAAGCCTTCAGCCAAGCGTGTAGGGCGTGGCATCGGTAGCGGTACAGGTAAGACCTGCGGGCGTGGTCATAAGGGCCAGAAGTCCCGCTCCGGCGGACGTGTCAAGCCAGGTTTTGAAGGTGGTCAGATGCCGCTACAGCGACGTCTACCGAAGTTTGGTTTTTCGTCACGCGGTGCGCGTTATGTCGCCGAGATTCGACTTGGCGAGTTGACCAAGGTTGAAGGCGACGCGGTTGACCTGGCGGCGCTAAAGGCTGCGGATATTGTCTCTGATTATATTCGCGAAGCCAAAGTCATTTTGTCGGGTGAAATCGACACGGCTGTTACCGTTCGCGGGCTGCGGGTGACCAAAGGCGCTCGCGCTGCAATCGAAGCTGCTGGCGGCAAGGTAGAAGACTAAATGGCCAAGCAGGGACCTTCGCTGATGGGTGCGCAGGCCGGGTTAGGCGAGCTTTGGCGGCGCCTGCGGTTTGTATTGCTGGCGATCATTGTATATCGAATCGGCGCGCACATTCCTGTGCCAGGTATCAACCCTGATCGGTTGGCGCAGCTGTTTGAGCAGAACTCGGGTACGATCCTCAGTCTGTTCAACATGTTCTCCGGTGGTGCGTTGGAACGCATGAGTATCTTTGCCCTGGGCATTATGCCGTACATTTCTGCGTCTATTATCATGCAGCTTATGACGGCGATGAGCCCTCACCTGGAGCAGTTGAAGAAGGAAGGCGAGTCCGGTCGACGCAAGATCAGTCAATACACGCGATACTTCACGGTGGTATTGGCAACGGTACAAGCGCTTGGACTGTCAATGGGTTTGGCGGGACAGGGGATCGCGTTTACGGCCGGCTTGAGTTTTTATGTCGTCGCGGTCATTACCCTGGTATCGGGCGCAGTGTTTTTGATGTGGTTGGGTGAGCAGATCACCGAACGCGGGATTGGTAACGGTATATCCTTGCTTATTTTCGCCAGCATCGTATCAGGTATGCCGGCAGCGGTCGGGCAGTCGATTGAGTCTGCACGCCAAGGTGATATTAATATCCTGTTATTGCTGGTGGTGGGTATCGTAGCCATAGCGACAGTAGCGTTTGTGGTGTTCGTGGAACGCGGTCAACGCCGCATCACGATTAACTACGCCAAGCGCCAACAGGGCAACAAGGTCTATGCGTCACAGCAGAGTCATTTGCCGCTTAAGGTTAATATGGCTGGCGTAATTCCGCCGATCTTCGCGTCGAGCATATTGTTGTTCCCCGCGTCGGTAGGCCAATGGTTTGGCCAGGGCGAGGGCATGGCCTGGATGCAGGAAATTTCGTTGCTGTTGGCCCCGGGCCAACCGCTGTACCTGATTTCGTTTGCGGCTCTGATTATATTTTTCTGCTACTTCTACACCGCGTTGATGTTTAACCCGCGTGATGTGGCGGATAACTTGAAGCGCTCAGGCGCATTCATACCAGGTATTCGTCCCGGCGAGCAGTCGGCCAATTACGTGGATGATGTGATGACGCGATTAACCTTGTTTGGTGGTATTTACATTACCCTGGTGTCGTTGTTGCCATTGATGCTGATCACCTCCGCGAATGTGCCCTTTTACTTTGGTGGTACCTCGGTATTGATCGTAGTGGTGGTAGTCATGGACTTTATGTCCCAGGTGCAGTCGCATTTGATGTCGCACCAGTACGAGTCGGTCATGAAGAAGGCCAATTTAAAGGGTTACGGTGGCGGCGGAATGCTGCGCTAAGAAGCATATAGAGAGAGTAGAGAGTCATGAAAGTACGAGCATCAGTAAAGAAAATGTGTCGCAATTGCAAGGTGGTTAAACGCAAGGGTGTTGTGCGTATCATCTGCAGCGTCGAGCCGCGTCACAAGCAGCGGCAAGGGTAGTTTTTATTGGTTCGCGATGGAGTTCGCTAAGGCTTGATTTAGCCGTCACTTGGCTGTATCCTTCTGCGCCCCTCGCAACCCGTTATTTCATGAATATATAAGTTGAGCGTTATTTGATGACGCTCTTGAACGGTGGAAACTGGAGTTAACTGAATGGCCCGTATAGCAGGCGTTAATATACCGGATAACAAGCATGCTGTTATTTCGCTGACCTACATCTTCGGTGTTGGTCGCACGAAAGCAGGCAGTATTTGTGATTCGGTGGGAATCAGCCCCGATACTAAAGTAGGTGACCTGTCAGAGCAGCAACTGGACTCTGTACGGAGCGAAGTTACTAAACTGACGGTGGAAGGTGACCTGCGCCGGGAAATAAACATGAATATCAAGCGATTGATGGATCTGGGCGCCTATCGCGGCCTGCGCCATCGTCGTAACCTGCCTGTTAATGGGCAGCGCACCAAAACCAATGCTCGTACGCGTAAGGGCCCACGTAAGCCCATTCGTAAGTAACCAGAGCCGAGTTAGAGATTAGGTACACAGGATAAGCATTTATGGCAAAGCCAGCGCGTAAAACGAAGAAGGTTAAGAGAACGGTTGTTGACGGTATCGCTCACATCCATGCGTCTTTTAACAACACCATCATTACGATCACCGATCGCCAGGGCAATGGCCTGAGTTGGGCCACTGCGGGTGGATCCGGCTTTCGCGGCTCACGCAAAAGTACACCGTTTGCGGCCCAGGTCGCAGCGGAGCGCGCCGGTAACGTCGCTAGTAGTGAATACGGCCTGAAGAATCTGGACGTATGTGTAAAAGGCCCGGGACCGGGACGTGAATCAGCAGTGCGTGCATTGAATGCCGCCGGCTTTAACATTAACAGCATCACGGATGTGACGCCCATTCCCCATAATGGTTGCCGTCCACCCAAGAAACGTCGGGTATAGGTAGGAGAAGAACATGGCAAGATATATAGGTCCAACCTGTAAGCTTTCCCGTCGCGAAGGCACCGATCTTTACTTAAAGAGTGGTGTGCGTCCGCTGGATTCAAAATGTAAGGCTGACACCATACCGGGTGTTCATGGTGCCCGTCGCAGCCGCCTGTCGGATTATGGTCTGCAGCTGCGTGAAAAGCAGAAAGTGCGTCGCATCTATGGCGTACTGGAGAAGCAATTCCGTAACTACTATAAGGAAGCGGCTCGAGTAAAAGGCGCGACGGGTGAGAACCTGTTACAGCTGCTGGAATCCAGGCTCGATAACGTTGTGTATCGCATGGGTTTTGGTGCAACGCGCGCAGAATCGCGGCAGTTGGTGTCACACAAGAGCGTTTCGGTAAACGGTGTAACCGTTAATATTGCTTCCTATAAAGTACTGGAAGGCGATGTAGTTGCGATCCGCGAAAAAGCCAAGAATCAATTGCGAATCAAATCTTCACTGGAGCTTTCTGCCCAACGCGGAACCCCCGAGTGGATTGAAGTAGATGCCGGCAAGATGGAAGGCCAGTTCAAGGCCGTGCCTGATCGCAGCGAATTACCTGCTGAAATCAATGAAAACCTAATCGTTGAGCTTTACTCCAAGTAATCGAATAATACAGGTCGACTTATGCAAACCCCAGTTTTAGAGCTATTAACGCCCAAGCATATCCAGGTTGAAGAACTCGGTGATAACCGTGCCAAGGTGACTTTGGAGCCTTTCGAGCGTGGTTTCGGGCATACCCTGGGTAATGCACTCAGGAGAATCCTGCTGTCCTCCATGCCTGGAGCAGCGATCGTGGAAGTGACTATCGACGGCGTGCAGCACGAATACAGCACCATCGAAGGCACCCAGGAAGATGTGATCGATATCCTGCTGAACCTCAAGGGTGTTGCAATCTCAATGGAAGGCAATGATGACGTGACCCTGACGTTGAATAAGTCGGGCGCAGGTGCTGTCACCGCCGGCGATATCCAGCTGCTTAATGATATTGAAATTGCTAATCCTGACCACGTGATTGCCAACTTGAATCCCAAGGGTTCTCTGAACATGACCATCAAGGTTGCCAAGGGTCGCGGCTACGAAGCTGCTGATACCCGTCTTGGTGAGGGTGAGTCAAAAACTATTGGATCACTTCAGCTGGACGCAACATACTCACCTATTCGCCGCATGGCCTATGTGGTAGAGAATGCGCGCGTTGAGCAGCGCACTGATCTCGATAAGTTGATCCTGGACATCGAGTCCGACGGGACCACTGATCCGGAAGAATGTATCCGTCGCGCAGCGACCATCCTGCAACTGCAATTGGCGGCCTTCGTCGACCTGCAGGCCGATAAAGAGCCGGAGCAGGAAGAATTTGAAGAGCAAGTCGATCCGATCCTGTTGCGGCCGGTAGACGACCTCGAGCTTACAGTGCGTTCAGCGAACTGTTTGAAAGCAGAAAACCTGTATTACATAGGTGACCTGATTCAGCGCACCGAAGTTGATCTGCTGAAGACACCCAACCTGGGCAAGAAATCACTGACAGAAATCAAGGATGTTCTCGCCGCCAAAGGTTTGTCTTTAGGGATGCGCCTGGAAAATTGGCCACCCGCCAGTCTCAAGAACGACGACCGGGTGTTGGCCAGAAGAGACTAACAGTTTTTAAGAAACCGCGAATTTAGGAATTACTCACATGCGTCATCGTAAAAGTGGTCGTCATTTAAATCGAACCAGCTCTCATCGTAAAGCTATGTTCAAGAATATGACGGCGTCACTGGTAGAACATGAAATTATCAAGACCACGCTGCCCAAGGCTAAGGAGTTGCGTCGAGTGGCTGAGCCCTTGATCACCCTGGCCAAAAGCGACTCCGTCGCCAATCGTCGCCTGGCATTTGATCGCCTGCGTGACAAGGCCTCCGTCGGTAAGTTGTTTGGCGAGATTGGTCCGCGCTATGCGGAACGTCCTGGTGGCTACACCCGTATCCTCAAGTGTGGGCTCAGGTCTGGGGACAAGGCGCCGATGGCCTACATCGAACTGGTTGATCGTCCGCTTCCCGACTATGAAGAAGTCGAAGGGGAACTGGAGACTGAAAACTAGGATTGAGTAATCATATCGATTAGTTGATTGTTAAAAACACCGAGCCCTGCTCGGTGTTTTTGTATCTGGCTGGGTTAACTGTTGTAACCATCATTTGGAGAGTATCAATGAATTCCTTCATTCCCCCGCAAAGGACGCTGATGGGGCCCGGACCCTCCGATGTCCCGTCGCGTATTCTCGCAGCATTGGCAAGGCCAACCATTGGGCACCTCGATCCCGCCTTTATCGGATTGATGAATGAAACCAAGCAACTGCTGCAGTATGCATTCCAGACCAAAAATGAACTGACGCTACCCGTTTCCGCGCCGGGTTCGGCGGGTATGGAAGCGTGCTTTGCTAATTTGGTCGAGCCGGGCGACAAGGTGATCGTGTGCCAGAATGGCGTCTTCGGTGGCAGGATGAAAGAGAATGTCCTGCGCTGCGGTGGTATCGCGGTGATGGTCGAGGATGCCTGGGGCGACCCGGTTGATCCGGACAAGGTTGAAGCGGCGCTGAAGGATAACCCGGACGCCAAGATCCTGGCTTTTGTTCACGCCGAGACGTCGACCGGAGTGCGCTCTGATGCAGCTGCATTGTGTGACCTGGCGCAGCGTCACGATTGCCTGACCATCGTCGATGCGGTGACCTCGTTGGCGGGGATAGAGTTGCGGGTGGATGACTGGGGTATCGACGCGATTTACTCGGGCACCCAAAAGTGCCTCTCCTGTGTGCCGGGTATATCGCCGGTCAGTTTCGGCCCGCGGGCCGTCGAAGTTATTAAATCCCGCACTACGCCAGTGCAGAGCTGGTTCCTCGATATGAACCTGGTGATGGGCTACTGGGGTGAAGGAGCGAAACGAGCCTATCACCATACGGCGCCGGTAAATGCGCTGTACGGCCTGCATGAGGCCCTGTTGATGGTTCAGGAAGAAGGACTGGAGCAGTCATGGGGGCGGCACCAGGCAAATCATGAGTTATTGGCCCATGGACTAGGTGAGTTGGGGCTGGAGCTGGTGGTGGCGAAGCCTTACCGCCTGCCGCAACTCAATAGTGTCTCTGTGCCTCAAGGCCATGATGAAGCCGCGCTGCGGGCCCGGTTACTCCAGGAATTTAATCTGGAAATCGGTGCTGGCCTTGGTGCTTTGGCCGGCAAGGTTTGGCGGGTAGGCCTGATGGGGCACAGTTCGCGGCGTGAGAATATTGATACTTGCCTGAACGCATTGGGACGAGTGCTGAATTCCCAGGCTGGTTGACAACGCGGACCGTATAAGAGGGTTATGCTAAGAAGCATTATTTTCTGGGTATGCCTTCCCTTCGTGGTGGTGCAGGCGCTTGGCGTCCGCAATGCCGCGCCGCGATTTGCCGGCGCAAGCGGACCGAGCAATGGTGGCGTCGGTGCGGGGCCGGAATTCAACCTGGTCGCGGTCGGTGATTCTATTATTGCTGGCGTCGGCGCGACAACCTTCGCCAACGCACTCGTCGGGCAAACTGCCGAGCACCTTGCCAGCGCTCTTGATTGCAGGATCAATTGGGCCGCGTTCGGCATCATTGGCGCGCGGTCGGAAGACCTTCTTGATCAACTGATACCCGAGTTGCCCAAAATAGATGCCGACTTCATCGTGGTGTCCGTTGGCGTCAACGAAGTAACGGGCTTGTCACGCGTCGCAACCTGGGCGCGGAACCTCGATGCGATATTGAAAGCCCTGCGCCAGCATTCGCCCTCTGCTATTGTCGCTGTCGCCGGTATCCCGCCAATGAAGGATTTTCCGCTGTTGCCGCAGCCGTTGCGCGCGTTGCTGGGTATTCGCGCTGAAACGATGGATATTACCTGCCGGCGTGTCATAGCGCGGTATCCCCTCGCCGTGCACGTGCCGCTGCGATTTGATCCGCAACCCGACAGGTTCTCGGCCGATGGCTTTCATCCGTCAGAGGCGGGCTATCGTGTCTTTGGCGAAGCGGTAGCCAGCCTGCTTGC
>CAXMOT010000026.1:0-5387 GCA_964195105.1 uncultured Gemmatimonadales bacterium | reverse complement strand
CGTGCGCGAAGGTATGTGGGAACTTTACTCCGGGTTGGGTCGGCCAATTAGCTCGTCAAAGTTACCGAGAATATGAATGATCTTGTTGCCCGCATAAGCGGATTGAGCAAACCATTCCTGCGCCATCGGCACGATCTCGCTGCTGGCAGGAAGCGGCGCCTGCTGCTCGATGATGAGCTTGGCCCGCTCGATGAAGACAAATTGCAGCCATTGAGTGAAGCTTAAGGTATCGACACAAAACGGGTGCACGCTCTGCAACGATTCCCGGGGCGGAACAACCTCATCCCAAAGCTCCTGCTCACGCAGCGCGCTTTCCAGGGCGAGGATAATGTCCGCCAGGCGCGAGTATGGCTCCGGGAGTCTGTCGGACTTAAGACTGCTCAAGTCCGACAGACTCCCAGGTCAGCTTTCAATCAGGCCGTTTTGGCCTTGCCGGCTTTGGCTTTCCTGGCGTTTTTACGCTTCGCCTTGGGCTTTGCCGAAATCACATCGAACAGTTCCACAAATTGCCGGGTCAGCTTATGGGTCGCGGCCATATGGATCAAAGGCTTCGATTGCTGGTGCGACTCGCGCATCTTGACCGATGCCGACAGGTAAACGGGTAGCACAGGCAGGTTTTCTTCAATCAATTCATTGAGTAATTGCTGCGGCAGTCTGGCGCGCGGTTGGAACTGGTTGGCGACGATGCCCTCCACTTCCAGCTTGTCGTTATGATCTTCACGAATTTCCTGGATCGATGCCATTAGCGTATACAGCGCCTGGCGCGAGAAATCATCGCAATCAAAGGGAACCAGACACCGCTGCGCGGCAATCAATGCGGAGCGGGTATAGAAATTCAGTGCGGGAGGCGTATCGATATAAATCGCATCGAAATCTTCCTCGAGCTTCTCCAGCGCATCCCTCAGCTTGAATATCTTGTAGCGAGATTCGAGCTTGGACTCGAGGTTTTCAAGCTCAGGGCTCGACGGCATGACAAACAGGTTCGGATAAGCCGTTTCGTGGACAAAATCAAAAGGCTCCTTGGAAAACAGGTTGAACGTAACCGATTGCTCAAACAGGTCCGCGACGGTGCTTTCCAGTTCCGTAGCCGAGACGCCCATCAGGTACTTGGTCGTGTTCGCCTGGGTATCAAGGTCAATGACCAGGGTCCTGATGCCTCGACTGGCGCTAATGGCCGCCAGGTTTGCCGTAATACTTGACTTGCCGACGCCGCCCTTTTGATTAAAAACTACTCTCCGCATGTTACCCTCTCTTCCCTATTTTTTACCGGTTAGCTCGCAATTCTAAGGCATCTTCGGGACGTGGTCGAGGCGCAATCCGGAGTGTTTAAATACTAATAAGTGATAAGCCCTGTTAACCTAATAACATGGCGTCGATTTAAGCCGCAGATGGCAAAAATAACTCGTCAGGTCAAGTGCAGGAAAGCCCGATCCGTTTTCGCTGCCATAATGAAATCGTTACGATGCAGCCCCTTGATCTTATGAGTCCACCAGGTAACCGTGACCTTGCCCCACTCAGTCAGCAACGCGGGATGATGATCCTCAGCCTCCGCCAACTCACCTACTTGATTGGTAAATCCGATGGCGGCGACGAAATTCGGGAAACTGTAACTGCGCTCCAGGCGCATAACATTATCAATCACGACGGGCGTCCAGTCCGGAATCTCACGTAACAATTCGGGCAGCTCCTCATCGCTTACGAGAGGTGCACCTGCACGGCATGCCTCACAGTTTGAATTAGCCAGTTGCGTCATGTTAATACGCCTCCAATTTGATTAAAAAACGTCCGTTGCGTTACGGGGCATGAAAACAATCCGTGGCTCCTCCAGGAAATTCCTCAGCCCAGTTGCAGTGGCGGTTCCTGCAAGGCGGAGAATTGTTCCCGCAGCTCAAGAATATGCTCGCCCCAATATTTCACGCTGTTAAACCAGGGAAATGACCGGGGAAACGCCGGGTCAGTCCAGCGGCGCGCCAGCCAGGCGCTGTATTGCATCATACGCATTGTGCGATACGCCTCGATCAGGTTCAGCTCGCGCGCATCAAAGGAATTAAACTCCTCGTAACCATCGATAATCTCGGCCAGTTGGCCCGTTTGGTTGTGCCGGTCACCGCACAGCAACATCCAGATATCCTGTATCGCCGGCGCGGTCCTCGCGTCATCAAAATCCACGAAGTGTGGATTGTCGTCACGCCACAGGATGTTGCCAATATGACAATCGCCGTGGGTCCGCACGGTCCGGACCGTTGGAAATTCATCCAGCGCTTTGCGGATCAAGCGCAACAGGTCGGAACACAGGGTAACGTAGGACTCTTTTAACTCCTTCGGGATGAACTGCTCGGTGATCAGCCGGACGCTGGCCTCGCCATAGTCCTCGAAGGTGATCGCCGGGCGATGCTGGAAATCGCTGACTGCGCCAACAGCATGAATACGCCCCAATAAACGCCCCAATATCAAAAGGTTATCCGGATTGTCCAGCTCGGGGGCGCGACCGCCTTTGCGCGGGAACAGTGAGAAATAAAAGCCCTCGTATTCAAACAGGCTCTGCTGGGACGCATTCTTTATTGGTGCCACCACCGGCAGTTCCTGCTCCTCGAGCTCGTAGCAGAATTGATGCTCCTCGAGAATCTGTGCTTTACTCCAACGCTCCGGGCGATAGAATTTCGCGATCAGCGGTTCGGCGCCCTCGATGCCGACCTGGTACACCCGGTTTTCATAGCTGTTGAGGGGGAACTGGCGCCCGTCACACCACAGGTCCTGGCTCTCGACCGCGCTCATAAGAAAATCGGGGGTCAAGCGATCAAAGGGATGCGCTTTTTCATTCATAACAGCTTGTGACCAGTGTTTAGTATGCAGGGTTCCCGGGATGGGAGAGAATAACTCGCGTGGCCATCAGGGCTGCCGGGCGGCTAAAATTGCTTGCTTTAATCCCTTAACGGGGCGAATCCAGGGCGTAGCGGACTCTGGAAATGCCTGCACGGCGGATGTGGCACTCGCGTAGTCCGGATACAGCCCGGCAATACCGACATACCAATCGCGGCCCTGACTCCAGGTCTTAACATTCAGTGCAGCGGCGGATTCATTATCACCAGACGCTTCGAAATAGCCCGCGACGGCTTCCGCCGAGTCCGCGGCAACAACCTGTACCGCATAATAACTATCCGGCGCAGCCAGTACCGATTGTTCGTCACTGCTGCTCAATTGGTCATCCATAGCGACAGGCTCGGTTGCCATGTCATTGTCGCCCGAAGGAACTGCCTGCGCTGAATTGCCAACCGCCTGGTCGGTGCCTCGTGGCATGACCGCTTCTGCAGCAGCCGCTACCGCCGTACCGATCGCGAGTTGGGGATCCTCCCCTGCTGGTCCAGCCTGCGTATCTGCTGGCTCAGGTTCTTGACCGGCTGGCTCAGGCTGTGCTTCCGGCTCGGGCTGTTCTTCCGGCTCAGGCTGTTCTTCCGGCTCAGGCTGTTGCTGCAACCCAGGCTGCTCGACATTGGGTACTTTTCCCCGGGCGCAGCGCCAGGCATTATCCGCGTCACCAACGCAGGTCCAGGGAGCATCCGGGGCGATCACCGACACGGGTGCTTCAGGTTGACTACCACAGGCAATCAAACCCGGTACAAGGACCGCACACAGGTAACGAAGAGTTGTCATAAGATCGCGATGCCCTGGATTCTTGTTGTTAGTAAACGCTTGCTATTCAACGCCTACTGAACCTCTAGTGCCCGCTCTTCAATAATCGCCCGCCACTGCTGCGGACCGGTTTGGTGTACTGACTCGCCGTTGACATCGACCGCCACGGTCACCGGCATATCCTCCACCTCAAATTCATAGATCGCTTCCATGCCGATATCCGGAAACGCCACGACCCTGGCTTTCTTGATGGCCTTGGACACCAGATAAGCCGCACCGCCAACCGCCATCAGGTAAACGGCTTTATGCTTTTTGATCGCCTCGATCGCCGTCGGACCGCGTTCCGCCTTGCCGATCATACCAATCAGTCCGGTCTCGGCGAGCATGGTCTCGGTAAACTTATCCATCCGGGTGGCGGTAGTGGGACCCGCCGGGCCGACCACTTCATCGCGCACCGGATCAACCGGACCCACGTAGTAGATAAAGCGATCCTTCAGGTCTACCGGCAACGGCTCCCCCTTGGCTAGCATATCGATCATGCGTTTGTGGGCAGCATCACGCCCGGTAAGCATTTTGCCGGACAACAGCACCGTTTCACCCGGCTGCCAATCCTGGATATCGGCATGGGTGATATCGTCCATATTGACTCGTCTCACGCTCTCCCCCACATCCCAGGTGACTTCGGGCCAGTCTTCCAGCTTGGGCGGCTCCAGATGGGCCGGCCCTGAACCGTCGAGGACAAAATGGGCATGGCGCGTGGCCGCACAATTGGGAATCATGGCCACCGGCCGCGATGCGGCGTGGGTCGGGTAATCCTTGATCTTGACGTCGACCACGGTAGTCAAACCACCCAGCCCCTGCGCACCAATACCCAGATTATTGACCGCATCCATGATTTCCAGACGCAGCGACTCGACGGTATTTTGCGGACCCCGGGCGCGCAGTTCATGGATATCAATCGGCTCCATCAAGGATTCTTTCGCCAATACGGCCGCCTTTTCCGCGGTGCCTCCAATGCCAATACCGAGCATGCCCGGCGGACACCAGCCGGCACCCATCGTCGGCAGGGTTTTCACGACCCAGTCCACAATACTGTCGCTGGGATTCAGCATCGCCAGTTTTGATTTATTCTCCGAACCTCCGCCCTTTGCGGCGACATCCACCTCGACCTTGTCACCCGGAATAAACGAGTAGTGCACGACCGCCGGGGTATTGTCTTTAGTATTAGTGCGTGCGCCGGCGGGATCGGCAACGATAGATGCGCGCAATACGTTTTCCGGCAACAGATAAGCCTTGCGCACACCCTCGTTGATCAATTCGTCCAGGGTTTTATCCGTATCCCACTGCACCTTCATACCGATTTTCATGAACACGGTAACGATGCCGGTATCCTGGCACAGTGGCCGATGCCCCTCGGCACACATGCGCGAATTGATCAGGATTTGCGCCATGGCATCCTTGGCTGCCTTGGACTCTTCCCTCAGGTAGGCCTCATGAACGGCGTGGATATAATCGAGCGGGTGGTAGTAGGAAATAAACTGCAGGGCATCTGCGACGCTCTCGACGAGGTCCTGTTCACGGATAACGGTCATGGGGAATCAAGCTCAGCTATTAGTGGTGTGGAGGTATTGTAACGAAAAACAGCCTCCACCGGCACATATCACAGGATTGATTTTGTCAGGGAAACCCGGGCGCCTTCCCGGCGATAACTCAGCAGCTTTTGTCCGCGCAGGACTCAAAATGACTCACGTCACTGG
>CAXMOT010000025.1:0-7427 GCA_964195105.1 uncultured Gemmatimonadales bacterium | reverse complement strand
AAGATCAAATTGCTCCGGCTGGGCCTGCAGGACGGCGCCTGCTGCCGGTGCATCGAGATCTTCTATCGGAATTTGGTCACTCATCTAGATGTGCTGGTCTCTAAACTGATGGACAGGCGTTTGATGTAAAGAGCCCTGGTTCATCGGGGCTCGGCTTGATAAGGCACCCGTTGGCGTGGTCAATATGGTCAGGGTAATACCCCGTGGTTGTCTCTGCAAGCACAACCGCGCCGGTGCAGTGTTGCCACCGGCGGTTGTACAATAGCATTCCTTCAGGAAGGGAAGAGCGGCTTGCTCAGTTCTTCTGCGAAAGGCTGTAGATGTAAGCCGTCATCAAGTGCAGCTTGTCTTCGCCAAGGTTGTCCAGCTGCGCCGGCATATTGCCGTTGCGACCGTTTCGAATCGTATGTTTGATAAGCTCCGGAGATCCGCCATATAGCCAGATGTTGTCGGTCAGGTTTGGTGCGCCCATGATCTGGTTACCCTTGCCGTCTGCACCATGGCAAGCCGCACAGATCATTTTGAACGTAGGTTCTCCTGCCGCGGCGAGACTCGCATCGACGTTGCGGCCGCTAAGGCTCATGACATATTCTGCAACCTGGTTGACGCCTTCCTCACCCAGCACGCCTCCCCAGGGTGTCATCAAACCGGCCCGCCCGCGGGTCAGTGTTTGCTTGATGTTTTCAGGCTTGCCACCGTATAACCAGTCATCATCGGTGAGGTTCGGGAAGCCATAAGCGCCGCGGGCTGCAGAGCCGTGACACACGGCACAGTTGTTGGCGAAGATCCGCTGCGCAGACAACATTGCCCTGGTGTTGCCGGCTAATTCAGGAATGCTGGTGTTCGCATACTCTGTGAATATAGGTGCGTATTTCGCATCTGCCTTGCTAACTTCCTTTTCCCACGCGCCTTCCTGTGTCCAGCCCAGCAACCCTTTATAGCTACCCAAACCCGGGTAAAGGGCCAGGTAGCCCAAAGCAAAAATGATGCTGATAATGAACATCAGGTACCACCAGTGGGGTAGCGGGTTGTCGTATTCCTCGATGCCATCATAACTATGGCCTGTCGTTGGGACTTCTGTGCCTTCCGTCTTGGTGCCTTTTTTAGTTGCTTCCAATAGCAACCAGAAGCCGAAAATAGAACCCAGCGTAATGACGCTTATCCAGATGGTCCAGAACATACTCATGAGCGCGTTTTCTCCTCCGCAGAATTCTTGTTTGTTATTTCGTCTTCATCGCTGAAGGGCAGGTTGGCAGCCTCTTCGAAGCGGTCTTTACGTTTGGAACTATAGGCCCACACGCAAACGCTTACGAAGGCGATCATTACCAACAGGGTCGTAATACCGCGTAGATCATGTATTTCCATACTATCTCGAAAGCTCCTAACGATTACCCTTGATGACGGTGCCGAGTTCCTGCAGATAGGCTACGAGCGCGTCAATCTCCTTGCTGCCAGCCACTGCCTCCCCGGCACCGGCTATGTCTTCGTCGGTATAGGGTACGCCGACTTTCCTGAGAGCCGCCATTTTTCTGCCGGTGTATTCGCCGTCCAGGACGTTCTCGAACAACCAGGGGAAGGGCGGCATATTGGATTCAGGAACCACATCGCGAGGGTTGTAGAGGTGGGCACGATGCCACTCGTCACTGTAGCGTCCACCCACCCGCGCAAGGTCCGGACCGGTGCGTTTTGAACCCCATAGGAACGGGTGCTCATAGACGCTCTCGCCTGCCACGGAGTAATGCCCGTAGCGCTCGGTTTCCGCTCGAAACGGACGTATCATCTGGCTATGGCAAGTGTGGCAGCCATCGCGAATGTAGATGTCACGACCTTCAAGCTGAAGCGCGGCAAAGGGTTTGAGGCCTTCGACAGGCTCGGTAGTCTGCTTGATAAAGAACAGTGGCACGGACTCGGCCAGGCCGCCGAGACTGATGGCGAAGATGACCAGGACTACCATCAGCCCCATGTTTTTTTCAATAATTTCGTGATTCATTTCAGGGCTCCCTTATGCTGTTTGTTCGACGACTGCAGACTCGGCGGGCTCAGGAGCAGCTATCCGCGTAGTTTGCCAGACGTTATAGGCCATAATCAGCATGCCCGCCAGAAACAAGGCGCCGCCAATTGCCCGCACAATATAGCCGGGATAGCTGGCTTCGACTGATTCAACGAAGCTGTAGGTCAGCGTGCCATCATCATTCACTGCGCGCCACATCAGGCCCTGCAGAATGCCGTTGACCCACATCGATGCGATGTACAACACGGTGCCGATGGTCGCTAGCCAAAAGTGAATATTGATCAAGCGTATACTGTACATATCACCGAACTTGCGGCCGTACATGATGGGGATCAAATGATACATAGCGCCCATAGTCACCATCGCCACCCACCCCAGCGCGCCAGCGTGGACGTGACCGATCGTCCAGTCGGTGTAGTGAGAGAGCGCGTTGACGGTTTTGATGGCCATCATAGGGCCTTCAAAGGTCGACATGCCATAGAACGACAGGGACACCACGAGGAACTTCAGGATCGGATCGGTACGGAGTTTCTCCCAGGCGCCCGCCAGGGTCATAATGCCGTTAATCATGCCGCCCCAGGAAGGTGCCAGCAGGATCAGCGACATCACCATACCCAGGGTTTGGGTCCAGTTCGGTAACGCGGTGTAATGCAGGTGGTGAGGTCCGGCCCAGATATAAATCGATATCAATGCCCAAAAGTGCACGATGGAGAGGCGATAGGAATAGACCGGCCGCCCAGCCTGTTTGGGGACAAAATAGTACATGATACCCAGGAAGCCTGCGGTCAGGAAAAAGCCCACTGCATTATGGCCATACCACCACTGCATCATGGCATCAACGGCGCCGGCGTAGATAGAATAGGACTTAAACGCACTGACCGGGACGGCCAGGCTATTGAATATATGGAGTATCGCAACCGTGACAATGAACGCAGCGAAGAACCAGTTGGCGACATAGATATGGCTGGTCTTGCGTCGGGCGATAGTACCGAAGAATACCACCGCGTAGCTGATCCACACCACCGCGAGCAGGATATCAATAGGCCATTCCAGCTCGGCGTATTCCTTGGAGCTGGTCAGTCCCATCGGCAGGGTGATTGCCGCCGCTACGATGACGGCTTGCCAGCCCCAGAACGTAAAGGCCGCCAGCTTCGGTGCAAACAACCGCGCCTGGCAGGTGCGCTGGACACAGTAGTAAGACGTTGCGAACAGCGCGCAGCCACCAAAGGCAAAGATAACCGCATTGGTGTGCAAGGGTCGCAGACGACCAAAAGTCAACCATGGCAGGTCCGTATAAAAGACACTCGGGAATGCTAACTGGCATGCTATTATCACGCCCACCAGCATCCCGACTACACCCCAAACCACCGTCATCAGCGAAAATTTGCGAACCACGTCATAATTGTATTTTGGATGGATGAATACGGTACTCATGTAATTCCCTGTTGTTGTTCTTGTAGGAGCGAGGCCGACCAATGGTATTGGCGAGCGCATGTGTGCTACATGACTTAGATCAATGAAGCATAAGTTTAACTGATAAACCAAGCTCAAAACAATGCCAATTAACGACTTGGATTTAATACTGCACTAGCTATGACGGAGTTGCTCACAACCGGGCCCCGTGACGGGGCGATCCTGTTGCTCGCACATGGTGCCGGCGCGGGTATGGATAGCGCTTTTATGGAAAACATTGCCGGCAACCTGGCGGAACTCGGTATCGGTGTCGCTCGATTCGAGTTCTCGTACATGCAGACCGTGCGTCAGACAGGCCGCAGACGCCCGCCGGATCGCATGCCGCGGCTAGTGGATAGCTTTAAGGAAGTTGTTGGCGCGCTTGGCGGTCCGGAACGACTCGTTATCGGCGGGAAATCCATGGGCGGTCGAGTCGCTAGCCTGGTAGCGACGGAATTGGATGTGATGGGTGTGGTGTGCCTGGGTTATCCGTTTCACCCGCCGGGCAAGCCGGATGTGCTGCGCACTGGGCATCTCCCGAAAATTCGCTGTCCCGGACTCATCTTGCAGGGTGAGCGAGATCCCTTTGGCCGTCGCGACGAGGTGGCGCAATACGCGTTGCCCGCCAGCCTGCGTGTCAGCTGGATGGCAGATGGAGACCATGACCTTAAGCCGCGAGTGAGGAGTGGCCTGGAACACTCCGGCCAGCTGCGCCTGGCGGCTAAGGAAATCCGGGATTTTATTGGCGGGTTATAACGCGACCGATTCCAATAGTCGTTATAATGGCGTTTGACTCCACAGAGCTTTTGCCCAGGGCAGGGTTTGCCAGAATCGAAACAGCCATAAACGAAACGAGCAGAGATAGTTAGACGATGGGCCTAATGCAGGAATTCGGCGACAACGCACCGCACCAGATGGATGCCTCGGGCTTATATTGCCCCGAGCCGGTAATGTTGCTACATAACAAGATTCGAGAAGTGGCGGTCGGGGACCTGATCAGGATGGTCGCCACTGATCCGTCGACCGAGCGTGATGTGGCTAAATTTTGCCATTACCTGGGACATGAGCTGCTGGCGAGTGAGCGCGAAGAAAATCGCTACTACTACCTGATCCGCAAAGGATTGGAACGCGGCGCGTCATAGCGCTGGCTGAATAGTCGCTGCCAGGCCGGTGTTTGGCGCAGCCTCAAAAATCGATCAGGTGTGAAATAGCTGCCAGGGCTTCCGGATCGTTTTCCTTAATCTTGTTGGCGATTTTGTACTGGAAGAAGTACTTGAAGTTCGCCGCCTGCTGCGCCGCATACAGGCAGGGGTCGCCGGTCAGCACGGGAGTCTCGGATATTTTATCTGCATCGACAAGCATAGCCTGAATCTCGCCACTGGCGCTCAGGCACCAGCTGAATACTTCATCGATTATAAATTTCTTGTTGGTGTAATCGGCCATCACAGCATGGGTGCCGATCGAATCCGGGATCTCCTGGACGATAGCGTCATCCGCGAGTTCCGCGGCGGGATAAAAATTATGGGTGCTGCGCAATTCCAGCATTTTATGTTCAGGAGCTTCGTAGAATACGTCGCCGGTGGCGCTGTCGTAGTAACCTTCCCAATGACCATTGAGCGGGTCGCGTAGCTGCGGGCAGGCCATGATACGGTTTAACCATGGCACCAGGCCCACGACCTCGCCATCTGCTTGCAGGGCCCAGCCAATGATTTTCATATTGAAGAGTTTACCGGGATTGCTGTCGTTGCTATACAGCATGCCGATGCCATCGCATTCCTGCGCCAGACGGACAAAATGCCGGTCGTGCCCCTGTTCGAGCATCTTGCCGGAGAATATATCAATAACCTGGGCTGATTTGGCTGAAGATTGTAAGGCCATAAGTAAACCACTCCTTATCGCATTTTACACTCCAGGAGCCTGTCCGAGAATAGGCTGATCTACTGCGGCAACCTCATTTTGGCCCTTTTTTCCGCTTATTTTCGGCAAATAGAATAACTATTCTTCTCAAATAACCAAAAAAAATAACTCAAAATGATGCTCCCTCGCTACGATCGCTATCCTCGGACAGGCACCTAGTAAGTGCGTTGCGCTCTTAACTAAGACATTGGAAATGAAATGCAGTTTCTATTATTTCAGTATGGCTGGTATTGGGGATCCGGCAAGTCATGCGGCGGGTTTAATGGGCCTAAAAAAACACCTGATTATTAATACATTAAAAACAATGGGTTGGCATGGGCGGATTGGTCGGTGCAAGCCGCTCGGATTGGCTGGTTTAGCGGGTCAATCGTGTTAATATCGGCCTTTTTTATAAAAGCGTCATGGTTTTGCTTTTGTCAACAACCGCGCCGAATACTTATGCAGCAGAGTCCAATGATTCATAGCAGCGACCATTTGATCGAAATATTTAATGGGCTATTCGCCACGACCCACAACACCCTGCTGGTATGCGGCGGCAGCGAGCCAGTGTATCGTCCCGCAGAGACCGGCGTTGAGCCCGCGCGCATTGAGTTTGCTTATGGATATTATTCGAGTGCGCTGCATGAAATTGCGCATTGGTGCCTCGCGGGTGAGCGGCGGCGCAAGCTGGTTGATTACGGATACTGGTATCACGAAGACGGTCGGCCCGCGGAGCTACAGGCTGAATTTGAGAAGGTTGAGATCAAACCGCAGGCGCTGGAGTGGGTTTTCTCTGCAGCAGCCAGCAGTCGGTTCAGGGTCAGCCTGGATAACCTGGATGGAACGCCCCATGACGAAGCGCGCTTCAGGGGCAACCTGGTGCGCCAGGCGCGGGAGTTTGTAACGGGGGGGTTGCCAGAACGTGGCGAGTTGTTCATGCGGGCTTTGCTCGAGAACTACTCGAGGGATATGTCTCAGGACTATTTTAGCCTCGATCAGCTCTAGCAGGGTTTAGAATGAATCTACTCGGCTTTGGCATCCTCGACAACTGCTCCTCGACAACTGCTCCTGCGTTGTTCTAATACCGTGCATCCATGCAGTCGTGCGGAAATGCCGGACCGGTTACTTGTTGCGGTCGCGTGCGGTGGGTTTCGCGCTATCGAGGGCGGCGGCAAACTGAATGCTTTGCCGTAATGCAGGCTTATCGTCCCTGGCTGGACTCCTGGCGGGTTCCGCAGGTTTTGATCCATTGATAGCACGCACCGAGGTTGGCGGTCGGGTGATGTCGGAATTATACAGCTCGCGGTATTTGGCGCGTAGATGTTCTGCGAGTTCGGTCAGCCGTTGTTTGGTTTGTGACGCATCTGCTACCAGGCTGTCTATCTCGCTCTGTAACTGAACGGTGGCGGGGGAGGAGTCACTCTCCGGCGGCTCCGAAGCCACGTCATGGGGGAGTTGCTCGCGTAATTGGGCGAGTGCGGTTTCCGGCAACTGCTCCTGGTCATAGGCTTGTAATACCAAGTCGATTGCCTGCTGGGGCAACGAGCCAAATTCCGTCAAATAATGTTGAATCAATTGCGCGAGCAGATCATCGGCATCGGCTTCTGAGATGTGATTCTTGTGCAAGGCGTTGGTGGCAATATCGACGATATTGGCGCTCTCGACACGGTCCTCGATAACGTTAACGGTTTCCTCGGCGGCCGGCACATCGACACTGGTTTCACAGGCCGATGGGGGTACGGATTCAGCCTCCTGGTCTGTGAGCGCCGCCGTGGTATCTGTTGTACTCTCTGTTGCTGTTGCTGTTGCTGTGCCTATTTCTGGCTCTGGCTCTGGCTCTTGCTCTTGCTCTGGCTCTGGCTCTGGCAGTGGTGCCGTAGCCTCAAGCGCGGGCACGTTGTCGAGTTGTTCCTTCCAGAACTCGCTAATCTTCCTGATCGGGGCGCTCTTGGTGGTAAAGTGCTTGAGCAGGATGTTGGCCAGCAGGGTAATACAGCGCCCTGCAGGTGACTCTGGATCTTCGAGAATAAAGGGATGTTGAGCCCTCACGGCAGCTTGCACACCCCTG
>CAXMOT010000024.1:0-5552 GCA_964195105.1 uncultured Gemmatimonadales bacterium | reverse complement strand
GACCGTGAAGCTGGGTAACCGAAAAAAAGGTGCGCAAGAATATCACAATGGGTATAGGTGTCCAGTGCGTATCGGGGATATTCATAACTTGGACCACAAAATGTGCCGCGGGTGTCATTGAAATTGACCGCTCATAGCATCTGTGCAGCGGCAGATATCGGGTGTATAATGCGCTCCCTTTTTAAACCTGACTGCATAGCTTTAACCAGTCTAAAAGAGTACCCCGGCAAATACCCAACATGGCCAAGAAACTGTTTATCAAGACCCATGGCTGCCAGATGAATGAGTACGACTCTTCACGCATGGCAGACCTGTTGGGCGTAAGCCATGCGCTGGAGCTGACCTCGAACGAAGAGGAGGCGGATGTCATTCTGCTGAACACCTGTTCAATCAGGGAAAAGGCGCAGGAAAAGGTGTTTCACCAACTCGGGCGCTGGAAAAAACTCAAGGAGCGCAACCCTGACCTGGTGATCGGTGTGGGCGGATGTGTCGCCAGCCAGGAAGGCAGCGCCATTCGGGATCGGGCGCCCCATGTCGATATGGTATTTGGCCCCCAGACCCTGCATCGTGTGCCTGAAATGATTGATGCGACGCGGAAAAATCATATTCCGGTCATTGATGTCTCGTTTCCCGAAATTGAAAAGTTTGACCGCCTGCCCGAGCCAAAGGTAGATGGCCCATCGGCCTTTGTGTCAATCATGGAAGGTTGCAGCAAGTACTGCACCTTTTGCGTGGTGCCCTACACCCGTGGTGAGGAAGTCAGCCGGCCCTTTGATGACGTGATCGCCGAGGTCTCCCAAATAGCAGCCCAGGGCGTGCGCGAGGTCAATCTCCTCGGCCAGAACGTCAATGCCTACCGCGGACTCTCCCATGACGGTTCGACTGTCGACCTGGCCGAGCTTATCACCTATGTGGCAGCGATTGATGGTATCGACCGGATTCGATTCACCACCTCGCATCCGATGGAATTTTCCGACAGCCTGATCGAAACTTATCGCAACGTGCCGGAACTGGTCAGCCACCTTCACCTGCCGGTGCAGAGCGGTTCCAATCGCATCCTTGCGGCAATGAAACGCGGCCACCACATCGACGAGTACTCGGACAAGATTCGCCGTCTGCGCGAGATCCGCCCCAACATCAGCATGTCGTCTGACTTTATCGTCGGCTTCCCGGGCGAAACCGACGCGGAATTTGCCGAAACCATGCACTTGATCGAGACGATCGGTTTCGATCACTCGTTCAGCTTCGTATATAGCTCCCGCCCCGGCACCCCGGCAGCAGAGCTTGCGGATGAGACCCCCGAAACGACCAAAAAGCAGCGCCTGCATATTCTGCAGGCCCGCATTAACCAGCAGGCCATGGCCATCAGCGAAGCGATGGTGGGCGGCGACGAGCGTATTTTGGTTATGGGACTCTCCAGGAAGGATCCCGGCCAGTTGCAGGGGCGCACCGAAAATAACCGGGTGGTTAACTTTCGCAGCGCCGACCATGGCCTGATCGGCGAATTTATCAGTGTCCGGATCACCGCTGCGATGCCTAACTCGCTGCGCGGTGAAGTGGCCTGATTCGATACGCTGCCCGTGAGCCAATAACACCCGCCATATTCTTAATACACTTCCGAATATAAAACACACCGTTAACGCTATTTCGCTATAAGTGGTTCTAAAGAACCGCTTCCCTTCAAAGTGTAAACCACTATACTGAAGACAGGCGTTTCGCACAGGAGCAATGAAACCAACCTTGGATACCGACACTTCGACAGTGACCAGCCAATTGTCACTGCAACCGGAAGACACAGTTCGACTGGCGAGCCTATGTGGGCAGCTAGACGAGAACATCAAGTTGATCGAACGCCGACTCGGCGTGCAAATCAATAATCGTGGCAGCACTTTCCATCTCTCCGGGGAAGAAACCGGTGTGCATGCGGCAAACCAGGTGCTGGAGCATCTCTACGAAACCACCGAAGCCGACCAGCCGGTCACGCCCGAACAGGTGCACCTGGCGCTACGCGATACTGGGCCATCGTCGCACCCGACCGGGAGTTCGCCCGAATCGCTGATCCACACCAAGCGTGTCGTTATCAAGCCGCGCGGCGAAAACCAGCTCAATTACGCACGCAATATCAAAAAGCTTGATATTAATTTTGGTATTGGCCCGGCCGGTACCGGCAAGACCTACCTGGCCGTCGCCTGTGCAGTCGATGCACTGGAAAAGGATGAAGTGAGGCGCATTGTGCTGGTGCGGCCCGCCGTAGAGGCCGGCGAGAAGCTCGGTTTCCTGCCTGGCGATATGGCCCAAAAAGTCGATCCCTACCTGCGCCCGCTTTACGATGCCCTGTATGAAATGATGGGCTTCGAAAAGGTCGCGCGACTGATCGAGCGCAATATTATTGAGGTCGCGCCATTGGCGTATATGCGCGGACGCACCCTGAATGATGCGTTTATTATCCTCGACGAGAGCCAGAACACCACGCAGGAGCAGATGAAAATGTTCCTGACGCGCATTGGTTTCGGGGCCCACGCCGTGATCACGGGCGACATTACCCAGATCGATTTACCACAGGGAAAACGCTCCGGCCTGACCCATGCGATGCAGGTCCTGAAAGGCATTAAAGACATCGGCTTTACCTATTTCAAGGCCCATGATGTGGTGCGCCACACACTGGTACAAAAAATTGTCGAAGCTTACGATGGCTATGAAAACCGGCCCTCGCAGGACGAGCCAGGACAACGATGATCGTCGACATCCAGGTCGCCAGTGACAACCCCACGATTCCCCACGATGAAGAAATCGCGTCCTGGGTCAATTGCGTGCTGCACGACCAACATAAGCCCGATGCCAGCGAAATCAGCATTCGTATCGTCGATGAAGCGGAAATCGCTGAGCTGAACGCGTCCTATCGAAACAAAACCGGCCCCACCAACGTATTGTCATTTCCCTTTGAGGCGCCCCCCGGACTGCCAGCAGAGGATGCCACGCTGCCGGGCTTACTCGGCGATGTGATCATCTGCGCGCCGGTGGTGGCCCGCGAAGCCCTCGAGCAGGACAAGACTAACAAATCCCATTGGGCCCATATGGTGGTGCATGGCACCCTGCATTTGCTGGGGTATGACCATCAAACAGACCAACAAGCCGGGGAAATGGAGTCTCTCGAACAACAGCTGTTGTCCCGACTCGACTTTCCTAATCCTTACCAGGAACAACAAGAACACGCACGATGAACAAAGACTTACAGTACCCTGCACAAGAGACGAAAACCTTCTGGCGCAAGCTGATCCAGGTGTTCAGGAGCAACCGGGCGACAGAGAACGAGGTGCTGGAATACCTGCGCGAAGCGCATGTCCAGCAGCAACTGGACGGCGTTTCCCTGAATATTATGGAAGGCGCTATCGAGGTCGCGGATATGAAAGTACGCGACATCATGATCCCGCGCCCGCAAATGGTGGTTATAAAGGTCGCCGATGATCTCGAGCAGTACCTGCCAAAGGTTATTAAGTGCGGTCACTCCCGGTTCCCGGTGATTGGCGAGAATACCGATGAGGTCCTCGGCATATTGCTTGCCAAGGATCTTCTGCCGCTACTGCTCAATGGCGAGCTACAACGTTTCCGACTGAAGGATATATTGCGCCCGGCAACGGTCATTCCGGAGAGCAAGCGCTTGACCTCGCTGCTCAATGAGTTTCGCACTAACCGCAACCACATGGCAGTGGTGGTCGATGAGTACGGTGGCATTTCCGGCCTGGTGACCATCGAGGACGTGCTCGAGGAAATTGTCGGCGAAATCGAAGATGAGTACGACACGGACGAAGAAGATTCCTATATTCGGCAGACAGAGGACGGTCGCTGCATCGTGAATGCCCTGACCCCTATTGAGGACTTTAACGAGTACTTTAATATCGAGTTTAGCGATGACGAATGCGACACAATCGGCGGCATCGTGATGCAGGAGCTCGGTCGCCTGCCTCGGATCAATGAAACGCTTGAAATCGCCGGCCTCAATTTTAAAGTGCTGACTGCCGACAAACGCCGTATCCGTTACCTGCAAATAAACCGCTAACGGATCGATGCCTTCCACGATGGTACTCAGGCTGCCAGGCAAATGGGGGCAACTCGTTGCGCTGCTGGCAGGCGCCATTGCGCCGTTAGCCCTTGCTCCCTATGGTTTTTGGCCGATAGGCATAGCCTCCCTGCTGCTACTGATTATTTGCCTGCAGGACATCGAACCTCGCCAGGGCTTTTGGCGCGGCTGGCTATTCGGGCTGGGATTATTCGGGGTTGGCAGTTCCTGGGTTTATGTCAGCATCCACTTGTATGGCCAGGCCTCGGTAATTCTCGCTGCATTCCTGACGCTGGTTTTTGTCGCCGTGCTGGCGTTTTTCTTTTGTGCACTGCTTGGCTACTGCTACGTGCGTTGGACGCGCCATTCAAGAATAGGCGTGCTAGCCGGCTTTCCCGCCCTTTGGGTATTATTCGAATGGTCGCGCTCGTGGCTGTTTACGGGCTTCCCCTGGCTGATGGGCGGCTACGCCCACACCGATACCGTCTTGGCGAGTTGGGCCCCGGTTGTTGGCATCTATGGCCTGGGCTTTATCGTCGCCCTCAGCGCCGCGCTGCTCTACCAGATCCTGCAGTACGCGCAGCAAAAGGATTACCGCGGCGCCGGCTGGCACGCTGGCGGGCTGCTGTTGCCATGGCTGGTCGCCCTGCTGCTTGGCAGTTTTAGCTGGACCAGGGACGTTGGTGAACCGATCAGTGTAGCGCTGTCACAACCCAATATTCCCCAGGATATAAAATGGCTACCGGTACAACGCAACAAGACCCTGCAGCTGCTGCGGCAAAGCGTCGGCGAAAATCACCGCGCCGACCTGCTTATTTGGCCTGAAAACGCGATCCCGGCCTTTTATCACCAGGCGGGGACGTTCATTAATGCCATCGCCGCCCAGGCCCGCGACAATAACCTCGGCATTATCAGCGGCATACCCTACCAGCGCACCGATGAGACCACCGGGCAACGCATGATCCACAATAGTATTGCCGGCTTTGGCATGGCCTCGGGGGAGTACCACAAACAGAAACTGGTGCCGTTCGGCGAATATGTTCCACTGCAGAGCGTGCTGCGGGGAGTGATCAGTTTTTTCGATCTGCCCATGTCTGACTTTCGTCCCGGACCCCGGCATCAGGCACCGCTCGAGTTACGCAAGGGTGACCGGACGCTCAGCATCGCGCCCTATATCTGCTACGAAATAGTGTATCCCGATTTTGTCAGGCAGTTGGGCAGAGACAGCAGCCTGCTGCTGACGATCAGTGACGACAGCTGGTTTGGCAAATCCATCGGACCCGACCAACATCTGCAGATGGTCCGCATGCGCGCGCTTGAAAATGGCCGCTATATAATGCGCGGCACCAATACCGGCCTGACTGCACTGGTCGATCCGGCCGGCGCCATCATTACCCAGGCACCACAGTTCGAGCAAACCACCCTGCGCGGTGAAGTGCGGCAGGTTGAGGGGATGACGCCTTTCGGCATTTTGGGGTCTTGGCCGGTACTAGTG
>CAXMOT010000023.1:0-7543 GCA_964195105.1 uncultured Gemmatimonadales bacterium | reverse complement strand
GCGATACTGCCCAGGCCTCCTAGCAGAATGGCCACGGAGGACAAGTTGGCGAAGCCACACAGCGCGAAGGTGACGATCACCTGTGATTTCACGCTCATCGTGTCTTTTATTTCAACGAAATCGACGTAGGCAACGAATTCGTTCAAGACGATTTTTTCCCCTAACAGGCCACCAACGACCTGGAGTTCAGCGGTTGGCACGCCCATTAAATAGGCCATCGGGGCAAACACATAACCCAACATCTGTTCTATCGTCAGGCTCTCAAAACCAAACCAGCCCCCGACACCGCTAAAAATCCCGTTCAGCAAAGCGATGAGGGCAACGAAGGCTAGCAGCATTGCACCGACATTCATGGCCAGCACCAAACCACTGGTCGCTCCTCCCGCCGCCGCATCAATGACATTGACTGGCGCATCCTTATCATCAAACGCGACCTCTACCGAACCCTCCGGTACGGACTCCGTTTCGGGCATGATGATCTTGGCCATCAACAACCCACCCGGTGCCGCCATAAAACTGGCCGCGATCAGGTACTCTAACTCGACGCCCATTGCCGCATATCCCGCCATCACCGCACCGGCTATTGACGCAGTGCCGCCGGTCATCACGGCGAACAGTTCTGATTTTGTCAGGTGCGCAATGAAGGGCCGCACGACCAGGGGGGACTCGGTTTGCCCGATAAAGATGTTAGCGGTGGCACACACGGACTCGATTCGGCTCGTGCCTAATAATTTGGAGATCAATCCACCGATCGTGTTGACCACCTTTTGCATGATGCCCAGGTAGTAGAGGACAGCCATCAGGGAGGAAAAGAACACGATGATTGGGAGTACGTGAACGACAAAGATAAAACCCAGCTTGAAGCGAGCCAGGTCACCCATTAAAAACTCGGTGCCAACCCGGCCGTAGTCGATGACCGACTGCACGCCGCCCGTGAGGCCGTTCAACGTATCCTTGCCAATATCGGTATATAATACAAACGCGGCCAGGCCCGCTTGCAAGGCAAACGCACCTCCTATCGTGCGAAGCTTTATCGCTCTGCGATTATTGGATAACAACACCGCCAAGCCGAGCAGTACCAGCATGCCCGCAACGCTAATCAATGCCTGCATAGGATCGCTTCTTTTGTTAATATTGGACGATCCAGTCAACATATAGGGAGTGCCACGGCAAGTCAAGACACGACGAATTCCGCTGTATCCGGCACTTGAACTCTACCGTCAACCTTCTACCAGGGAGCGTGGATTATGCCAGCGATCGAATTTCAACCCTACAGCCAGGCATTCGCCGCCAACCCTTATCCCACCTATGCACAGTTGCGTGAACAGACGCCAATTTTTTATGACGCCGAGTGGGGCATGACCTTTTTTACGACCTATACAGACATTAACAAGCTGCTGGTTAACCGCAAGCTTGGGCGTACCATGGATCATATATCGACTGCGACGGAGATTGCCCAACGCCGCAAACAGGAAAACCGGGACAGGCTCCCGAACTACAACCGCTTTGTGCGGCAAAACTTTTTGGAGACCGAGGGCGAGGATCACGCCCGGTTACGTAAATTACTTTATAAGGTGTTTACCCCGCGTCGCGTCAGTGAACAACGTGAACCGATCCAGCGTTTTGTAGACGAGTCCCTGGCCAGGCTTGAAGCAGCCGGCGAGATGGATTTCCTGGAGGACTTCGTCACCCCCCTGCCGGTCTATGTGATAGCGTCATTGCTAGGCATGCCGCTGGAGGATCGCCCTCTGCTGCGTCCCTGGTCGGCCGCCATTGTGAGACTCTACGAACAGGATTACAGCGCAGACGATGAACAACGCGCCGAGACCGCCAGCACCGAGTTTGCTGACTACTTAACCACCCTCGCAACGGAGCGTCGTGCACGCCCACAAGAGGACCTGATCAGTGCCCTCGCCCTGGTGCAAGAGGAAGGTGAGATGCTCTCCCACGATGAACTGGTTTCTACGTGCATCCTGCTGCTCAATGCCGGGCATGAGTCTACGGTCAATACGGCGGGTAACGGCATGTTGGCGCTACAACGCCATCCCGACCAACTCAGCAAGCTGAAACAAAACCCTGCGCTTATCAACACGGCGGTAGAGGAAATGCTGCGCTACGACTCCCCATTGCACCTGTTCCACCGGTTCGTGCTCGAGGATCTGGAGTACGAGGGGTTTACCTTTAAACGGGGAGACAAGTTGGGCTTCCTGTACGGCGCCGCAAACCGCGATCCTGCCGTGTTTGAAAATCCCGATCGTTTTGATATCGAGCGCCAGCCTAATCGGCACCTGGCATTTGGCAAGGGCACGCATTTCTGCATGGGCGCACCGCTGGCCAGGCTGGAGCTGCAAATCCTGTTTAACAGCCTGTTAAAACGACTACCCGACATAAAGCTGGGCGTCGAACAACCCGAGTATGAAACGGGGCTGGTGTTTCGCGGGCTGAAGGCATTGCCACTCAAATGGTAGGCGTATGCGTTGCCAGACCCGGCAGCAACACCCTACTCCCTTGCCCGTTTCATGCATCCCCGCCAGCCTGTTTATTGCGGCTTCTTATTGCGCTTTTATATTGCGCCTTTTTAGTGCATTCATTGGTCGCAAGGGATACCATTTGACGGTGGACAGGAAACGCACGGGAGGACCCTGTGGAAAATAAATCTGTTACAAAAAATCCAACCGCTCAACCAGCGCCTGACGCTGCCAGCGCAGCAAGCCTTATACTCGCGCACCCGACATCACGCAATGCGGGCACCGATCTTTACCCCGACTGGGTTGATCGCATCAGGATCAACTTGTCGGCGGTCGATCGCCGCATTGCATCATTCCCCAATCGCAGAACCGTGAAGAAACAATGGCAGGCCGCCTGGCTGCTAAAAGCCGTGTCATGCATTGACCTCACCACCTTGCTTGGCGATGACACCGAGGGCCGCGTGCGCAGGCTCTGCGCCAAGGCGCGCCAACCCGTCAGGCAAGATATACTCGAAGCGCTCGGCGTAGGCGATATGGGCCTCACCACCGGCGCGGTGTGTGTCTATCACGAGATGATCGCTACGGCGGTCGCCGCATTACGCGGCTCCGGGATCCCGATCGCCGCAGTTTCCACCGGCTTTCCCGCTGGACTCGCGCCCTTCGAGACCCGCTTGCACGAAATAGGCGCGTCGGTGCAGGCTGGCGCGGGGGAAATCGATATCGTCATTAGCCGGCGTCATGTGCTCAACAGTAATTGGCAGGCGCTCTACGACGAGGTCAAGGCGTTTCGCGAGGCCTGTGGGTATGCCCGCATGAAGACGATCATTGCCACCGGTGAACTGGGTTCCATCAGCAAGGTGGGCCAGGCGTCTATGGTGTGCATGATGGCGGGAGCCGATTTCATCAAAACCTCCACGGGCATGGAAAAGGAAAACGCCACACTGCCTGTCAGCCTGGTCATGATGCGCATGATTCGCGAGTATTTCGAGCTCACCGGGCAACGAGTCGGCTTCAAGCCTGCCGGCGGGGTCAGCAGCGCCAAGCTTGCGCTGAACTACCTGATACTCGTGAAAGAAGAGTTGGGCGACGAATGGCTCAATCCCGGCCTGTTTCGATTTGGTGCCTCCAGCCTGCTCGGCGATATCGAACGCCAATTGGAACACTACGTCACCGGACGCTACTCTGCCGCCCATCATCACCCGTTAGCGTGAGAGATAATAATGAACGACATCGCGGAAATTTTTAAATCCATGTCCTATGGCCCCGCTTCCGAAGATTCCGGTTATGTCAGGGACTGGCTAAAGAGTCACAAGAGTGGCTTTGGCTTGTTCATTGACGGCAAGTGGACCCGGCCAAAGCCTGCAAAATCATTGATCACCAGCCGTGATCCCTCGACCGGCGAGATCCTGGGTAAGATATCGGCGGCCGGCAAGGAAGACGTCGATGCTGCGGTGAAGGCCGCCAAAAAGGCGTTTCCCAAGTGGTCTGCATTGCCCGGCCATGAGCGTGCAAAATATCTCTATGCGCTGGCCAGGTCGGTGCAGAAAAACAGTCGCTTCCTGGCGGTCCTCGAAACCATGGACAATGGCAAGCCGCTCCGGGAAACGCGCGATATCGATGTGCCCCTGGTAGCCCGCCACTTCTATTACCATGCGGGCTGGGCGCAACTGCTGGAGAGTGAATTTCCCGATCAAGAGCCACTCGGCGTGGTCGGGCAGGTTATCCCGTGGAATTTCCCCATCCTGATGCTGGCCTGGAAAATCGCACCCGCTATTGCCGCCGGTAATTGCGTGATACTAAAGCCGGCAGAGTACACCAGTTTAAGCGCGCTGTATTTCGCCGAACTGTGCCATGAAGCACAGATCCCTCCGGGGGTTATCAATATCGTTACCGGTGCTGGCGCAACCGGCGTCCATATGGTCAAGCATCCCGGCATCGCCAAGATTGCATTCACGGGATCAACCGGCGTAGGCCAGCAAATTCGCCGAGAAACGGCGGGCTCACAGAAAAAATTGACGCTGGAGCTTGGCGGAAAATCGCCCTTTATCGTGTTCGATGATGCCGACCTGGACAGCGCAGTAGAAGGCCTGGTCGATGCTATCTGGTTTAACCAGGGCCAGGTCTGCTGTGCCGGTTCGCGGTTGCTGGTACAGGAAGGTATCGCCGAGCGATTTATTGACAAGGTTAAGCGACGCCTCGAGAAATTCCGCCTGGGCAATCCGTTGGACAAGACCGTGGATATGGGCGCCATTGTCGACCCCGTCCAGCTTGACCGCATCGAAGCCATGGTAGCCCAGGGAGTCAGCGAGGGCGCCGAACTATGGCAACCCGCGCTCGATTACCCGAGCAAGGGCTGTTTTTACCCCCCCACGTTGCTCACCAACGTAAACACCAGCAGCACCGTGGTGCAGGAAGAAATATTCGGGCCAGTACTTACAGTGTTGACCTTCCGCACCTTGAATGAGGCGGTGGCACTGGCCAATAACACCCGCTACGGACTGTCATCCAGCATCTGGTCCGAAAACATTAATCGTGCGCTGGAAGTGGCAGGGCAAATCAAGGCCGGCGTGGTGTGGGTAAATTCCACCAACCAGTTTGACGCGGCCTGCGGATTCGGTGGTTATCGAGAGTCCGGGTTTGGCCGCGAAGGCGGCAAGGAAGGCATGTATGAATACCTCAAGCAAGTCGAGGGCGAACTGTCGGACGTCGCCAATATAATCAAGACGCCCGCGGCGAAGGTTGCCAGCACAGCTGAACCCGCGACGGCGGCGATTGACCGCACTGCCAAGCACTATGTTGGCGGCAAGCAGGTGCGCGCCGATGGCGGGAACTCCGATGTGGTGGTCACACACGACGGTTACGTTGCAGGGCGGGTAGCGCAGGGCAGCCGCAAAGATATTCGCAACGCCGTAGAAGCCGCGTTCAAGGCCGCCAGCTGGTCTAGCACGACCGGCCATGCGCGAGCACAGATCCTCTATTACATCGCGGAAAACTTGAGTTATCGAGCCCAGGAATTCCAACACCGGCTGGTCAGCCTGACCGGCGCCACCAGCCGCGCTGCGCAGCGCGAAGTCGACGCCAGTATCAGCCGCTTGTTCAGCTATGCCGCCTGGGCAGATAAATACGATGGGCTGGTACATACGCCACCGCTGCGTAACGTGGCGCTAGCCGTCAATGAGCCTATCGGAATCATGGGCATCAGCTGTCCCGATGTTCTGCCCCTGCTCTCCTTCGTGTCTTTATTCGCGCCGGCCATGGCGATGGGCAATCGCATCGTGCTGGTCCCCTCACAACGCTACCCGCTGCTGGCAACAGATTTCTATCAAATCCTGGAAACCTCCGATGTACCGGGTGGAGCGATCAACATCGTGACGGGCGACCGCGAAGCCCTGACCAGGGTCATAGCCGACCACGACCAGGTCGATGGCATCTGGTATCAAGGCTCGGAACAGGGCAGTACAGATGTTGAACTCGCATCGGCGGAAAACGTGAAGCGCACCTGGGTGAACTATGGCAAAACTCGCGACTGGCACTCGAAGGTGGATGGCGAAGGCAGGCGCTTTTTACGCGAAGCCTGCCAGGTTAAAAATATTTGGCTACCCTACGGCGATGAGAGCAGCGGCGCCGGAGGCGGTTACTGACATTACGATAGCTGTTATGACTATTAAACCTGCAAACAACTAAAGGGGAAATTCCATGGGCACAGCACACATTAATGCAGAACCGAACGCGTTTGCAGAAACCATATTAATGCCGGGCGATCCGCTTCGCGCAAAGTATATTGCAGAGACTTACCTGACTAACGCGGAACAGGTAACCGACGTACGCAATGTGCTGGGGTTTACGGGCGACTACCAGGGTAAACGTTTATCCGTGATGGCCAGCGGTATGGGGATACCCTCCGCCTCGATCTACAGCACCGAATTGATTCAAAGCTATGGCGCAAAGGAAATAGTCAGGATCGGCAGTTGCGGCTCCGTGAGCGCGAAAATCAAGTTAAGGGATATCGTGATCGGCATGGGCGCCTCAACCGACTCGAACGTTAACAGGATCCGCTTCAAGGGCTATGATTTTGCGGCAATCGCGGATTACGGCCTGTTGGAACGTGCGGTGAATGCCGCCCGCGAACTAAACATCGATGTGAAAGTCGGCAACATATTTTCAGCGGATTTATTTTACACGCCGGACCCGTCCATGTTCGATGTCATGGAAAAATACAATATTCTCGGGTTGGAGATGGAAGCAGCCGGACTCTACGGAGTTGCGGCCGAGTTCGGCGCCAAAGCCCTTACCATCTGCACCGTCAGCGACCATATCCGCGATGGCACCGGGTTAACGGCGGATGAACGCCAGGAGTCCTTCGATGAAATGATCAGCGTGGCGCTGAAGATGGCCGTTAGCTAGGGACCCTCTGATTAATTTGTCATTGCGAGGAGCGCAGCGCTTTTAAGCCTGCCCCCGCGAATCGCTACAAGGATGTAGCTTATTGGAGCAATGCATATGTGCATGGATGCACGGTATTAGAACAACGCAGGAGCAGTTGTCGAGGAGCGATTGCCGAGGCGGGGGCGGCAATCTCTAAGCTATTGATTCAATGAGAGATTGCTTCGCCAAGGCTCGCAATGACACTCATATATTCAATTAATCAGAGCTTCCCTGGATTCATCTGCCCCAAAGACATCGGTTCTAACAATCCAGACATTCGACGAGCAGGAGTTTACTTTATGGACAAGGCTTTAAAGCACTGGCTTGAGCGCGACCCCGACCCCCGCACCCGCGCGGAACTCCAGGAACTCATCGCCACCAATAACCGGGATGAGTTAGCACTGCGTTTCAGCGGCCGCTTGGAATTTGGCACAGCAGGATTGCGCGGCGAAGTGGGCGTGGGGCCCGCGCGAATGAATCGACTGGTCGTCCAGGAAACCTCGGCCGGGCTGGGCGCTTGTTTGCTGAAGTCGATTGACGATGCGGCCGCGCGCGGTGTTCTGGTGGCGTTTGACGGGCGCCTCGATTCCCGCCAGTTTGCACAAGACACTGCCTGCGTGCTCGCGGCGTTGGGCTTCAAGGTGTACTTG
>CAXMOT010000022.1:0-3581 GCA_964195105.1 uncultured Gemmatimonadales bacterium | reverse complement strand
CCCGACGTTAACGGTGGAATACCATCTTTTCCATCTTCTCGATGCTCTTCTGCGAGGCATAGCCGCCTAAGTGGGGCTGCTGCAGGTGTATACAAGGGGCCTGGAGATGAGGGTTGGATGACTTGGGCCTCTGCAGCGATGCTATCCCAGATTCGGCTCAATAACGCACTGGTCGCGGGCGCTTTAAGGTCCTGCGTACCCGGCTCACATTGCGCACAGCCGACCAGGCTCAAACGCTTGATCGCACGGGTGCAAGCGACATACAGCAAACGGGTTTGTTCGAGGCGATCCTTGATGGCCTGCTCACGTTTGACGAATTCATAGATCGGATCTTTATCCTCGCCGCGCTCCGAGATGGGGCTGAGCAGTAAGTCGGTGGCGCCAGCGTCGGACACCCGCTCATACCAGATCATAATATCATTGCCGGATGAGCGTCCGACGCGATCGAGTCCGGGCAGGATGACATGATCGAATTCCAGTCCCTTGGCCTTATGCATGGTCATGATATGGACTCGCGCGTCGGCCGATTCTTCCGGCTTGGCGTACAGGCGGGCTACCCTGCGTTCAAAATCAACCATATCGCTCAAGTCGCCGCCGCGGTCGTTAGCTTCGAGCAAATCCCAGTAACGCGGTGGCTGGTCCAGGTCGCTCATGGCATACGCCTGGTTTGGCCCGCCCAATGACAGCCAGGTATGTTCCAGCCAGATACGCAGCGGCAACCGGCCGCGCTGGGCAATGGCGGGCTGGAGTGTTTGCAGAATACGAGCGAGCCTGCGTTGGCCATCGGCGCATAACTGCTCACAGCGCAGCGTATCGTTGATCCGGTCCCATATAGTGCCCGCAGCCATTCCCGGCGCGCCCGGCAGGGTCATCAGACTGTGCAAGTCATGCAATGTCAGGCCGCACACGGGAGAGCGCAGCAATGCCAGCCAGGCGATATCATCCGCCGGATTGAGCAGGGCCTTGGTGAGCGCGAGCAGATCACTGATGATCGGGCGTTGCGCCAAAGAATCGATGTCGACCGCCTGCCAGGGAATTTTAGCCGCCTGCAATGCGGGGATGATCCGTTGCAGGTGCTGCCGATTGCGTACCAGAATGGCTACGCTGTCGGTGGGAGACTGCGCCAGGGTTTCCTGCACGAGACGGGTGACTTGCGCACTCTCCGCCTGGCGTTCGTCGTCCTCGATGCAGGCAAACACATCAATGGCACGCGTTCCAGGCGCCGCTTCGGAACCGGTTGCCGCGGATGGCCGGTACGCGACGGCGCCGTGACTGATATCGTCATAGGCCGGAAACGCGTCGGCAAACACCCGATTGACCCAATCGACCACGCCGCTGGTGGAGCGAAAATTACTGACCAAGTCGAGGTTTTCAAGCTGTGCGCCGCCGATGCCAAATTGACGCGCGACGAGGAACAGCCCGACGTTGGCATCGCGAAAGCCATAACAGGATTGCATGCCATCACCGACGATAAACAGGGTGCGGCCATCGTCGATCACCCAGTTTTCGGTGAGTCGGCCCAATAGCTGGAACTGCGCCGTCGAGGTGTCCTGAAACTCATCGACCAGGATATGGTTCAAGCGGTGATCGAGTAACAGGGCCTGGTCACTCGGCAACTCCTCGTGCCCGAGGGCATCCAGCGCTGCGGTGGTGACCTGTACATAATCGACCTCGCCCTGTTCCCGAAACGCCAGTAATAGCTGGGCGGCGAGGGAGGGCAGCAGTTTGCTGAGCGCCTCTAACAAGAGCCATTGCGTGGCGTTAAACTGGACCGGTGGCAGGGCGCGAAGGTCCTGTAACGCCTCGAGAATGCGGGGCTGCTGGATGAGTTCGCCGATCAATGCCATGGCGGCTGCCTTGGCCCGTTTGCATTCGGACTTTTCCGGCTCCCGGGCGGCACTCGCAAAGCCCTCGTTTTTGGTCAACGATTTGCGCCACTTATCTTGCTTGGTCAATAACCAGCCGGTCATGGCGCGCCATTTCACCAGGTTGTCCGGCTCCGTGTCCGGAAAGCGCTCCAGTGTGTCACAGAGGGTCAGTTCCGCATCTGAGCCCTGCTCGCGAAGGCTAAGCGCCGCTGCGCTTGTCAACGCCACCAATTCCTGTTCGAAGGGGTAAAGCAGCTCTGCAGCCGTCGCAAGCGTGTCGCGGGTGAGTTGCGCCAGCACGGCTTCCAGATAGGCTTTGAAGGCATCCATATCCTTGCTGTTGCCGACCACAAGGCGCAGCCACTGATCACGAGTTGCAAGGATACTGCATAGCAGTTCTTCGATGCGCTCGGTATTGCCATCAAAATGCGGGATCAGGGTTTCAAGGTGCGCGCGGTTAGCCTCGCTGCGGGCCATATTACTGAATAATGTGCGCACGGCTTGCTGGTATAGCAGTATCGGCTGCTCGGCGATTTTTGGTTCAGAGCCGATGCCTGCGGTAATAGGCAGGCTACGCGCCAGTTGCATGCAAAAGCCGTCGATGGTCTGGATGCCAAGCCGGTTGGGGTTTGCCAACAGTTGCCACTGGCAATCCCGGTCGCGCTCCATGGCATCACGGGCCAGTTGCCAGGTAGTGCGCTCGTGCGCCGATGTGGGTGGCTCGTCATCCCCCGCGCGATCCAGCGCGGCGACAATGCGACTGCGCATTTCATTGGCTGCCTTGCGGGTAAAGGTAATGCACAGAATCTCTTCCGGATTGTCAACGTACGCCAACAGTTTCAGGACGCGCCGGGTTAACAGTTCGGTCTTGCCCGAGCCCGCCGGAGCGCTCACCGCAAAAGACCGGCCCGGATCCAAAGCCTGGTCGCGTTGTTCAAGATCGGTAATCGACATCAGGCTTGTGTCCTCGCGAGGTGATCGCGCTCGCCAATGCGGCACAGGCTGTGCAATTTACAGAACCGGCAGCTCAGGGCATTTTTCGGATCCACGGCGGCATGGCCATATTTGTAGGCCTGCACCAATTCGCCCAGAACGTCCTGCCAATGCAGCCTTAAATCATCCCATTCGGTTGCCAGGCCCCAATTGCGGGTCAGCGCAGGTGGCCTAATGCCCGGCGCGATCCCGTCCTGTTCGCTGATACCGATCCAGCCCATGCCATCGACCGAGACGCGGGCAAAGCTTAGCGCGCCGATATCCGCACCCAACTCGGTGCTCAGCAGGTACAGCGGCAACTGTGGTTCGTCGGGTCTGTCGCCATGCCACTGACCCAGGCTGCAGGAGCCGGTCTTGTAATCGATGATGGCCAGACGCCCGTCTGCCATTCGATCGATCCTATCGATACGCAGCTTGAGCGGTAGCTCGGCGATCTCCAGGGTGACGGATTTCTCGGTAGCGACGATATTGAAAGGAGCGCGGGTCTGTTCTACCAGCAGCCACTCCCAAAGCAGCCTGACCAGGCGCTGCTGTTCAAGTTTGAGGTAGTGCGGCGCCAACAGGTCGGGGCGCCGAGCGGCATGGGGGCGCAGGGCGGTGTGTGCCGCGCTATTCAACTGCTGCTCGAGGTCCTGCGCTGAAATGCTGGCAAGCTCGGCGGAATCCAGTAGTTGCTGCCAGATCACTTCGAGGGCGCGGTGCAGGATTGTCCCGCGCTCC
>CAXMOT010000021.1:0-5588 GCA_964195105.1 uncultured Gemmatimonadales bacterium | reverse complement strand
GTCTGGTTATCGTGTTTGGAGACGTAATTAATGGTATCGGCGGGATCGAGGGCATAGCCCGCGGGCTGGTCGCCATAGGGAATATCCTTGCCGGTGACCTGCTCGCCCGCAGCATTGGTTAGCGGAAACGTCGCCAGGTTGCCGGCCAGGCTCACGCGCAGTTGATCCTTCAGCAGGGCGTATCTTGCCGGGTCCTGTGACGGGTTTTGTAACTCATTGGGGACCGTGCCCAGGCCATTGCCGATGCCCTGGCTTCGGCGAACTTCATCGCTGCTGCCGGTCAACCCGCCATGAACCGTATCGCGCAGGCGGTCGCTAAAGGTGCCGATTTCCGTACCGCTGAGTTCGAGCTGGCTGGCCTGCACAAAGCGTTGGTTATTCTCCACCTCGCCAAAGTTCCAGCCTTCGCCGTAGAAGTAAGTGTCAGCATCGACCTGCCGCACCGCTTCGCGAGCCCTTAACATGGCGGCTTTTGGTTGATGGGCCATTAGATCGAAGCGGAATCCGTCGATCTTATAATCGCGCGCCCAGACCACGAGGGAATCGACCATGAGCTTTTCCATCATGGCGCGTTCGGTCGCCGTATTGTCGCAGCAGGTGGACTGCTCAATCGCGCCGCTGACGGGGTGCCGGCGATGGTAATAGCCGGGCACGAGTTTATCCAATACGGCGGTGCGCTCGAGGCCCGCCTGATGGGTGTGGTTATAAACCACGTCCATAATCACGCGGAAGCCAAGGTTATGAATGTTCTGGACCATTTCCCGAAATTCGACAATGCGCGCCACGCCCTCGGGGTTCAGGGCATAGCTGCCTTCCGGTACCGCATAGTGGAAAGGATCGTAACCCCAATTGAAATTATCATGCGGGGCCAGCGAGGAGACGATCGCCTGTCTTTCTGTCCCTGTGGCAGACAGTTCATCAAGCACTTGCCGAACGCTCCGGCTATGGTCTTTAACATCGTTGCAAAGGACGTTGTCCGGCAGCAGTTTGCATACCTTGGTTAACGGGTCGTTTAGGTCAATGACTTTGCTGGCGTCTTCATTGACGGTGCCAATATCAAAAGTGGGCAGCAGGTGAATGTTGTTGATGCCTGCTTGCTGGAGTGCCTTCAGGTGAGAGATACCTGCGCTAGCCGGTTCGGAAAACGCCTTGTATTTACCGCGATGCGTGGGCGTCGAGAGTAACGGGTCATGGGCGCTGAAATCCCGGATGTGCAACTCATAGAAAATGTTGTTTTCCGGCGCACCTACTTTGACATCCGCTTGCTCGGCCCAGCCGTCCGGTTGGGTTGTCGGGAGCCCGAGATCAACGACCTGCGAATATTCACTGTTGGTGGACAGGCTCAAGGAATAAGGGTCCGTAGTGACCAGGGTTTCGATCTTGCGGCTGGCCGGGTGATAGACCTCGACCTGGTAGCGGTAAAAAGCGGATGCGAACTCGGGTGCTATCCGGGTAAGCCAGATGCCAGTGCGCTCGTCTTCAGTCATGTCCACGGAAGCGGGTGTTGCGGGCGACTTGTCCGGATTGAATAACAGCAACGTGACGTTGCGCGCGGTGGGGGCCCAGAGCTTGAAATGAACGCCGTCGGCGGCAATCGTCGCGCCCAGGTCGGTGGCTTCATCGGCATCCTCCGGGCCGCTGGTGTAAAGGGCATCGAGCAGGTTCCCATGCTGGACATGGGAAATGCTCCTGAGGATATTTTGCGCATCGGCCAGCACCACGAACACCTCGGACTTGAGCCACTGTTTGACTTGGGCCTGGGGCAGGTTGACATTAAATGCCTGGAATCCCGCCAGATGCGGAAATTTGCTCGCCAGCCAGTCGGGTGCTGTGGCCGTGGTCAATGGAACGATTTCGAGATAGTCCCCTTCCCGACGTACGAGGTCATAGGTGTTCGCGGCCGCTGTTGCTGGCAGGACCAACAGGGTCGGGGTGAGCCAGTGGGCCGCGACATCATTGTCCAGTGAAGCCGCCTCGACGGCGGTCAGCGAGGCTGTGCTAATGGCTGATGGACCGGACTGATCAACATTGCCCTGACATGCGCTGATGAGCAGCAGGGCGCTGAGTACAATAGGGGTAAGTCGCATCGCTGGCTTCCTTTTGGTTGCAGGGGTTGGTTCCAAAAACTGATTGTCGGGGACCAGCGCCGTAGTTGTTAAACTTTACCCTGATAATCGCTCGGCAAGAAGCAGGAAGCGCGCCTTACATACGTATTCAAAGCGAATTCTCGCTATTTTATGGTTGAATACATAATTGTACTATCGTGATGCCCAGAATGAGGAACCTGCCATTAGTGCGCCTGCACGGGAGTCTCTGATAATTGTGCCGGTCGCGGTACCAAACACACCAAGCAAAAGAAGGGAGTGTAGCCTGTGTTTTGCCCAAAGATTGTTTTACTCGCTCTTGCCGCCGCCGGTTTATTGATGGCGTGCGCTGCACCGGAGCCGGCCGCTGGGGTTGATTCTATCGAGGCCGCGCCACTCGATCGCGATGTATATGTGCGTGGCACATTCAATGGCTGGGGCACAGCCGATCGTTTTGATTATGTCGGCGCGGGTATCTACCAGGCTACCGTTAAAGTCTCTCCGGGTGCCCATGGTTTCAAGGTCGCCCCCGCGGACTGGTCGTTTGAGTGGCTGGTGGATGCCAGCGACGGTGTCGCGGTTAATACCGACAAGGCATACCCGCTGGCATCCGGCAAAGGGCCAGAGGATTTCTTTGTTGTGGCACAGTCTGGCAGTTACCAGTTTCGCCTGGATATTACAGACCGGCAGCAGCCCATTCTTTCGATTAGCCAACAGCGAGATGTGAAAAAGCAGTACATTGATCCTCATAAAGACCACCAACAACGGCAGCAGGTCGACTACTCGACGTTCGATCAAAAAACTGAAACGGTGATCTTTTCGGTCGAGGATATGGATGCGGACGAACGCCATTACAGCCAATCGTCAACAATGACATTGCGCGACCCAGGTGCGCAATTTATTCGCTACCAGGAGGTATCAGGGCAACCCAAAACACGTACCGGCAGCCTGGCATTTGACGCGCTGTTTGCGATGTCTATGAATGAAATGCGCCAGGACAGTGTCAGCCATCTTCGTGACGGGAATTATAGTAATGGCAGGGAGATTTCCTGTGACTGCTTCGAAACCGGGGAGAAATGGCATTTTGTCTGGACCCGTGATTTGTCGTATGCGGCGGACCTCGGGTTGGCCCTTCTGGACCCGCAGCGGGTAAGGAATTCTCTCGAGTTCAAGTTGTCGGGTTATCGCGATGGCATCCTAAAATCTGCAGTTGTGGCGGGTACCGCCGACGGCCTGCAGATTATGCAGGATACGGGCAGCGGGGGTAGTTGGCCGGTCAGTACCGACCGGGTTACCTGGGTCTTCGGCGCGGCAGCGGTGCTAAAGACACTGGACCAGGAAAGCCGCCAGGGGTTCGCTCGCCAAGCCCTAAAGGCTCTGGGTAATACAATCGAAAACGACAGGCTCGCTGCCTTTGATCCCCGGGACGGCCTGTATACCGGCGAGCAGTCGTTCCTCGACTGGCGCGAGCAAACCTATCCCAGCTGGATTACGTCGGACCTCGCGTCGATGGCGAGCGCCAAGGCATTGTCCACCAACGTCGTCCATTTCCAGGCCTTGATGCTGGCTGCGGAACTTGCGGATGAGATGGGGCAGCAACCGGTGGCGCTCAAATATCGGCGCTGGGCGGGAGAGCTAAAGCAGGCAATCAACACGGTGTTCTGGCTGGACGATGTGGGGCTGTATAGCAGCCTGACGGCCGGCCATCACGATGGTGCGGCGTTACACAAGTTTGACTGGCTAGGGGTGTCATTGGCGGTCCTGAGTGGCGTCGCCAGTGACGAGCGGGCGCAACGGGCGCTGGCCAATTACCCGCACGGGGCGATGGGCGCGCCGGTTATATTTCCCCAGCAACCTGACACCCCGGTCTACCACAATCGGGCCATTTGGCCCTTTGTCACCGCCTATGGTTTACGCGCGGCAATTCATGCGGGTAATGTCGGCGTCGCCGATGCTGCCTATGCCACGTTGATGCGCGGTGCCGCGGTTAATCTGTCGAATATGGAAAACCTGGAATGGTTGACGGGCCAGCCCATGTACCTGGAAACACAAAACCCGACGCTGTCGGGCCCGGTCATCAACTCTAAACGCCAGTTATGGTCGGTGGGAGCCTACCTCGGCATGGTGATTCACAACGTGTTCGGGCTGCAGATAGAGTCTGGGGGCATTCGCGTTGCGCCGTTCATAACCGGTCGGTTACATTCCGAGGTATTTGCAGGCAGCCAGCATATCGAGTTGCAGGATATCAGCTTACGCGGCAAATCATTGACCATCGATATTTATTTGCCTGGGTCTGATAACCAGACCGGTACGCAAGCCGGGGCCCCACAAGGGGTATATTCAGTGGCGTCGGTGCAATGGAATGGCAAACCCAACGGGCCAACCCTGGACTGGTCACAATTTGATTCGGCCAAACAGCACCATTTAACAATCCAGTTGGGCCCGCTGGTTGCTTCCGTCCAGCCGATGACACAGGTATCGGCCGACCCTGCGGCCAAGGATCCGCAGGTGTTCGCCCCGCGTGAACCGGTGCTGGAAAGCGTGGTCCGGGATCAACAAGGGCAGGTGCTGGTCGAGTTTAGCGATAACTCCGGTAACGCCGACGCGAGTTATAACCTGTATCGCAACGGCCGACTGGTGCGGGACAAGCTGGCTCCCGGGCAGCATAAAGTCGCTGCGCCGACGGCACTTACCGATGCCCGCGGCGCGGAGTGTTATGCCGTTGAAGCGGTGTTCGCCAGCGGGACTCACTCTCACCACAGCCAACCCCTGTGTTTGGATGCAGGCCAGGAGATTCCGGTGACGGACCGCCGCGTGGTATCAAACGTTGCCCTGGCACCCGCCAATTCGCAACTGGGGGTGCCCTTTATTCCCGCCTGGGGACGGCCCGAAGATAGCTTGCGCGTGGTGGACATTTCGCTCGAGCACAAGGGGCGTTACAGCATTCAACTGAAATATGACAATGCCTATAACACCATAGGACAGGGCATCACCTGCGGGGTTAAATGGCTCAGGGTCACGGATCACCAACAACGGCCGGTTGCCGAGGGAGTGATCCAGTTACCCCAAGGCCTGGGTAGGGAGGGCGCCAAACCGCTCCTGTACTCAACGCCACTTTCGGTGGAATTGGAGGCGGGAAACTACACGCTCGAAGTGCTCGATTTTTACAACATGAGTTATCTGCAGACCAACACCACCTATTCCGGCAATGGTGGATCGGACGGCGCAGTGAATCGGTTTGACCTTGTGGCGTTGCGCATTCAACCCGGATTTTGAAACGGGCGACCGGCCGCACCCTTTATCGCTGGAAGCCTTTGTGCTGCACCCAATCAAAATCGGCGTATGCTGTGGTGGGGTTGCCGTTGCTGGTGCTATAAACGCCTAAATAAGCCCCCGTGTACCCTTTGCTCAGGAGATGGTTGGCAGCGGTTCGGGTAAAGGGAATGAAGCTGCTTCCCTGGTCGAGGGAATAAGCAAAGCGGTATTCATGATCCTTCGAGATTA
>CAXMOT010000020.1:0-15263 GCA_964195105.1 uncultured Gemmatimonadales bacterium | reverse complement strand
TTCACTGCATGAAGCCGTTGACGCCCTTACTGAACTGGACCCCTCCTTGCTGAGCCTCGACCTGCACATGGAAGACAGTCATGGATTTGCTGGGCTGGTGTCGATCCGCAGCCGCTGGCCAGCGTTGCCGATTGCAGTGGTTTCGGCGAGCGAGAGCGACGACGTCATCAAACGGGCGCTGGACTTCGGTGCCTCCGGATTTATCCCAAAGTCATCTGACCTGGCAGGCATCTGTGAAGCACTCGATACGATATACGCGGGTGATATTTTTATCCCGGCGGGCTATCGGGATCCGGGGACCTCCAACCACAAGAACTTTAGTGACAAGGTGCGCGAGCTGACCCCGGCCCAGATACGGGTGTTGGTGGGCGTGGCAGAAGGCAAACTCAATAAACAAGTCGCCTACGAGTTGGCTATTTCCGAGGCCACAGTCAAGGCGCACCTGACCGCAATTTTCCGTAAACTCGAGGTCTTTACCCGCACCCAGGCGGTACTGGCCGCCCAGTCAATGCTTATCGACCAGGACGCCGTAGGGGATAGTTAAGCTCAGCTCGTTTTGCGGTTAATCAAGGCACGCAGCGCAGCCGGTTCAATCGGCTTCCGCAGGGCGATAATATCCTCGCGAGGTATTAGCGGTTGTATCTCGCTGAGCGGGCTCGCGGTCGCGACGATGGTATCCACCTCGCAACCCCAGGTCTTTTCCAGCGCTCGCAACACATCGAAACCGGTCTCGCCATCATCCAGCTGGTAATCGAGTAGCACCAGCGAAGGTGGCGGTTCGCCATCGGTGAACAGTTGCAATGCCTTTTCCCGGGACGTTGCGGTTAGCACCTCCGCCCCCCAGCGGCTCAGCAACGCCGCCATGGCTTCGAGTATCTCGGGCTCGTTATCGATACACAGCACGCGTTTATTAGCCAATGGCACCTTTACCGAATCGACCTTGCGCGCGGTTGTGGCAGCGGGTAGCGGAGTTACCAACGGCACGCTAACCCGGAACACACTGCCCTTGCCCGGACTCGAGCCTAGCGCCAGCGGGTGTCCCAACAGATCGGTAATGCGCCGGGTGATAGCCAGGCCCAGGCCGATACCCTGATCGCGGCTGCTATTATCCAGGCGCTTGAACTCCTCGAAGATCTCCTCCTGATTGGCCTCTGGAATACCCTGGCCAGTATCCCAAACCTGTATTTCCACGCTTTCACCGTGGCGACGGCAACCAATAAGCACCCTGCCCTGCTCGGTATAACGGATCGCATTGGATACCAGGTTTTGGAACACACTCAACAACAGGCCCCGGTCGCTGTTGGTAAACAGGCTGCAGGGCACTCGCCGAAAGGAAATGCCTTTCCTCGCAGCAATGACGCTGAAATCGACCTCCAGTTCGATCAGCAACTCGTCGATGCTGAAGTCACGCTTGTTGGGTTTAAGGCCGCCCGCATCGAGCTTGGAGATATCCAGCAGCGCACGTAACAAGGCATCGGCCGACTCGATGGATTTATCGATCTTGACCGCGAGTCCCGCGGCGCTGGCGCTGTCCCCGACCTCCTCTTTCAGGGCAGCCGTAAACAGTCGAGCCGCATTCATCGGCTGCAACAGGTCATGGCTCGCAGCGGCAAGAAAGCGGGTTTTGCTGGCCGTTGCATCTTCTGCAGCCTTCCTGGCGGTGCTGATCTGCTCATTGAGTTGCGATAACTCCAGGGTCCGCTCCGCGACGCGTTGTTCCAGCGATTCATTGGTCTGCTGCAACGCCAGCTCGGCACGGCGTCGCGCCGTGATATCCTGATACAGGCCGAAGAAGCCCCGCACCTTGCCGGAGCTATCGAGCTGCGGCACATAGCTGACCTGGAAATGCACTGTGGCTCCGGACTGGTCCTGCCAATTACAGTCGAAACTGGACTCACGGCCCGCAAGCGCCTGTTTTATATGCGGTTCGCGGAGCTGATACTCATCCGCTGACAAATACTCTCGCAGTGTTTTACCGACGATCTCGCCGCTATCCCGGAACAGTTCATGGTAGGCGCGATTGGCGAAGCGCAACACTTCCGCGCTGTCCGTGTAGGATATCAATGCGGGTATGTTATCCATGTAGAAGCGCATACTGCGTTCACTCTCGGTCAGTGCCTGCTCTATGCGTTTATACTCGGTAACGTCGGTATAACTTGTGACATAGCCACCCCCCGGCAGCGGGGTACCCTGGATCTTTACATAACTGCCATTGGGCCGCACACGCTCGAAATCGTGGACCGTCTTGTCGCGCAGGCGGCTCATGCGCCTGCCGACCTGCGACTCCAGGTCACCGGCACCGAACTCGCCCTGCATGGCGTTATAGCGAATTACTTCCTCGATGGGTCGCCCCACATAGATAAACCCCGCCGGGTACTGGTACATATCCAGGTAACAGGAATTCCAGGCCACCAGTTCAAGATCGTCGTTAACGACCGAGACGCCCTGCGCCAGGTTTTCGAGCGTGGTCTGCAACAGCTCCTGGTTAAAATTGATCTTCTGGGAGGTCTCGTCCAGCAACGTGACGACATCCTCGATAGGCAGCCCTTCGCGCTTGAGCGCACTGCTCATAAGAATCCGCGCGGATGACGCGCCAATCATCCGCGATAGCTGCCCCTCCGCCATCCGTATCATTTCCGGCTCGACCGGCTCATGATTCGCAAAAGCGCGCCCCTGCACTACAGCAAAGGCATCGAATACCTCGTCAGACTTTGCTTGCCCCAGGCAATGTTCCAGCAAGGTGCGGACGTCCGCGATAGTGGTGCCGGACAAGCCCGGCATGCTGCTAACCGCAGACCCACCCTGCGGCTGCACAAAGGCCGCTGCCTGGACGCGCTCCACCACCGAGTCCCGGGCAGCCATCGAGAATCCTATGTAAGCGAGAATATTGACGCCCAGGCTGATCATCACGGCACGACTCAACTCGTCGAGAGCGGTAAAACCAAGCAGGTCACCGAAGCTCCAGAACTCGACTTCAATATAGGCCGGCAACGCCAGCGATTGAAACCACACCAGGAAGCCGGCGCACAGGCCCCAGGCCACTCCCAGCTTACGACCCCGCTTCCAGTAGATGCCGCCGATCAAGGCCGGTATAAACTGGATGGCCGCGGCAAACGACAGGATACCCAGGTTAGCGAGCGCCTCACCCTCCGAAACCCCAAGGTAGTAGAGGTAGGCCAATGCAATCAGCGCGATGATGACAGCGCGCCGAATATTGACCAGCTGCTGGCTAAAATCACGCGCGCCAGAGCCAAAGGTTAACTTGTTGAGGATGAGGGGGTTTATCAGGTCGTTGGTGATCATGGTGCTCAGGGCAACCGTCGCCACAATCACCATCCCGGTCGCCGCCGAAAAGCCGCCGATAAATACAAACAGCGCCAGGCCGTCCATGTTATGCAATAGCGGCAACGACAACACATACAGATCGGGTACATTATCGCTGCCGGCGAAACTGGCCGATCCCGCCAGGGCGATCGGGATAACTACTATCGAGATAATCGCCAGGTAGCCAGCGAATATCCAGCGCGCAGTTTTAAGCCCCTCACCGGCCTGGAATTCAACCACCATGACATGAAACTGGCGCGGCAAACACAGGATCGCGCCCATACTCAACAGCGCCAGGGTGACAAACCGGTCGTCGATTTTATTTGTCCCGAAGGCTGTGTCGCGCAGGGCTATCTCTAACCCCGCCGCGTTGCTCGACAGTAACAGCCAGGCGAACAATGCCACGCTGACCAGCGCCACCAGTTTGACTGCGGACTCGAAGGCGATCGCCAGGATCATGCCACGGTTGTGTTCGGTTGCGTCCGCATGGCGGGTGCCAAACAGTATCGCAAAGACTGCCAGCGCCACGGCAACGGCCAGCACTGATTCATTGGCCACCGCAGCACCGGTATGCCCGTGACTGGCCAACGCCGTAAAACTGGTGGCGACCGACTTGAGTTGCAGGGCAATATAGGGCAGCGAGCCTGCTGTCGCTATTATTGTAACCAGCGCCGCCAGGCCCTGGCTCTTGCCATAGCGCGAGGAAATAAAATCCGCAATGGAGGTCGTGTGTTGGCCTTTCCCGACCGCCACGATCTTGCGCAACAGCGGGTAGCCCAGGGTGAAAAGCAGCAGTGGCCCAAGATAGATCGGCAGGTAGTCCCAGCCACTGGTGGCGGCGCTACCGACGGCGCCATAGAAGGTCCAGGAGGTCGCATATACCGCGATGGACAAGCCGTATATCCAGGGATACTTGCCTGCGATGAGCTTCGCCGAGGTGTCACGATCTCCCCACCAGGCGATCGCAAACAGCAAGCCTACATACAGCACTACGACCAACAATATCAGCCAAATTGGCACGCTATCCCCTGCTCCTCACGTTTCGAATTCCGTTGTCGTTATTGTAAGCCTTGTTGTGACTTTATCTTAAAGCGTCAAAAGGCGGGCCATTGCTGGCCCGCCCGAATCGACGACTGCTGGTTACTCTCATCAGGCGGCGGCATTCACGCCCCGCCTCATATCCTGGCCCGCTCGATCGGGCATCCGGTATTCAAAAAATAACCATTTCCGTGGGCACCCCTTACAGTCCTTACACCGTAATTAGTGGCTGTGAGCCACCCCGGCACCTGCCGGGATACGGATGTCGTCCACCATTTCCTGCACCGCTTCCGGGGGCGCAGCGGTGAGCTTGGCAACCGCAATGGCTACGCTAAAATTCAACACCATACCGATCGCACCGATGCCCTCAGGTGAAATCCCGAACAGCCAGTTATCAGCGATACTGCCCGCGGGATTAACAAACTTGAAGTATACGATATAGGCGAAGGTAAATATCAACCCCGTTAGCATACCCGCGATCGCGCCTTCCTTGTTCATACGGCGGTAGAATATCCCCATCACAATAGCCGGGAATAACGAAGCCGCCGCCAGGCCAAAGGCAAACGCGACCACCTGCGCCACGAACCCTGGCGGATTGATCCCCAGGTAACCCGCCACGACAATGGCGACGGACGCAGCGATACGCGCATATAGCAATTCCTGCTTTTCGCTGATATCGGGCATCAGCGTCTTCTTTAGCAGGTCATGTGATATGGAGGTAGAGACCACCAGCAACAGTCCCGCCGCCGTGGAGAGCGCTGCAGCAAGGCCACCCGCCGCGACCAGGGCGATCACCCAACCAGGCAGATTGGCGATCTCGGGATTTGCCAACACCATGATATCGCGATCCACATATACTTCATTGGCGCTCGCAGTCGAGGTATTAGTGACGATACGTTCGCCGCTGAGGCCCCTGTCACCATTGAATTGAGGCTTACCTTCGAAGGCCGCGCCGGCAGCATACTGGATCCTGCCGTCTGCGTTCTTGTCCTGCCAGCCAATCAGGCCAATATCTTCCCATGTCTTGACCCACTCAGGCGACTCGGCATATTCCGTGTTGTGAACCGTATCCACGAAATTCAGCCTGGCAAAAGCCGCGACCGCAGGTGCTGTGGTATACAGCAGGGCGATAAATACCAGTGCATAGCCTGCTGACAGACGCGCATCCGACACCTTGGGCACCGTAAAGAATCGCACAATCACGTGCGGCAGGCCGGCGGTACCGACCATCAATGCCATTGTGATCGCGAAGATATCGATCATGCTCTTGTTGCTCTCGGTATAGGCGTTAAATCCCAAATCGAGGAGCACCTGGTCCAGCTTATGCAGTACTGGCGTACCCGATCCGTCAGCCAGGTCCGCGCCCAGGCCCAATTGGGGAATGGGGTTGCCCGTAACCATGATCGAGATAAAGATTGCCGGTACCATATAGGCAAAGATCAGTACGCAGAACTGCGCGACCTGGGTATAAGTGATGCCCTTCATGCCACCGAGTACCGCATAAAAGAACACGACGCACATGCCAATTACGACCCCGAGGTTAATGTCCACTTCCAGGAAGCGTGAGAAAACCACGCCAACCCCGCGCATCTGCCCGGCGACATAGGTAAAGGAGATAAAGATCAGGCAGATCACCGCAACGACCCGGGCCGATTTTGAATAGTAACGCTCACCGATAAAGTCCGGCACGGTAAACTGGCCGAACTTGCGGAGGTAGGGCGCCAACAGCAGCGCCAGCAGCACGTAGCCACCGGTCCAGCCCATCAGGTAGACCGACGCATCATAACCGGCAAACGCGATAATGCCCGCCATCGAAATAAACGACGCCGCGCTCATCCAGTCCGCCGCAGTCGCCATCCCATTGGCTAGGGGATGGACGCTGCCGCCGGCGACATAGAACTCCTTGGTGCTGCCCGCCCGGGCCCAGATCGCAATGCCGATATAGACGGCAAAAGACACACCAACAAACAGATACGTTAACATTTGTGTACTCATGATAGTCTCCGCCTAATCTTCGTCATCATCGACGCCATGCTCGCGGTCGATGTGCTTCATTTTATGAACGTAATAAAAGATTATGCCTACAAAGACATAGATCGAACCCTGTTGTGCCCACCAAAATCCCATCTTGAAACCGAACAGGGGGATTTGGTTCAAGACGTCGACTAACAGTATGCCGAAACCGAAAGACACCACAAACCAGACGCACAACAGCTTGCCAAGCAAGCTGAGATTAGCCTTCCAGTAACTGTTAACATCGCGCTCCGAAACGACTTCCTCGTCGTGGTGGCCATGGCTGGGCATATTGCCACCATGATGGTGGACTACCTCACTATCGTGTTGATCCTGTTGTGCCAACTCCGTTTCCTTAAACAGCGTCGAGTCAGCGGATTGCTGGACTGTACTCATTTTCTTATCCTCACTGATTTGATTTTTCACGCTGTCACCTTAGGGGAATGGGGATTAAAAAAATATGCGACTTTCGTCTAACACAAACCTAACATTATGATTTAAATAACAAAATAGGGGTAATAATCAAAAGCCATATCACCTTTCCGCGGTGATTAACATGACCTGGGCCACACGTTCCCGCTGGCGCTCAACGGGAAGATGCGACTCGTTAGTCAAGGGCTACCGCAAAAAAGCACCTCCATATTGCCAGCAATTTACTTCTGCGCGGTTTGCAAAAATCCTAACCTTAACTATCTTTATCAACAAGATACGAGAAAAGAGACTCCATTTTGATTCAACCCAACATACCAGCTCACAAGGATAGTGAAAGCGAAACCGGGATTGACTCGGGAATACCAGGCATTCAGGCCGACGTGCTCGAGCTTATAGTCGAGCGCGCGCCACTTCAACCGACGCTTGACCTACTCTGTCAAAGAGTCGAACAGCTAATAACCAACTGCGTAGGCTCGATCGTGACACTCGATACTGAGAGTGGCACCCTTAAAGTACTGGCTGCACCAGGTTTTCCAGCCGAGATGATCAAGGAGATCACTGGTCTCAAGGCGGGCCCGGGCGCAGGTTCCTGCGCTAACACCCTGTTAAGTGGCAAGCCTACTTTTGTGAGCGATGTCCGGAGTGATGAACGCTGGCAAGATGTCGCAGACCTGGCGGAGAGCTGCCAACTGGGGGCCTGCTGGTCCTTTCCTATACACTGTAGCGGCAAACTGGTCGCCTCCTTCGCGTTAACCAGTTTTGAAGCCCGCAGCGCCAGTCCGTTTGAACAACGCATCCTGCAAACCGCCGCCGGCCTCGCCGGTTTTGCGATACAGAGTGCGCGCTCTGATGAGACGCTGCGCCACTCGAATATTGCCTTTGAGAACACCTCTGAAGGCATTATTATCGCCGATAAAGAGGGGCGAATTTTCCGCAGTAATAGTGCGTTCCACAAGATTACCGGCTTCACAAAAGCCGAGCTAAGCAAACAATTAATGCTGCACACCCTGCTTGCAGACCCAACCAGGCAGGCTACCGCCGAGAGCGCTCTCATGCGTTGTGCAAGATGGCGTGGCGAAGTCGAGATCGCTGCTAAACAGGGCCCGTCCATTCCGGTGTTGTTGAATATCACTGTGGTTAAAGACGACACCGGTGCCATCTCGCAATACGTGGCGGTGGTATCCGATATCAGCAGTTTGAAGGCATCGCGAGACCAGCTACAACACCTCGCTCACCATGACCCCTTGACCAACCTGCCTAATCGACTGGCATTCGAAGCGCACCTCAACAAATACTTGCAAGAGCACCGCCTGGATGAAAACCCCCTGGCATTGGTGTTTATTGATCTCGACAACTTCAAAACCATTAACGACGCGCAGGGACATGCCACAGGCGACCGGTTACTGCAATTGGTGGGCGCAAGAATCAGGCATGGCGTTCGGGAAGCCGATTTTGTATCGCGCTTTGGAGGCGACGAATTTACCCTGATGCTGCCCTACCGGGATATAGCCGAGGTTGAGGGGTTGGCCATTCGGTTTCAAAAGGACCTGAGCAAGGCATACCGAATCGACGGCCGGGAATACTTCAGTTCTGCCAGCATTGGTATTGCATTAGCGCCGCAAGATGGCAACACGATTGAAACACTGATCCAGAACGCCGATGCGGCAATGTACCGGGCCAAGGATATGGGCCGCAATTGTCACAGTTACTACAGCAATGAACTCACGGACAAGGTCAAGCGCAAACTGCTACTCGCCTCGAGCTTACGCCGGGCGATAGACAAGGATGAGCTAAGCCTCGTTTTCCAACCCCAATTCGATCAGCGCAATCACATTTCCGCAGTGGAAGCCCTGCTACGCTGGGAAAGCCATGAACATGGCACCGTAACACCCACAGAATTCATCCCGATTGCAGAAGATAGCGGCCTGATCCAGAGTATCGGTAATTGGGTGCTCCGCAATGCCTGCCGGCAAGCCAGGGACTGGAATGCGCGGGGTTTAACCCAGGTCAACATGTCGATAAATGTATCGGCTTACCAACTCGATGGCAATTTCTGCAGCACGTTGCAAAAAGTACTTCTCGAAACCGGTATTGCGGCATCCCAGCTCGATCTGGAGATCACCGAAAGCACGGTGATGGCGCAGGTGAAAGACGGCTTTGAAGTACTGGAGGAACTGCGCACCCTGGGTGTAAGGCTGGCTATCGATGACTTTGGCACCGGCTATTCATCACTGGGGCACCTCAAGAGCTTGCCAGTTCAGTCGCTGAAGATCGACCGATCGCTGGTGATGGACTTACCGGATGACAAGAACGACAAAGCCATTGTCAAAGCTGTCGTCGCGATGAGCCATGCGCTCGACCTAAGGGTAATTGCCGAAGGAGTCGAAACAGAGGGACAACTCGACGCCCTAAGGGCAATGGGTTGCGACCAGTTCCAGGGCTATCTGCTTGGCAAACCGGCCTCCGCCGATGAAATCGAGGCGATATTGCTGAGGCAGTTTCAATCCCCGCCACTAGACTTGGCAGCCGCTGTATAGTCGCACGACCGCCAACCACTTATTATCCTCACTCTCAGTCCAGGCTCTGTTGAGCCGGCAAGCAACCTGATTCAAACCTCATAGCCTTATCTTTCCCTTCACTCGCCACGGCCCCAAATTTCTGAATCCAGCCTACGCCAGGACGACGAATTAGAGGCGCAAGTTGACTGATCTGTGGAGCTGCTGTTAAAGGCGCGACGCACTTGCCGAACGAATCAATAAAATATTTCTATCAAACTAATTGCGATGATTGATATCGAATGGGTATCGCGTGACGCTCTTGGCACCAGAATCCGGCCAAACCCGGCATCTATCCAATTTTGCTGGAACTGCTCGCAAACCTGGCTTCATGGGCGCGACCTGAAACAACTACAGCTGTACTACTGTCACCAATTTGGGGTGCAAAAGGGACTTGCTCATGCTGTTACTGGAAATCATTAAATTCTATAAATCTCTGCTCTGGCATTACCTGGTGCCTGACACGTTACGCAATGTCACGCCCGATGCGAAACATTGCCATCGGCGCCGTTTTACCCCGCAGTATCTACGCAAGAAACGCCTGGTCAAATCCTTATGGCTTGGGGCACTGACTATAGGCGTCTTGTTTCAGTCCCCACCCCTTATCTTTGTCATCGCCCTGTTCATGACATTCCTGTCCTTCCTGATCCTGGATGAAACGACCTGATATTATTTTAACTGCAGAGGCGGGGAAATCGGCTGATGACCACTGGGTAACGGCCACCTCAACGCCCGGCCTCGCCGAGGATCTGCTCAGAGAACCGCAGGATGCTGCGGCGTCTAATGAGCCCGAGCACGCCATCCGCTGCCGCGCGTGCCTGCACGAACTCACCGCCGACAAATACATAATGTCCGTTGAGGGCAGCCATGAGCATATGCAGTGTAATCCGTACGGGATCACCTTCGTGTTCGGCTGTTTTCGTGACGCGCCCGGCTGCCTGGTGGCGGGCGAGGCGGAGCAGGAGGACTCCTGGTTTGGTCAATACCATTGGCAGATGGCGCTATGTGATAACTGCGGCAGGCACCTCGGTTGGTGTTTTACATCAGCCAGCGCCCAGCCTTTCTTCGGGCTGATTCTGGCGCGACTACAAAGCGGGGGCACCTCTGAATAATACCTTAATACCTCTGCGAGATCTGAAGGTATTAGCTGCAAGGCGTGAGTTGCCGCCAATACTTATTGCATTGGCAATACTTCCAACACGGCAGATGAAGCCTTCAGGTCTCGCCCCACGGGGCTTGCAGAGATTTGTTGGCTCTTTGTTGGCTCCGCTTCCAAGGTCTGGACATTGCTTCGCAAAGCCGCCTCAATCCAACAAATCTCTGCAAGCCAGTGGCATCAAGGTATTACTCAGAGGTGCCCTAACGCGTATCAGGTGAATCGCTGCGTCGCTCGACCCGACACAGTTGCCAGCGCTCGTTGAACGGTGCAAAATGCGCAGACATTTACGCGCGCTGATTTTATATTCAGCAGCACTTCGATGTCTTTTGGCATCAAAAACAGCCAATGTAGCGACGCTCAAACACCGCCCCCATGGCCTCGTTTGTTTTACTGCAGGAGAATGATTCATGAGCCTGGCTCTTTACGCTCGAACCGCCTTAATAACGACCCTCCTTACGTGCCTGGGCAGCATCGCTCATGCAGGAGCAGATCCGCAGCAGTCGCTGAAGCCAGGCACCCCTGCGGTGCTGGACGTCTATAAAACACCCCAGTGCGGCTGTTGCGCCGATTGGGTCCTGCATCTGCAGGCTGCCGGTTTCCACACCCGGGTCAGCGAAACAACAACGCCGGACGCCATCAAAAGTCGTTTCGGCATCCAGCCCAAACTCCAGTCCTGTCATACCGCCCATGATCCCACCACTGGCTACGTATTTGAGGGGCATATCCCGGCTCCGGTGATTCAACGCTTTATCGAGGAAAAGCCCGAAGGCGCACGTGGCCTCGCAGTTCCGGGCATGCCAGTCGGCAGTCCCGGGATGGAAATGGGCGATCGACGCGACAGTTATAACGTGTGGATGATGATGGAGGATGGCAGCTCACAAGTTTATACCCGCATAAAGGGCAATGACCACTAGGTCCGCACCCAAAAAAATCATAGACAATAAAACCGACTCTGGAGATTTCATGAAAATTGAGACCATTTGCCTGCACGAAGGCTACGAAACCGATCCAACCACTAAATCCTGCGCGGTGCCGATTTACCAGACCGTTGCCTATGAATTTGATAACGCCCAGCACGGGGCAGACCTGTTTGACCTCGCGGTGCCCGGCAATATCTACAGCCGGATCATGAACCCGACCTGGGACGTAATGGAAAAGCGCGTCGCGGCAATGGAGGGCGGTCTTGCCGCACTGGCGGTCGCTTCCGGTAGTGCAGCCATCAACTATGCAATCCTGACCATCGCCGAAGCCGGCGACAATATCGTGACGACACCACAGTTATACGGCGGCACCTATACGCTGTTTGCTCACATGCTGCCCAAATTGGGTATTGACGTGCGCTTCGCAGAATCTGACCAGGCGGACGATATCGGCAGCCTGATCGATGATCGCACCAAGGCGGTGTTTTGCGAAACCATAGGAAATCCCGCCGGCAACATCATCGACATCGAACCGATAGCAGCGATCGCGCACCAGCACGGAGTGCCACTGATTGTCGATAATACCGTCGCCACACCCGCGCTGCTCAGGCCCATCGAATACGGCGCCGACATCGTGGTGCATTCATTGACCAAGTATATGGGCGGCCACGGTACTACCCTGGGTGGAATCATCGTCGATTCCGGAAAATTCCCGTGGGCCGAGCACGCCGATCGCTTCCCGGTGCTTAACCAACCGGAGCCCGCCTATCACGGCGTGGTATACACCGAGGCTTTCGGTGAAGCTGCCTTTATCGGCCGCGCCCGCACCGTGCCACTGCGCAATACCGGTGCGGCCTTGTCACCACTGAGCGCGTTCCTGTTACTGCAGGGCATCGAAACGTTGCCATTACGGATGGAACGCCATTGCTCCAACGCGCTGGCCGTGGCGCAATACCTGGCCGGGCATGAACAGGTGGAGTGGGTGAGTTATGCGGGCCTTGAAGGTGATGCGAACTATGAACTGGCCCAGAAGTACCTCAATGGCACGCCCTCTTCGCTGATGACATTCGGCATCAAAGGCGGCTATGAAACGGGCGTGAAGTTTTACGACGCGCTGAAGGTCATCAAGCGGCTGGTGAATATTGGTGATACCAAGACCCTGGCCTGTCACCCGGCATCGACTACGCACCGCCAGTTGAGCGAAGCAGAACAGAAGACCGCCGGTGTAACGCCGGAAATGCTCCGTCTGTGCATCGGTATCGAACACATCGATGACATCATCGCCGACCTGGACCAGGCGTTTGCTGCAATCTAGGAAACAGTAACGCTAAGGCAACTGAAGCCGCGTCAGGACGAGCGGTAGAACCTGCGATTGCGGATGACATTATGAACGTAGGGCGTGAGATCAAAACCTGATTTCACGCCCCATACGGTCCCGGAACGCGCCGTAGCATCAAGCGCGAGCTTACAGTTGGCCTTGCTCACAAGCGGGTTATTTTGGCGTGTATTTAAATTTCTGGCCGCCAATTGAGGCTTCGTACATCAGCCCTCCCTTGGCAATGGTAAACACGGCCATACCTTTATACCACGCGGCTTTACCGGTCGCGTCATTCTGCCCGCCACTCGCCCCCGCAGCAGACCCTTTCGTTGATGCTTCAGCGGATACGCCTGCAGTTAAAGCCACTGCCGAAGCCTGGGCGCCGAATTCAAAGCTACCGCTGGTAAATTCCTCGAAAGCCCGTTTATCCTTGAAGAAGATAGCCTGGCTGTAGGCCTGGCCACCCAGCTGAAACCCGATTGTTACCTGGCCCATGCTGGAATCCCCGACATAAGCACCTTGTTTAAATACGCGCCCCTTACCATACGCGCCCCCAATACCAATACCGGCTTTGCCGATTGTCGGGAAAATCGCATAGCCATAGGCCTCCTCGAACAAATCGGATACACCAGCCCTGTGAAAAGTCTCAACTGAATCCGAGAAGACATCCGCCAGGAGTGATTGGCTTGTGGAAAGTACCAGTAGAAGAAAAGCTCGCTTGATCAAAACCCGCATAGATTACCCCGTTCGATAACGTTGGTGGAGAAAGTCGCTGTATTGTAATGAATTATCCGGATTAACGCGCGCGATAAATCAAATCGACGGATTGACCCTCGCCGGTTTCCGTTTCGAGAAACAGCTTTTCGCTAAGCTGGTATTGCATAAATAACTTATTCAATTTATCGACGACACCGACCCCGTAACGGATATAGAGCTCCGGCGTGATGTATTTGCCGAGCGTGAAGCCAAGGCTCTCGACGCCCTCATCGGCGCCGATGCTTACTTCATCGAGCCCGGATAACTCGGTGAGCTTGCTGGTGACGGGCGAAGACTGGCTAATCGCATAGGACAGCGCTGCGTTGGATACGGCATTTTGGTCCGCCGCAGTGGTGTCACTTAACGGCTTGCCCCTGAGGATATAAGATAGAATATCGCTATCACTCAGCTCGGGGTCGGAAAACAGCCGGGTCTGGAGATTATCCACCGGACCGCTTACCTTTAGCCCTGCCTTGACCTCTTTCACCGTGCGAGTGGCGGACATATCGACCAGCGGCTGGGAGAGTGAGCCGGCGAACTGGATGATACCCTTATCGATCGTCAGGTCCTGCCCATAGGCACGATACGCCCCGTCGACCAGACGCAATTCGCCCTGCCCCAGCAAGCTGCCAGTGGGCGCCTGGGTGAGCGCCAGATTGCCGGTGACACCTGTTCTGAGGCCAAAGGCTTCCAACCTGACCTCGTCACCAAGCTGCACGTCGAGATCCAGGTTTATAGCCGGAGCCGCTGCGCCTTGCGGCGCCGCGCCGGCCTCGTGCACAATCGCATCGGGAGTCAACGCGAGCCTGCCGGGAGCCGGCTTGATCAGCAGCCTGGCCTCGGGAATGGCAAGCTGGCCACGCACATCGACCAGCTCATTTGAAGCAGTGATATTCAGGTCGGGGCTGGCGACCACCCGTTGGTTGGGCTGATCCATTAACAGCGCCCGGTCGCCACTGATGTGCAACACGCTGGACCACTCGCTGGCGGACACCAATGACAGCGTGCCGGCCACCTCGATAAACCCCTCACCAGCCTTGAGTGAGGCCTTAATCTGCTGCTCGAAGCCGGACAGCGTTGTTATCTCTGCCGTCAGATCCGTCCATTCCATCGCCAGCGGATTGATATAGATACGGGGAATATCCAACCGCGCCTGGGCGCTCAAGCGGGGTTGCTGGAGGGTATTCGAAAGGCCGATCGAACCGCTCAGTTTACCTGAGAGCGCATCTACTTCAGGTACCAGCATGGCATAGGGCTGCAGGTCTGGAATTTCGTAGTCGAGACTGGCAGTCAGCGGGCTATCATCACCGGACCAATTGCCGATCTCAACACGACCGCTTAATGCCCCGGAGTCGTTAAGGGTCGCGTCGATGTGTCCCGTGATCCGCTCCTGCTGCAGACTGACCTCAGCCTCCAATGCGCCGATGCTGAGCCGGCTATTGGATTCCTCGTCCACCGTTATTACCAGCGGGGTATCCGGACTGCTTTGGGTTATTCGGGCATGGCCCTGATCGACGCCGGGGCCGCGCTGCAGGTTAGCATCGATGTCGAGCCTGCCATCGGTCTGCACGGGCATTATGCCGAAGGCATTCAATAATGACATTGGCAGCCGTGTTACCGCCAGCGAGGCATCCAATGTTGCGCCGTTGCCAGCGCCGGCCACGCACACCCGGTCCTGCTCGGTCCCGGCCAGGCACAATTGCTGCAGCGACCAGCTATCGTTTTGCACATCATAGGCGACCGGGGCT
>CAXMOT010000019.1:0-15937 GCA_964195105.1 uncultured Gemmatimonadales bacterium | reverse complement strand
AGATGATTCAAGACAAGACGCAGCCCGCAGATAATGGCCAGCCCTTTTCAAGGGTTGCAACGCCGTATTGGATCATCTGGCAAGCTCCCGTAGGGCGGGCCGATAAGCGGTCACCCGCGGTGTTGCGATTCTTGGCAAGGGCTAGCCATTCCCTGTAAATCGCGCCTAGCGGGCAACCGCTTCTCGGCTCGCTGAATCCTGAGTTATCAGGTGGTTAGAGCACTAACCCTGTGCATGAATAGATTAGTCTATTCCCCGACAGACTCCTAGTCGAGTAGTGATAACCCTGAATCACAAAAAAGCCAGGCGCTAGGACGCCTGGCTCCGGGACAACGTTACGACCGGGCTAGCTGTGTTTCTCCTTGTACAGCACGATATCCGCGGACGCCAACGCGCTCATATTAAATACACCGCGCGGTGTCGCAGAGTTGACCAGCACATGCGCCGGTTTCGCCAGGCCGGACAGGAAGGGGCCGACTAATAGTCCATTCGCCTTGCGACGCAATATGCCGAGCGCAATATGCGCTGCATCCATATTTGGACAGATCAGCAGGTTCGCAGCTCCGGTCAGGTTGCTGCCTTTAAAAATCGATTCGCGATAGTCACCATCCAATGCGCTGCTAGCATGCATCTCACCCTCAATCTCCACGTCGGGCATCATCTGGCGCAGGATCGCAGCAGCCTTGCGCATTTTCACCGCGGAGGGCGCTTTCGACGTTCCGAAGTTGGAGTGGGACAACAACGCCACCTTGGGCGTTATGCCAAACCGCTGCACCTGGTTAACGGCAGACCGGGTGGTCTCGACCACCTGCTCGAGGGTAGGCTCAATATCGATGAAGGCATCGCCCAGGAATACCGGCCCGTCCTTCAGCAGCACCGTACACAGCGATGAAATATGCGCAGATTTGGACCGCAGCCCAATAATATCCTTGATATGACGCAGGTGATAATCGTAGCGGCCGACCTTGCCACAAATCATGCCATCGGCGTTGTCCTCGGCAACCATCATCGCCGCAATGACAGTGGAGTGCGTGCGAACAACGGTGCGGCACATTTCGATTGAGTTGCCTTTACGGCCGACGAGCGCATGGTAGCGTTCAGCCATCGCATCACAGGTGGATTGATCCTCCGGATTAACCACCTCGACGTCGCTTCCCAACTTTATGCGCAGCCCCAGGCGATCGATATTGGCCTGGATAACCTCGGGCCGGCCCACCAGGACCGGCGACAGGATATTCTCATCCAGGACTCGCTGCACTGCATGCAGAATCGTGTCGTTCTCGCCTTCGGCATAGACCAGCCGCTCCTGGCCACGCTTGGCCATTTCGACGACCGGTTGCATGAACATACTGGAACGAACCACGTATCGGCTGAGCTTTTCGCGATACGCCTCCAGATCATCGATCGGGCGGGTCGCCACGCCACTCGCCATTGCCGCTTCCACGACCGCGGCGGGCACATTGGCAATCAAACGCGGGTCAAAGGGTTTCGGAATGATATATTCAGGGCCAAACTTTAATTGTTCCCCGGCATACGCCAACGCCACTTCCGCAGTCGACTCCTGTAGCGCCAGGTCTGCTATCGCCTTGACGCAGGCGATCTTCATTTCCTCATTGATGGTGCTGGCGCCGCAATCCAGCGCGCCGCGGAAGATGAACGGGAAACACAGGACATTGTTAACCTGGTTGGGATAATCGGAGCGGCCGGTGGCAATAATACAATCCGGCCGAGCCGCAAGGGCTTCCTCGGGAAGAATCTCGGGAACCGGGTTGGCCATCGCCAGGATAATGGGTTTGTCGGCCATCTTCTTGACCATCTCGCCATTCAGCGCGCCGGGCCCGGACAGGCCGAAAAATATATCGGCGCCTTCTATGGCGTCCTCCAGGGTGCGCTTATCGGTTTCCTGCGCATACACTTCCTTGTATTCGTTCATGCCGCTGCCACGGCCCTTATAGATCACGCCCTGGCGATCACAGACGTATACATTTTCCTTGGGCAGCCCCATGCTCACCACAAGGTTGATACAGGCAATACTCGCGGCACCGGCACCTGAGGCGACCAGCGTCACTTCCCTGATATCCTTGCCCACAATCCGCAAAGCGTTATAAACCGCCGCCGCCGCGACAATCGCGGTACCGTGCTGGTCGTCATGGAATACCGGAATATTCATCCGCTCCCTGCACTTCTTCTCTATTTCGAAGCACTCCGGGGCCTTGATATCCTCGAGGTTAATACCACCGAATGTCGGCTCCAGCGCTACGACGATATCCACAAACTTGTCGACATCCGTTTCATCGACCTCAATGTCAAACACATCGATACCGGCAAATTTCTTGAACAGCACCGCCTTGCCTTCCATCACCGGTTTGGACGCCAGCGGGCCGATATTGCCCAATCCCAATACGGCCGTGCCGTTGGTTATGACACCTACCAGGTTGCCGCGCGCGGTCATGTTGGCCGCCTCGCTCGGGTCTTCCTCGATCAGGGTGCAGGCATAGGCGACGCCCGGTGAATAGGCCAGCGCCAAATCGCGCTGGGTTGCCAGCGGCGTTGTTGCGGTTATTTCCAGTTTGCCGGGCTTGGGCAGGCGGTGGTATTGGAGTGCGGCTTCTTTAAATCCTTCTTCAGACATATCCCCTCCAGAGGATGAACGGCCGCTTGGCCGCCAATGTGATGTTGGTCCAGTTCGCTTGTACAACACGGAATATCAGCGCTGCTTAAATACTGCTTCTTCGCTTCAGGCGCCGGTTTCCATCTGCAGGCAATAAATACTCTACCCCTCGCCCGGATAAATCAATATCAATTTAAGCGAAAACTAATGAGCATTCATAACGAAAAAACGCCGGCACTTGTGGCTGCCGGCAACACTCGCTGCTAGAATAGCCGCCCTTGTAGCCATTAATCAACACGTCTGAAAAGCCTGCTTATGGAGCCGATGCTCAACATAGCCCTGCGCGCAACGCGTAAGGCCGGAGAAATCCTCGTCAATGCCATCGATCGTACCGATCTGCTTACCATCGAGGAAAAGGGTCGCAATGACTTTGTGACCGATATCGATCGCGCGGCGGAAAACGAGATCAAGTATCACCTGCGCAAGGCTTACCCGGATCACAGCATCCGCGGCGAGGAAACCGGCCTGGAAGAAGGATCGAATCCGGACTATGAATGGGTTATCGACCCGCTGGACGGCACCACCAACTTCATCCATGGGATTCCCCACTTCGCTATCTCGGTCGCTTGCAAGTATCAGGGCCGAGTCCAGCATGGCGTCATCTATGATCCCGTCAAGCGCGAGGAGTTCACGGCCAGCAATGGCAAGGGCGCAGCCCTGAACGGCAGGCGAATTCGCGTATCCGATCGCAAATCGATGGATGGCGCCTTGATCGGCACAGGCATTCCCTTCAGCGGCTTTGCGCTGGAACACATTGAACCCTATCTGGCCGCCTTACAGGAAATTGCCAGCCAGACCGCCGGCATTCGACGTCCCGGCGCTGCAGCGCTTGACCTTGCTTACGTCGCGGCCGGGCGCTTTGACGGCTTCTGGGAGATGAATCTCAAAGAATGGGATATCGCGGCGGGCGCACTCATTGTCCGCGAAGCCGGCGGCATGGTGAGTGATTTTCATGGTGGTAGCGACTTCCTGAAAAATGGCCATATCGTCTGCGCCAACCCCAAGGTATTCAAACCTTTACTGAAGATTGTGGCCAAGCACCTGGGCCAGATTTAACACCCTCTTTCCGCCGTCTTATGCGACTTCAGGATCGGTAAAGCCGCTCCAGCGGATTTGCCATACTTCGCATAAAGAATTATTGTCTGGTGCAGGGTCTGGCGCAGGAACTCGATAGCGCAACAACAAAAAGGCTGAGGGTATGAGTGAGGCTGGGGGCATGCAGGTCAAAGACATCATTTCCAGGTTACGGCAGCTGGTCTGGCTGGACGAGCTGACCGACCTTCCTGGCTGGAGGGTGCGCATCATCCGCATCAGCCGAATCCTGTTCGCGGTGGTACGAGATGTCGCGGAAGGCCAGTTAACCCTGCGCGCCATGAGCCTCGTTTACACCACCCTGCTATCCCTTGTGCCTCTGCTCGCAGTCAGTTTCTCGGTCTTGAAAGCCTTTGGCGTGCATAACCAGATCGAGCCAATGCTGCTGAATCTGCTCACGCCACTGGGCGAACAGGGTGTGGATATCACCAGCAACATCATCGGCTTCGTGGAAAACATGAAGGTGGGCGTGCTCGGCGCAATCGGTATGGCCCTGCTGTTCTACACCGTGGTGGCACTGATGCAGAAAATCGAAATGGCATTTAACTACACGTGGCGGGTATCCAGTAGTCGGCCACTGCACCAGCGTTTCAGTGATTACCTGTCAGTATTGATGATCGGCCCGGTACTGGTGTTCTCGGCGCTGGCCTTTACCGGCACCATGCTGAATACGGAAATGGTGCGCTGGCTGGCGGATATGCCAGTGCTGGGCTTTATCATAGAATCCTTCACCCGCCTGATTCCCTACTCGTTGATCATCGGCGCGTTCACCTTTATCTACATCTTCATGCCCAATACCAAGGTGAAGATTTCCTCGGCATTTCTCGGCGCCCTGATCGCCGGCGCGCTGTGGGAGACGGCCGGCTACCTGTTCGCTTCCTTTGTCGCCTCCGGTAATTACAACCAGGTTTATTCTGCCTTTGCCACCCTGATGTTTTTCCTGGTCTGGCTGTATGTGAGCTGGCTGATCCTGTTGACCGGCGCCAGTATCGCGTTCTATTACCAGAATCCCGATTATGTCAGCTCGCCGCGGCGAGAAATGATTTTGAGCAACGCGATGCGCGAGCAACTTGCCATGCTGGTGATGTCCAGGATCGGCAAACGCTTTTATCAAACCAAACCGGGATACAGCAGCAAGGACCTGGCCGTTGCACTGAAAATGCCACTCGATGTTGTGGAACGGGTACTCAACGCGCTGGAGCATAAAAATTTGCTGCGCCAGACCAATGACAAGACGCCCCTCTACATGCCCGGCCAACCACTGGATGAAATGAAGATCACCCAGGTCCTGGAAGCGATCCGTCACGCCGGTGAAGACTCCCACATTAATCCGGGGCGGCTGCCCAAAGATCCGCAAGTCAGCAAGCTTTTTGAAACCCTCAACGACAACCTGGCCGAGAGCCTGGGCAACCAGACCATCAAGCAATTGGTCGTCGATCGGGATCAGTCATAACAGCTAGCGCGGCATCGCCGCGCCCGTTTAAGTCAGTCCTGGTATCGAATAGCCAGCACTTCGTAAAGCACCGTACCCGCCGGCGCGATGACCGTCACTTCATCACCAATCCGCTTCTTCAACAGAGCCTTGGCCAGCGGGGAGTCGATGCTGATGTACTGTTTATGGGTATCGTATTCATCCGCGCCAACAATACGGTATTCATGCTGCGCCCCGGATTCCTCCTCGAGTTCTACCCAGGCACCGAAAAATACAGCGCCTGGGTCCGCGGGCATCCGATCTACCACGATATGATTTTCCAGCCGCTTGGTGAGGAAGCGAACCCGGCTGTCGATTTCCCGCAGCTGTTTCTTGCCATAGATATATTCGGCATTTTCAGAACGGTCTCCCTGGGCCGCCGCTTCTGACACAGCCTGGGTGACCTGGGGACGTTTTTCGCGCCACAGGTAATCGAGCTCTTCCCTAAGCCGCCGTCGACCCACCGGGGTTATATAATTGGAGCCGTGCTCGCGTGGGGGTCGATAGCGGGACACGGGGGCTGGTAACTCCGGGTTACTCGACAGTTATGGTTATTTTTTCAGACGTAACCGGCGTGTCATGCGGAATATGAAATTTATCACCCAGCAATAACTGCAGGGTATGTACTCCGGGCGCCAGCTCAATAGTCGCCTCGGTCTGGCCGCCACCGAAGTGCTTGTGGTTAGCATCCCCGGGTACCGGCAATTTCAAATCAGGCAGCTCAGCAACATCGATGAGTAAGTGGTGGTGACCCGTACCCTGCTTATCGACGCCGGCCGGCGCGACACCCATGCCACTCAAACCAAACACAACTTTCACCGGACTCGAAACCGTTGCGCCATCGACAGGCGAAATAATATAGGCGCGAGGCGTCTCATCGGCAATCAGGCTGGCGTTAGCCAATAGCGTCAGGCACGCACCAAGCCATAGTGAACAAGCAGTTTTATACATAGGGTTAGTATCCTTTAAAGGTTTACAGACAGACATCACTTCAACTTCAGGCCGCACCCGGTGGCGCGAGCCAGGACCACAATGGTTGCTGCATTCAGCCTGCATAGTAGTTAACGTAAAAGACCGTGGCCAACACCGCAACTGTCGCGATGACGCTAAGCAACCTCACCGTCTCGCAGCGCTTACATTTCCGAGTCATACCAATTCATTACTGGCTAAACTACCGAATTCCAGACTTTCCAGCCACAGGGAAAAACTCATTTTACCACTTTATCCGGGACATGGATGGCCTGTACAACTCCAATTTACACCAACCGGGCGGAAAACAGCCCATTACCGGATACCATTGGCTATACTAATAAGCGTCTGTAATATGAATGTCATATGCAAATGGAATGATGCCCGGTTAACCCCTGATATTGGCACCCTGTCTACATGAAGTACAACGATAAATTCATCGATAAAGAGATCAGTTGGCTGGCATTCAACGCACGGGTGTTGCAGGAGGCGGCTGACGAGGACGTCCCGGTCATCGAGCGGGCGCGATTCCTGGGTATCTATTCCAATAACATGGACGAATTCTACCGGGTCCGGTTCGCTGAAGTAAAACGTAAATTGCTTATTAACGATGGCAGTCCCAATGCCTTTGCCCATGCCGACCTGCTGGCGCGTATCCAGAAGAAAGTCCTCAAATTGCAGGAACGGTTTGACGAGGTCTACAGCGATATTTTATTTTTACTGGCCCGGCGCAATATCTTTCTCGTTAACGAATCACAGATTCTTCCCGAGCAGAAAGGCTGGGTAAAAAAATACTTCCGTGATGAGATCCTGCCCAGTCTGGTACCCCTGTTTGTAACCACTGATGTCAATTTGGGTCATTGCCTCATGGACGACCTCACCTACCTGGCGGTGGAAATCAATCCAGTCGAGCAACCCAGGCAATATGCGGTACTTGAAGTGCCCTCCGACGAGATGACCCGCTTTATCCAGCTACCCAAGCAAAAAGATGGCCGTCGCAAGACGATCGTCATGCTCGATAACGTTATTCGTTACTGCCTCAACGACCTGTTCAAGGGTATCGTCGGCCGCGCCGAATACTCTGCCTATGCGTTCAAGTTGACCCGTGATGCCGATTACCTGCTTGGCGACGACATTGACGAAAGCCTGATGGACCGGATGTCTGACGGCCTCAAGCAGCGACTCACCGCAACACCAGTGCGGTTTGTGTACGATCGCGAAATGCCACCGGAAATGCTTAACTTCTTCATCAACAAGCTGAAAATCTCATCTTACGACAGCATTATACCGGGCGGCCGCTACCACAACTTCAAGGACTTCATGAAATTCCCTGCGGTCGGGCCCAAGTACTTGTTAAATCATAAATTACGCAGCCTGGACTGCCGGGCGTTTGACAAGCATCGCAACTGTTTCGCCGCAATGCGCGAACAGGACATCCTGCTTTACTACCCCTACCACAAGTTTCGTTATTTCACGGAGTTCGTTCGCCAGGCCGCCTTCGACCCGCAGGTGCGTTCGATCAAGCTGTCGATCTACCGGGTGGCCAGGGACTCCCAGCTAATCAACTCCCTGATACTGGCGAAGAACAATAACAAGGATGTCACGGTGGTGGTGGAACTGCAGGCGCGATTTGATGAAGCCGCCAATATTGAATGGGCAAAGAAACTCACCGATGCCAGGGTCAAGGTCGAGTTCGGCCTGCCCAGTCTGAAGATCCATTCCAAGATTTGCCTGATAGAGCGGATGGAAGACGGCGAACTGGTCCGCTATTCCCACGTCGGGACGGGAAATTTCCACGAAGGCACGGCGCGGGTATATACCGACTTTTCGTTATTCACCTTCGACCAGGAAATCGGCGTCGAAGTGGAACAGGTGTTCGATACCATCGCGCACATGTACAAGCGCTACTCCTACAAGCACCTGATCACGTCCCCGCACGATACCCGCAAACGCCTGCGGCGCCTGATCAAGGAGGAAATGGACACCGCTGCGGCCGGCAAGAAAGCCGAAATAATGTTCAAAATCAACAACCTTACCGATCCGGAAATGATCGACAACCTGTATAAGGCAAGCCAGGCCGGGGTCAAGGTGCGCCTGATCATTCGCGGCATGTGCTGCCTGATCCCGGGCGTCAAGGGACTCAGCGACAACATCAAGGTGATCAGCATCGTGGACCGCTTCCTTGAGCACCCCCGCGTGTTCGTATTCCACAGCGGTGGCGACAAGAAGGTGTTTATATCGTCGGCGGACATCATGTCCCGCAACCTCGACCAGCGCATTGAAGTTGGCTGCCCCATCTACGATCAGCGGCTGAAAAACCAGATACTGGATATCCTCGAAATTCAGTGGAAAGACACCATGAAGGCCCGTATTATAGATGCCAAACAAAGCAACAAATACGTGCCTAGGGGTAATCGCAAGAAAATCAGGTCGCAAATCGCGATTCACGATTACCTGAAGGCCCTATAATAAAGCACCGTTGCAATACCCCTTAATAGTTTTCGATACCCTATGCAGCTGTCACTAAAAAAACTATCCGTCGGAAGCCTCCCAACCAACTCAGATGAGAATCAGGTACTAGCTGCGCTGGACATTGGCTCCAACAGCTTTCATATGATCGTGGTACGCCGCGTGGGCACGGATTTCCAAGTCCTCGAACGCCTCAAGCAGCAGGTTCAACTCGCTGCAGGCCTCGACAAGAACCTGGTACTGGACGATGCCGCCACCAAGCGCGCGATCAAGTGCCTGGATAACTTCAGCGAACTGCTGAAAGACATCCCCCCGGAAAATATCCGCGCAGTTGCTACTCACACCCTGCGTGTCGCTAAAAACGCCGATGCTTTTCTGACTAAGGCCGCCAAGCACTTCCCCGTGCCCATCCAGGTCATCTCCGGTACCGAGGAAGCCCGCCTTATATATATGGGCGCCTCTCACATATCCGACATTAAGCGACAGATGCTGGTCATGGATATTGGCGGAGGTAGTACCGAATTTATCATCGGCTCTGAATTTAAAGAGAAGCGCCTCTGCAGCCAGCCGATTGGTTGCGTCAACCTAACTAAAACCTACCTCGGCGACGGCAAGGTCAGCAATAGTCGGTTTATCCAGATGGTTGAGCGCTCGGAAAAAGAAATCGGAAAATTCCGCAAGGCCTATTTGAAAACCGGCTGGGAATTGTGTCTTGGCTCTTCTGGCAGCATCAAGACGGTATCGCGCATCCTCAAGGCGGAAGGCTACAACAAACGCTCGATCACCATCGATCACCTGTTCAATATCCGCGAACGGCTGCTGGAGTTCAAACGCCTTGAGGACATTGAAATCGACGGCGTCGTCCCCGCCCGCGCGCGGATACTGCCCGCCGCCGTCGCAATACTGATCGCAGCCTTTAAGCTGCTCGAGATCGAACGCATGGAGTATAGCCGCGGCGCACTGCGCGAAGGCTTGCTGTACGACATGATTCCCGACTAATTCGACTAACGGCGCCACTGGAAACACTGTTGTTAACGCAGTTTCTCTCTGGTGGTTTGCCCGTCTCTATCTTGCGCATTGGGCGATACGGCGCTTAGACCTAGAAACCTTTTGGCGATAATGTCACCATACGCCACGAAGATGATCAGTTTTCCAGCACTACTGGCCGCGCGGATCGCGAACGCATTCGACAGACTATGCACGGGAAGCGGAAAGCCCCGCAGCCAGCGAGTTTGTTGGCGTAATGAAGAAAATTAAAAACCGCCAGGAATAATGGTTGGCGCACCGGGACCGGCTCATCACTTTTGCGACTAAACGGTATCGCTCACCCTGGATTCGAGTTCAGCCGCCCTCTTCTCGAGCGCGCGTTTGACCACCAGGGTGCCAATAATGTCCCCCTGCACATTCACCGCGGTGCGCACAGTATCGAGCGGGCGCTCTACCACCAGCAGAAGGGCAATCGCCTCCAGCGGGATACCCGCAGCAAGCAGCACCATCTGCATCCCGGCCATCGAACCGGAAGGCATCCCCGGGGCGCCGATAGATGACACCATCGCCATCAGGAATACCGCAAAAATTGCCGTGGTGCTGAGATCGATACCAAACAGGTAGGCCAGGAAGACCGCGGCAATACCCTCGAACAGCGCTGTACCATCCATATTCATGGTCGCACCGAGGGGCAACACGAAGCTGGCGACTGAATCCGGCACGTCGAGGTGCTTGCGACAGGTGCGGATGGACACCGGCAGGGTCGCGGAACTGGATGCGGTACTGAATGCCACCGTCATGGGATAGGCGATTCTCCTGAATAATTGCCACGGGTTCACGCCACCCAGGTAGTAGCCAATGAGAGGCAATATCACGACGCCGTGGAACAGGGTTATCGCCACCACCAATACGGCGAAGGACAGTAACTGGTCGAGCACCGCACCGCCAATGCGCAGGGTAAAATCAAACAGGATCGCAAACACCCCCAGCGGCGTGACTTTCAGCACCCACCCGAGCACATAGTTAATGGCGCGATTGAGGTGGTTGACGACTTTGACAAGGGGGCTGTCCTGCGGCAACACCAGCAGCATCGCCAGGCCGATGACGAACGCATTAAAGACAATCCCCAGGATATTAAGCTCGGCCAGCGCTGTAATCGGGTTGACGAACATCCTGCCCAGCAGCACCCGTAGCACCACCAGAATAGAACCACTTTGTGGGTCGATAAGCCGCGGCGCGTTAATCGATTCGACGCCCTGCGTCATCGCCAGCACCTGCTCGGCGCCGATGCGCGCGCCACTGCTTTCCCAGGGATGAATAAAAAATACCGCCACCAGGCCCAAAAGCGCTGCGATCGCAGTCGTGCAGAGATAATAACTGATGGTCAGCTTGCCCATCTGCCGGAGGCGCACCACACTGCCAATGCCCAGCAGGCCCGCGATAATGGAAATAAACACCACCGGGGCGATCAGCATGCGTAACAGCTTGATGAACAGAACCTTGACTGACAGAATAAGCTCGTAAAACAGCGGCGCGTCTACGGAATCCACCCAGCTCTTGTCCCCGAACAGCAGCGCACCCAGATAACCGGCGGCGCCAAAACTCACCACCCAGAAGGTCATATTGCTAAAGATTTTTTTGCTCATGGATATATGCCAGGAGTCTGTCGGACTTGAGCGCTCGTAGCGAGGGAAAGAGTCGATTGCGTCATTTTTTGTCCAATTTTGAGGAGAATAGTGGGGCAGAAAATGGCCAACTCGGGCTTTTCCGCAGCAGAGCAGCCTTAAGTGCGACAAGCTCCTGGTGAATGAAGAATGCCAGAACGCAAAGATTGAGCGCCAGCGACGTGATACCCTCGCAACCGCCCGCTTCGCCTGATAGGGCGGGTACTTTACCAAACCTGCCCCCGAGGTTCATCTGCAATGAAAAATAATGTGGCCGATTTCGCCACCCACAGCGCAGCGATCAGCTCACTGCGAGATCGGGTGTTTGTGCAGGAACAACATGTCCCGCCGGAACTTGAGACTGACGGCCTCGACCCGCAGTGTCGGCACGCGGTCATATTTGTGCAGGGCGAACTGGTCGCAACGGGCCGGCTCACCCCCGATGGCCACCTGGGCCGCATTGCGGTAGCAAAACCCTTTCGCGGCCAGGGTTTTGGCGCACAGGTCGTCGCGGCGCTGGAGCAGGCCGCGCGCACGGCAGAAATGGGTGAGGTAGAGCTTGCCGCGCAATTAGCCGCGATACCCTTCTACGAAAAACTGGGTTACCGGGGTTATGGCGCAACCTTTATGGACGCCGGCATTGAACATATTCACATGAACAAGGTCTTGAATACGGACTCGCAGTAAAGCGACCCATGCAGCCATACCTGTTAACGCCATTTGAGTACGCGAAATTACCGTAAACTGCTAAGCTTAATGCTGCGCAGCACAACTCATTAACTTCGGCTCCACCGACTAACATTGACCAGCTCATGAAACGACTTCCTCGCCAGCTCAGCCTGCTCGCTATCTCACTGAATTTACTGAGTTTCCTGGCATTCGCAAACTTCGGATATGCCACAACCGCCGGTGAATCCGAGGTTGTGCAGAAACCCCATATTGAGGTCTCGCTGGTCAGTGAGTTTTCACGTATCGCGCCCGGACAACCCTTCTGGGCCGCCTTGCGGCTGGTACCTGAAGCAGGCTGGCACACCTACTGGCGTAACCCGGGCGACACCGGCCTGCCAACACGCATCGAATGGACACTGCCTGCAGGCAGCGAAGCGGGCGAAATCCAATGGCCAATTCCCGAGCGCATCGACTACCTGGGGCTCATAAACTACGGCTTCCATGGCGACACCCTGCTGCTTACCCGAATCACGCCCCCCGTAGACCTGCCAACAGATCAACCCTATAGAATTAACGCAGTCGCCAAATGGCTGGTATGCGCGGACATTTGTATACCAGGCGAGACAACGCTCGCGCTCGAGCTACCGGTAGGGAACGTGCCGATTGCGTCCCCCGCAGCGACGAGCCTGGCCGCAGCACTAGCGGCCTTGCCCAGGCACATCAAGGCGCCTACTGCCACCTATAGCGTTGCCGATGAATTTGCCTTCGACCTGGGCTTTGCCAGCGGCACCCTGGAACAGGCGACGGACATGCAGTTCTTTCCGGTCGCAGCCGAGCTGATCCGCAACGAAGTAGCACCGAAAATAACCCGTAGCGGCGATCGCTTGCAAGTGCGGGTCACGAAGGATCCCTATGTCGAACAGCCTCCCGAGGAATTTCCGGTACTAATCACCTTTATGCGCGACACTACGCCCGTCGCATACCAATTTACGGCCGACAATGTCGCTGCTGCCGGCGTTGTAGCACCGACCGCGGCAGCCGCCGCCCTGAATGGCTACAGCCTGTTCACTATCCTGGTATTTGCGCTCGCCGGCGGGTTGGTATTGAACCTGATGCCCTGCGTGTTTCCGGTGCTCTCAATAAAGGTGCTTAGCCTGATGGAAAGCGGCAATCATAGCCGCCGCAACCAACAGCTGCACGGCCTGGCCTACACCGTCGGCGTGGTGCTGAGCTTTGTCTTTATTGCGGCGATCCTGTTAATTATTCGCGCAGCCGGCGAAGGCGTCGGCTGGGGCTTCCAGTTGCAATCACCCTGGTTTGTCGCCGGACTGGCCTACCTGTTTTTTGTATTGGGCCTGGGCATGGCCGGCTTCGTCGAAATCGGCGCCTCGTTAACCCGCGCCGGCAACCTCATGGGTGGTCACGGCGGTCTCGCCGGCTCATTCCTGACCGGCGTTCTCGCCACCGTCGTCGCGACGCCCTGCACTGCACCCTTTATGGGCACCGCAATGGGCTTTGCCATGACCCAAAGCGCGGGCCTTGCGCTATTGGTATTCGCAATGCTCGGGCTGGGACTGGCATTACCGTTTTTACTGCTCACCTTCGTTCCAGCGTTGGCCAACCGGTTACCACGGCCCGGGCGCTGGATGAAAACGCTCAAGGAATTTTTGTCCTTCCCGCTGTTTCTCACCGCTGTCTGGCTACTATGGGTACTGGCGAACCAAACCAATAGCGATATGGTGGCGCTGGTACTCGGCGGCATGGTTATACTGGCATTCGCGCTGTGGCTATGGCGCAACAGCGCGGCACAGGACTCGGCACCTATCAAACGCTCGCTGGCGCTGGTCGCCATTGCTGCTGCACTCGCCCTGTTAACCCAGGTTGAACAGCCATCGACGCAGCAAGGAATTGGCGAGGCTACCCAGTCTGAACTCAGCGAACTACCCTGGTCCGAACAGCGACTGCAGGACAGTCTGCAAGCCGGCCACCCGGTGTTTGTTAACTTTACCGCGGACTGGTGCATCACCTGCAAGGTGAATGAGCGGGTGGCATTAAATAGCAGCGAACTGATCGAAACCTTTAATCGCGAGCAGGTCACGTACCTGGTCGGCGACTGGACCAGCGGCAACGAAGTGATAACCCGGGTACTGGAGCGCTTCGGCCGCAGCGGAGTTCCGCTTTACCTGATGTACTTACCCGGCAGGCAGGAACCCGAAATCCTGCCCCAGCTATTAACGCCCGCCACCCTGATCGACGCCCTGCAAGATTCAGAAGTTTAGCCACTCAGCCACAGACTGGTTATAATCACGGCTTCACTGTGCAGGCTTTAATTGGTATTGACGTTGAACGCTCCGTTCGAAACTTTAGGCATACAGCTCAACTGGGACGCTATATCCACGGTATTGCTGGATATGGACGGCACCCTGCTGGACCTGCACTTTGATAATTACTTCTGGCTGCAGCATTTACCGCTGCGCTACGCCCAGAAGAACAACCTGACAACCGAGGAAGCATTTCAGCATCTGGAGCCCCGCATGAGGAAGCACCAGGGCCAGCTCAACTGGTATTGCGTGGATTTCTGGTCGGCCGAACTGGACCTGGATGTCGCCGCTCTGAAACGCGAGGTTGATCACAAGATTGCGTTTCGTCCCAATGTCATCCCGTTTCTGCGCGAAGTCAGGAACCAACAAAAACGCTGCGTGATCGTAACCAACGCCCACCAGGCCAGCATAGCTATTAAGATTGAGAAAACCGCACTGCACGAACACGTCGACCGAATTATATCCGCCCATGACATTCGCGCACCCAAAGAGGACCAGCAATTCTGGGTTCAATTGCAGCAGCAGGAACCCTTTAACGAAGCTAGCACCCTGCTCATCGACGATAGCCTGCCGGTATTGCGCTCTGCGCAGCGCTATGGCATTGCTCACCTGTTGACGATCCGGCAACCCGACAGCCAGCAGCCGGGGTACGAGCAGCAGGAATTTCCTGCGTTGGGCTGCTTTGCCGAGATCACCCCCGCCTGACCTGCGTGCAGATCCCTGAAGATGAGTGAATCAACGGTACGCCTGGATAAATGGTTGTGGGCGGCGCGCTTTTTCAAGACCCGCGCCCTGGCCAAGAAAGCGATCGAGGGCGGTAAGGTTCATTACGAGGGCAGCCACGCCAAATCCAGCAGGAATGTCGAGATCGGCGCCACACTGAGCGTGCGCCAGGGCTGGAGCGAGAAGAGCGTCACGGTCACCGCGCTATCTGAACAGCGTCGCTCGGCGGCAGAGGCTGCAACCCTGTATTGCGAGACAGAGGAAAGTGTGGAAAAACGGGAGTTGGAAGCACAACAACGCAAATTACAACGCGCTGCGCTACCCACGGTACCGCAACGCCCTACCAAAAAACAGCGCCGGGCCATCGTTCGCTTCAAGAACATCCACGATCCCGATTAACCGCCCGCTTTAGAATTATGGAATGTATTTATGAGTAATGTCGACACGCTGCAAGGCTTCATTTTTAACGAGCTGGACATTCGCGGCCAGTTGGTAGGTCTGCAGCAGTCCTTCCGGGATGCCCTGGAGGGTCACGATTACCCGGCCGGGGTGGCGCAGTTGCTAGGCGAACTCATGGCCGCCGCCGCACTGCTGAGTTCCAACCTGAAGTTTTCAGGCACGCTGTCGATCCAGGCCCAGGGGGATGGCCCGCTCAACCTGCTGATGGCCGAGTGCCGGGATAACCAGGAACTGCGCGCGGTTGCCCGATATGCCGATTCCGGCACCTGGGACGACCTTAACAGCGCGCTGGGACATGGCGTGCTGGCGATCACCATCGAGCCCGACAAGGGCAAGCGTTACCAGGGTGTGGTCCCACTGGATAAACCCTCGCTGGCAGGCTGCCTTGAAGACTACTTCGAGCAGTCAGAGCAGCTCAAAACCCGGATTTGGCTGGCCAGCG
>CAXMOT010000018.1:0-4394 GCA_964195105.1 uncultured Gemmatimonadales bacterium | reverse complement strand
GTCAACCTGCCCGAGGTTATGGTGGCTTTGCGAAACAGGAAGGCCATGGCGCTGATCTTCATCTGGGGCTGGGTGTTGGGGCCCGCATTGGCTGTTCTTATCACCACGGTGCTGCCTTTGGATGAGCCCTATGTAATAACGATTCTCCTCGCCAGCCTGGCGCCATGTGCGCCATTCCTGCAGCAGATGGTGGAAAAAGCGCGCGGAGAAATGGGTTTTACGGGAGCCTTCATACCGCTGGTGGTGATCGGCACCGTGGTGTTGATGCCATTGATGGCTCCACTATTAATCAAGGGATTGACTATAGACACCTGGTCGCTTGCAAAACCACTGCTGCTCACGATACTCGCGCCATTGTTAATCGGGGCCGTTTTTCGACATTTCGCCGGGGCTACAGCAGGCAGGATTTTCCCGGGGATGAAACGGTTCGCCATGCTTTCTACATTGCTAACAATCGTATGGTGCCTGCTACTCTACGGCCGTGGCATGCTCGATACCGCGGGTAGCATGGCATTACTCTCAATGACAGTGTTCATGGTTGCAATGGCGCTGATAACCTATCGCTTTGGCTTTGGCCTTAAACAGAATCAGCGAAGTGTTATGGCGCTGGGGATGGGCACCCGTAACATCGCAGCTGTGTTAGCGGCGGCGCTTGCTATTCCGAACGCGGATCCGCGCATCGTGGTAATGGTCGTCATGTGGACTTTATGGTCGGTTGTTCTCGCGGCCATTGGCGCCCGCATTTTCGCCGGGCAGGCGAACAAGATCAGTGGGGGCAGCTCGGTGTGAGCAGTTGCGCAATATCCTCCCTGATAAAACGGTATCGAGTAGAGTGCCATTGACGCAGCCGGGTTGACAGAAAATGGTATATCAAAACTTACTCATACTCTCTGCATGCGTTCTGGTTTACAGCTTTTTTGCCGGCCGCCTGGAATCGCGCTGGATCCACGGCGCCTTGTTGTTCGTGCTGGTCGGCATCCTGTTGGGGCCGGCCGTACTCGATGCGCTGCATCTTGAGATCAGGGGTCCTGGCCTTCGTGTCCTGGCCGAACTTACCCTGGCCATCGTGCTGTTTACCGACGCCGCCAATGTCAACTTCAAGGTGTTGCGCCACTCTAACTGGCTCCCCACACGATTGTTGCTTATTGGTTTGCCATTGTGCCTGTTATCGGGCTGGGGGTTTGGATTACTGCTGTTCGATGATATGCCGTGGCTGGAAGTGGCCATACTGGCCACCATAGTAGCGCCCACCGACGCGGCATTGGGTAAGGCAGTTGTCACCAACCCGGCGGTACCGGCGCCAATGCGCGAAGGCTTGAACATGGAAAGTGGTCTGAACGATGGCATCTGTGTCCCCGTATTATTTATCCTGCTGGCAATAGTCGCGCCGCTGGAATTGCACGATAGTACCGTGGCGCATTCATTGCTGCTCATACTCGAGGAAATTGGTATTGGCTTGTTGGTCGGTGCGGGCCTGGCCTATATCTCGGCAAGGTTGATGAAGATCGCTATCAAGCGTAAGTGGAATTCACCCCTGTGGGATCAACTCACCCTGGTGAGCCTGGCCATATTGGCCTTTACCATGGCGCAACAACTGGGCGGCAGTGGCTTTATCGCGGCCTTTGTTTGCGGCTTGATCGCCGGGCGCGCGCTTGAGAACAAGCACAGCTACCTGCATCACAATGAGGGTTATGCAGATCTGTTATCCGTAGTGGTATGGATAATCTTCGGTGCAATAGTCCTCACCAACACGTGGCCGTATTTCAGCTGGAAGACATGGATTTATGCGATCGCAAGCCTGACGCTACTACGTATGCTGCCGGTATGGATCAGCCTGTGGGGTACGACACTGGATACCGAGGCGCGATTATTTTTGGGGTGGTTTGGACCGCGAGGCCTGGCCACTATCGTATTCGCTGTCATCGTAATGCAGTACGAACTCGTGGCAATGTATGAAGTTGTCGCCACGGCGGTATCCACGGTTTTATTAAGCGTTGTATTGCATGGGCTCACGGCAAACCCATGGGTTGCTCGATTAGGCCGCCACATTGATAACTAACTGGAATCTATGAGCATGCTAGGTAAATATTTCCCGATTTTAACCTGGGGCGCGGAGTACTCCCGGCAAACACTGGTCAACGATCTGGTCGTCGCGGGAATTGTCACGGTGATGCTGATTCCGCAATCCCTGGCTTATGCAATGCTTGCAGGGTTGCCACCGCAGGTTGGGCTTTACGCCTCGATGGCGCCACTTTTGCTTTACGCGGTTTTTGGTACATCGCGAGCATTGGCGGTTGGCCCCGTCGCGGTGGTTAGCCTGATGACCGCAGCCGCCGTGAGTCAATTTGCAGCGCAGGGCAGCCCGGAGTATCTGGGAGCCGCGGCCGCACTCGCCATGATTTCAGGGCTGCTGTTGCTTGGCATGGGTCTTTTGCGGCTGGGTTTTCTGGCAAACTTTCTCAGTCATCCCGTTATCGCGGGATTCATTGCGGCATCGGGGATGCAGATCGCCGCGAGCCAGTTTGGCCCGATGCTGGGCATCAAGGTGCACGGTGAAAATTTCGTTGACCTGGTAATCTCGATTGCGCAGAACCTCGAGCATTTCAATCTGTACACGGCGGTGATCGGTCTTGCATCATTGGCATTTCTGTTATGGGTAAGTAAGGAGCTCAAGCCCCTCCTGCTGCGCCTGGGGCTCGGCGAGCGGCCAGCAGATATTCTCGCAAAAGTGGGGCCTATCGCAGCCGTGGCCACCACCACGATTGCCGTCTGGGGACTGGGGCTTTCCGAACAAGGCGTCAAAATTGTTGGTGAGGTGCCGCAAGGGCTTCCTGAAATATCCTTGCCGCCTTTCGAGATGGGAATGTGGATGATTATTCTTGTCCCGGCGCTTTTGATTTCTATCGTCGGTTACGTCGAATCGATTTCAGTTGCCTTTACGCTTGCGGCCAAGAAACGTCAGCGCGTTGACCCCGACCAGGAATTGATTGCCCTGGGTGCATCCAACATCGGCTCCTCTGTTTCCGGTGGATTTCCTGTTACCGGTGGTTTCTCCCGATCCGTGGTTAACTTTAACGCCGGTGCGGAGACGCCCGCTGCCGGGGCTTTTACAGCGGTTGGCATTGCAATTGCTACCCTGTTCCTGACCCCGCTGCTGTTTTTTTTACCGAAAGCGACGCTCGGCGCCACCATATTTGTCGCCGTTATCAGCCTGGTAGATTTTTCCGTACTCAGGCATGCATGGCATTATGACCGGGCCGATGGTGCGGCGATGGCGGCTACAGTCCTTCTTACCCTGCTCGATGGGGTGGAAACGGGTTTGCTGGCCGGCGTCGGGCTATCGATTTTTCTTCATCTCTATCGCACATCGAAGCCCCATGTCGCGGTCGTCGGTCAATTACCGGGGACGCAGCATTTTCGCAATGTGAAACGGCATGAGGTTGTCATCGATCCCGAAGTTGTAACGCTGCGAGTGGATGCGAGCCTGTATTTTCCAAACGCTCGTTTTCTCGAAGAGCTTGTCAATCAAGCGGTTGCGGCGCATCCGCAGATTCGCCATCTCATTCTGCTTTGTTCGGCGGTGAATACAATTGATGTTTCGGCGCTGGAAAGTCTTATTGCAATAAATATCCGCCTGCGGGATAGCGATATAAAACTGCATTTGTCCGAGGTGAAGGGGCCGGTCATGGATGCCCTGAAGCGCTCGGATTTTCTGCAGCAGCTAAGCGGTGATATTCACCTGACACAGTTCGACGCGGTCTCGAGTATCAATCGTGAGCTGGCTCGCAGAACCCTTGATGCTCAGCGTGTTTAAGGCACGTTGGCTGACTCGGATAATAATAGGGGATCAGCTGCTGGTCATTATCAGCAGTTAGGTCGAGTCCAAAGCAACGACCGGTATGTACCGTTATGAGCCATCTGAGAAGGGGCTAATCGAGACTCTCGAATGGCCGCTGCGAGTAAAAGCAGCCGATTGGCTTCGAACAAATCAGACACTGTCTGTAAGATCAGATACTAACTATTACAACTAACATTGTTACAACTAACAGTTAATCCCTCCGCCATCTTTTTGTGCTGTAATTCAGTCCAGCGAGGCGATACCGGCCTCGACGATGTCGAGTGCCCGGTCCAGCTCCTCGCGCGTGATCGTCATCGGCGGACAAAGCGTCAAAACACAGCCGCCGCCAACCTTGTAGCTAAGCCCCTGTTCCAGCGAGTGGTACAGCACCTGCTCGGCTTCGTCGTTGGCGGGTTTGCCGTCGCGGCGTAACTCGATACCGAGGTGCAGGCCAAGCCCGCGCACTTCGTGGATGATAGGATAGCGTTCGCACATCGACTCGAGCCGCGCCAGCGCGTACTCACCGAGTTCGGCCGAGGCTTCGATGAGGTGTTCC
>CAXMOT010000017.1:0-5403 GCA_964195105.1 uncultured Gemmatimonadales bacterium | reverse complement strand
TTCATATTGGAAATCCGGGCCACCCTTGCCCGCCGATAGATGCTGTTCCAGCCGGTATTTGATCGAGGGCAGCTACAGGGTATCCAACTCCTGCCGGTATAGATCATTCGCAGCGGCGGTGAGCTTATTGCCCTGATAGAGTCCCATCCCCATAAGGAATGGCACGCCCTCTTTAAAGGGACTGTAAACACGGGTTACGTCTCGAATACTATTGAGCCGCTGCAACAATTGGTCGAAATTGCTGATCCCACCCGCCTGCAGGGCCCTGGTTTGTTCGAAATCTTCCAGGGCACTCTTGAAGCGGTAAATATAGACTTCGTTGCGGGTGAAACTGGTCATCCACGCCAGGATAGCAATAGCCGTGAATCCCACAGCGCCACCATACGCAGCCCGCTGTAGCCAGCGTCGTTGCACTTCCAAACGTCGATTGGCGCCGACCAAATCAGCCTCTTCGAAAATTACCTCTTTGAGTAATCGTGTGACGAAATAGCTTCGTCCCTGGCCTCCAAATGGGCTGATCATCTGCGGACTCAAACCAAAGGTTCGAGACAAGGAACCCATCACCCGGTCGATGGGCGACCCCTCCTGGGTGCCACTGGTAAAGTACGCTCCGCGTAGCAGCAACGAATCTTCGTAACGACTCGCTGAAAATACTTCTGTCAGGAAATTGTTTAATAGCTCACGCAGGGAAGCCATTTGTTGTGGGAATGAAAACATCCTGGCGCGACGGACGGGATCACGTTCCTGCTGCATACGCCACAACAGGCGTTTGTTTAAACGATCGATGAGCGCGTCAAACTCACCCATAAATGATGTAACTGGTGAGCCACTGGTCTGGTCCTTGTCATAAGGAAAACTGACGCCCCAGACTTGACCACGCTCGCCAACGCCAAAATCATCGAAAAATTCCATGAACCCGGCGATGAGGTCACATTTAGTCAGCAGCACATAGATGGGGAAGCGAATTCCCAGGTGTTTATCAAGCTCCTGAAGTCGCTGTTTTATTGCCCGCACCTGCTGCGCGCGCTCCGCTTCACTCTGGGTCAGGAGATCGGCCAGGCTGATTGCAACCAAAGCGCCGTTGATAGGCCTGCGGCGGCGATGCTTTTTAAGTAATCCGAGAAAGCCTTCCCATGCAGCACTATCGGCTTCCATGTGGCTGTCTTGTGTCGTATACCGACCGGCCGTATCCAGCAGCACCGCATCTTCGGTAAACCACCAATCACAATTTCGTGTACCACCCACCCCGCGCAGCGCTTCCTTACCAAACCGGTCGGCCAGCGGGAACTTGAGACCGGAATTGAGCAGCGCTGTCGTCTTACCGCTGCCGGGAGGGCCTATAATAATGTACCACGGCAGATCGTAAATGCCCGCGCCCCCTTTCTTGCGGGTAGTTGAACGAAGTACGCCCAGGGCTTCGTCGAAGCGTTCCTTGAGCGCCGCAACTTCTTCTGCTGATTGTGAGGTCTCGGGCGCTGCCGCATGAGCATCCGCGAAACCGCTGGCTAACTCGGTATTGGCCCGATTAACCTGCATTTGTATCCTGAGATTATTGAGTCCCCAAAGGACCACGCAGACCAGAATCACCACCAGGCGAGCCACTACCGACTTGAGTGGAATTGCTCCGGCAATTGCAATCAATGGCCCCACGAACCAAATCAGAATACCGACAGCGAGCAACCCGATGATCGACGTAAACCATCGGTTCCTAAATACGCCCAGAATCCGCTTCATAGTTGTCTTTAACCTTGATGGCCAATGGCGGCCAAATTTATTTTATTATTCCCTGAGTTCGATATCTGGTTGCAGTTTGATGCGCTCAATATCTTCGTAGATGGGGGCTGTTGTGGAGCCGATGATCAACCGAAATCCGGCATAGACGATTAGCAGCAATACGCCCGCCAGTGCACCGACAACCCACAAGGGAACATATCTAACCAGGGCATAGCGCTTGTCCGCTACGCCCTGCCAATGTGGCGATAATTCGCGTTCAAAGTCACCGCGCTGCATCGAGATTGTTCTAATCAGGTTATCCTGAATCTCCAGCAACTGGGAACTACCCCTGTCTGAGATACCGTACTTCCCTTGAAAACCGAACGACAGGCAGATAAACACAAGTTCCAATAGATTAAGATTGCGAGAGGGCTCCGCGATCCGCTGGTCCAGCACCTGGAAAAACTTCTCGCCTCCCCAGGTCTCATTGTGGAAGGTACTCAACAAGCTTTGCGATGCCCAATCGCTTTCGCTACCCCAAGGTGTACTCAGGACACTTTCATCCAAATAGGTGCACAGCAGATAACGCGCAGTGAGGACGCTATCCTGGTCACAGCCGCCCGCACGGGCTTTATCCTCGAATAGCCGCACTTGCTGGGTCACATGATCTCGTAGCGAGAGAACGTTCTCTTGCGATACACTGTTCCGCAACTGTGACGCCAGATTCAAGAGCGATGAAGCGGCATCAACCAACGGGTTTAAACCGGAACCCGGGATCTGCCCGGTGAAGGGAATATCGCCTGCACCCCGGGAACCCACAGCGTCCATAGCTAATCCCGGCGTTGCAAAGTCCGCCTGCACAGGCGTTGCCGGTGACTGCGGCTTAGGTGCCGGTGTGACGCTCTCGCGCTCGTTACCGGGAGAATTGACGCCTCGTCCACCCGGCATAGGCCGAATTACGGTACGATCACCCCGATCGTTTGAAAAAGGATCATCGGAATCCATCGTAGTTAGCTCCTAATAGCCCAAAACTCGATCTTTAGTCCCGGAAATTCACCGCCGATGTGGAACGCGAATCCACCCGAAGTCTTTAGCTGGTCCCATAACTCCCCTGCCCGCTCCAACTCGAAATAGACAAAACCCGTATGGTAAGGTATTTGCCGAGGCGCTACGGGAATGGGCCGGATCCGAATGCCAGGTAGCTGGACATTGACCAACTGTCGAATTTGCTCAACCGGGCCGATTTTCACTTGGGCAGGAAAGCGTTGGCGAAGATCCTCGCTCGGGATATCCGCGGCAATCGCCAGCACAAAGCTGGCCTGGTCTAACAAGGATTGGTCGCTGAGTGCCGCGACGCGAATACCGTATTTGCGTTCCTGTATCGGTAGCGATACCGCATTTTGCTCTAGCACCATACTCAACGATTGCCGCAGCGCGTCAAACACCGGACGAAACGTTTCCTGAAGCTTGTCATGCTGATAGACAGGAAACTGGGGGGCGCGCTTCTCGGCAGCCGTGAAGGTGGCCATTTCACCCGCCATCGAAGCGACCAGTTGGTAAAATGTCTCGGGATGGTAACCCCGCAGCGGCACAAGGTGTGCAATAAGCGGCAAATAACGGTTAACCGCTTGCAACAGTAAAAAATCTGAAATTTCCGCTGCACCACCTCGACCGGATACCACGATGCGGCTTGCCAACGCGTCGGCACGATGATTTAACAATCCGTGCAGTTCCTTCATAAAACCCACTAAACCTGGAACCGCCTGGCAGTCCAGGGCTGGCGGGTAATAGTCTTCATCCATCAGGAGACTCTTATCCGCCCGAACTTCGACGATACGCCCCACACCCAAACAGGCGTAATCATCCCGGTGATTGCCCTCGAGCATGAGTCGGGTGCGTAAACTACCCACCTGGATCGCAGACGAACCACCACCCACGGTGCTGTTATCCTGGGCTTCGTACTCTCGGGGGGAGTAGCGGGCTAGACTATCGGGGTCACCCTTGTGATCTAAATCCGCTGTTCCGGATTTGCGCAAGGGCACGCATAAATAGACGATGGACTCCTTGGTGTTCTCCGGAATATCGAGGGCCAGGGGCGGTTGCTCCTGGTTCGGCATGCTGAACGGCGTGCCGTCTTGAAAAACCCCTGCGGCCTGGCTGACGGATATTTTACCGAGACCGAGTAACTTTTGATCCAGTTGTATCTCGGTAAAACCCCACGGAAGAGAGCGCAAAACAGCGCTGCGCTCTTCAATAAAATTTTCAATATAGCGGGTATACTGCTGATAATGATGGGGCCTGAGAAACATCCCCTCAGACCAAATGACTCGATCATTTTGCGACATCAATGACTCCCTATCGAATTACTAGCAACACTGATTCTATTTATCTTCTATATTATGCAGATAGTGGCTATTAATCAGCGCTTCGCCTGCCGTAATCGCCATCTTTTACTACTAATTGAGCGGAGATGGAAACCAAGAATATATCAAATGTAAAGCACTGGGAGGACTAACTCAACCTATTCCTTGAACTAGTTCTGCGTGCCCCAAATTCTCGTTAATTACCCTTGGGTGATCCCAGACGGCGCACCTGCTCTTCATACGCTTGCGTAAAATCATCGCCAAATAATATTTGAAATGCGTTGCCCGAGTCACGCACGGTTTGGTTATAAAATTCACAGTAATGCTCCCATGCACGGGACTTCTTGTTCATCGACATTAAAGCCGCCTTAACAACATTGGAATCGCCATCCTCATCGAAAAAACTTTCCGGTTGCACACGATGCATCAGCGCTTCAAATGCCGCTTGCATGCCCGTTATCATAGCAATTTGATGAGCTCGAATATCGTCGATACTTTCCTGAATAGCATCATTGGGGCTTAAGTAGCCGCCGCCCTTCTGGACAAACAACGTTGCTAACGCAGCGTCAATATTGGGTGAAAATTTCAGGGGATTATTCTCCGCCGCGCGAATCGTTGTAACTGACATTCGAAACTCACCTTTCAGCTCAGTGCGCGCCTTCAGCAATTCCATCAATCCCTGCACGACCGTACGAAATAATCCACCAAAATCCGCCATCGCCTGTTCCTTGTTCAAGCCACCCAGACTGGCTGGATCCAGGCCGGCGGCCGTCATAAACAGATCAAACAAATCATCGCTCGATTGAGGCGATGATATCGAGGGGCTGGGAGCGCGCGTAGGCTTAATCTCTTCTACAGACTCCGGCGGCGCCTGGTACTCGGGTGTACTGTCTTGGCCACTGGGTGGCGATTTTTGTTGCGGTTCATGGCTCCTCTGGGCTGGCTTTGCGAATGAATCAGGCTCAATCCCGGAAAAACCCATGATATCATAGCCTTCCGGAATTTGACCATCGCTTGGGCCTTGCGGGGTTTCCTCAGAAAACTCCGGAATCGCATCATCGCGATGTAGACCGGGTGTCTCGAATACGTCGTTCAGTGCAGACGAGTGGTTGGATGACGTGCCGCTATCCCATTTTTCTGCATCCGTATCATGCTGATTAAAAGAACCTGTATCGGAGGGCTGGGTTGGGTGGGACTGGCCTAAAGGATCAAAATTCGGCGAACTGACCATTGCTAGTATTTCGCCAGAACTTGGTTCGATGGCCACAATACTGCCATTTTTATTGCTCAATAAATCTTCGCCAAGAGCTTGTAGGTCAAAGTCCAA
>CAXMOT010000016.1:0-16430 GCA_964195105.1 uncultured Gemmatimonadales bacterium | reverse complement strand
ATCGAGCCGATCGGTAATATTCGCTTCCTGGTGGGTATGGAAGCCCTGGTCGGGTTGATGATGATTACCTGGACGGCGTCGTTCATGTTTATCGAGATGCAGCGTTTCTGGCGTACTCGCTAGCCGCGATCTCTCACCAACGTTCCAGATCGCCTCAAAACCCCCTGAATACGCGTCACAAAATTGACATTCTGAGATAGTGGTTTAAATTTAATCCAATCAAGTTTAAAATTCGTCAAAATTTTGAACACACTGAGTTTCGTGTTTTCACCGTTTATTGTCGCGTTACGTGTTTGTTTGTAGCGCTCTGCTGTTAATCCTCAAGCCGAATAACCACTAATGCGCCGAGAAATTAAGGTTCTAATAATCAATGATGATGCGCAGCAGCGTCATGACCTGCAGGTTATCTTCGATTTCCTGGGTAGCTATGCGGTAACCAGCAGTCCAACCGCCTGGAAGGGCCTTGCGGCGGACGGTTTCGACACCAGCGCCGAAGTGGTAGCGGTTCTGGTTGGCGGTATTGAGGCTGACTTTGCCCTCGAAACGCTGCTGGCAGACGTCAGTGAGTGGGACGCGGGTGTTCCCGTGTTATTGCTGGGCGATCGGGAACTGGATGAGTCCTTCAATGCGGCGCTGCGGCGCATGGTCATCGGCAACGTCGTTATGCCGCCGAGTCACAATGAATTGCTGGCTATCCTGCATCGCGCACAATTGTACCGTGAACAATACGAAGTAATGCGCGGCAGCGAGCTAAATCGGGAAGTCGAATTGTTTCGCAGCCTGGTGGGTGACAGCGATTGCATCCGGGCGGTGCGCCGGTTGATGGCGCAGGTTGCCGATAAGGAAGTCAGTGTGTTGATTACCGGTGAATCGGGTACCGGAAAGGAAGTCGTAGCGCGTAACCTGCATTACAATTCATCGCGGCGCCAAAAACCCTTTGTGCCGGTTAACTGTGGCGCGATACCGGCCGAGTTGCTGGAAAGCGAGTTGTTCGGCCACGAGAAGGGCGCCTTTACCGGCGCGATCAACAGTCGTCCCGGGCGCTTCGAGATTGCCGAAGGCGGCACCCTGTTCCTGGATGAAATCGGCGACATGCCGCTGACGATGCAGGTAAAAATCCTGCGTGTGTTGCAGGAGCGCGTCTTCGAGCGCGTGGGTGGGAACCGCACGATGAAGGCGAATGTGCGGATTATCGCGGCCACTCACAAGAACCTGGAAGATATGATCGAGGCGGCTACTTTTCGTGAGGATCTGTATTACCGATTGAACGTCTTTCCCATCGAAATGCCGGCACTGCGGGAACGGGTGGGGGATATCCCGCTGTTGCTCAATGAGCTGGTAATCAGGCTCGAGTCCGAGAAGCGTGGTTCGGTTAAATTCAGCAGCGCGGCGATACGCTCCCTGTGCCATCATAACTGGGCGGGCAACGTCAGGGAATTGGCAAATCTTGTGGAGCGCCTGGCGATCACACACCCCGATGCCGTGGTGGGCGTTGAGGATATGCCGGAAAAATTTCGTTATGGGGTCGATCCCGAACTGGATGCGGTCGAGGATTTTTTCCTGACCGAATCACCGGCGCAGGACCCGTTAATGGCGCTGCCCAGCCAGGCGTTGCTGCCGGACGATGGCCTTGATTTGAAAGAGTATTTAACCAACCTGGAAAAAAACCTGATAGAGCAGGCCCTCAACGATACCAATTCCGTGGTTGCCCGGGCCGCCGAGAAGCTCAATATTCGCCGCACTACGCTGGTGGAGAAGATGCGCAAGTACGGCTTGCAGCGCGATTCCGGCTAGTGCCTATCCAGAAACTCCTGATTTGTCATTGCGAGCGCTAGCGCGGCAATCTCGGGACGTCTTGCAAAACAAGAGATTGCTTCGTCGTTGCACTCCTCGCAATGACATATTCTAGCTAACCAGCTTACATTGCTCTTCGCCGTAGACGGCGCATTGGTCGTCCGGATTACTTTGTCGGCACCTTGCGCTTCTTGCCATCATTGTCGATTGCGACATAGGTAAAGTTCGCCTCGGTCACCTTGTAGCGGGAATCATCGGGGAGATCCTCGCGTAGTATCGGGTTGACCCAGAGTTCCAGCTTGAGCGTGATTGAGGTGTTGCCCACGTGGTGCAATTTGCCGTAACAGCACACCACGTCCCCGACCTTGACCGGCAGGATAAACTTCATCGCATCCACGCTCACGGTTACTACTCGCCCCCGGGCCCGCTGCTTGGCGAAGATGCCGCCGGCAATATCCATTTGCGACATAATCCAGCCGCCAAAGATATCACCATTCGCGTTGGTGTCGGCGGGCATCGCAAAGGTGCGCAGCAATAGTTCGCCGTCGGGAATCTGTTCTTCGCTTGTCATAGTCGATGGTCCTTGTAGTTGTTGTTCGCCATGCCGTGTGGAGTGAATCGATTCTACCCGCGTTCGCGCCGAGTGATAAAGCCTTTCGGCGAAATTCAGGGTAATCCACCTCGCTATCGTAAATGCGGCACGTTCCTTGCAATTCTTTGGTTTGAACCCAAAAACCGTCATGATTTTGTCGCTTGTACCTGCAAGTGGCATCGTGACAGAGGCTGGAACGATGACAACGCGCGTTAATCCACATAATCCGGGGAATACCACCACAGCATCTGCCGCGGCCGCTGCAGCTAGGGTTACCGCTTCCCTTGCACCACCACTGGCTCTGGTGGCTGCGCCAGCGGGACATCCTCTGGATATCGATTTTGAAGCGTCCGATAAGCATAAGCTGGCGGCGGCGTTTGAATACTTCTCGCAAATGTCGCAACAACTCACCGATTCCTACCAGTCGTTGCAACAGCAGGTGTGTGATTTGACCGCTGAGTTGTCCCGTGCAGAGGCCCGCCATGAACACGAGGTCGCCGCCAAGGAACGCGTTGCCGGTCGTCTCGAGGGCCTGCTTCATACCCTACCGGTGGGCGTGGTGCTGCTCGATGTGCGCGGTCATATCCAGGATTGCAACCCGGCTGCGATTGAATTCCTGGGTGAACCCCTGTTGGGCGAGCGCTGGCTCGACATCATTGACCGCGCCTTCGCGCCGCGCATGGATGACGGCCATGAGGTTTCGCTGCGGGACGGGCGCAGGGTAAGCATCGCGACTCGCTCCCTGGACGTAGAGCCGGGCCAGATGATCGTGCTGACCGATATGACCGAAACCCGTGCCCTGCAAGAACGGCTCAGCCACCACCAGCGCCTGTCAGCACTGGGCAAGATGGTCGCGTCACTGGCACACCAGATTCGTACGCCGTTGTCGGCCGCGATGCTGTATGGCGAACACCTCATTAAGCCGGATCTGCCCCCGCAACAACAACAGCGTTTTGCAGGCAAGCTGATGTCGCGCCTTAACCACCTCGAACAGCAGGTGCGGGATATGCTGATTTTTGCTCGCACCGAGTTGCCGCTGGCTAATCGAACCACCGCTACAGGGTTGCTAAGCTCCCTGCAAATTGCCATGGAATCGCCGCTGGAAGCGACCGGTTCCTCGATAGAGATTATCAATCGCGCCCCGGACAGCCGCTTGCAGTGCAACCAGGATGCGCTGGTGGGTGCGATCCTGAACCTGGTTAATAATGCGATCCAGGCGGTCGGCGAAGGCGCCCGGGTGACGCTCGAGCTGGTGTGTGAAACAGATGGTTACCTGACCATTAAGGTCAGCGATCGTGGACCGGGCATCGATTCGGCAATCTGTGCCCGGGTCATGGAGCCGTTCTTTACCACCAAATCCCATGGTACCGGGTTGGGCCTGGCGGTGGTGCAGGCGGTGATTCGGGCACACCAGGGTGAAATGCATATCCAGTCAAAGCCGGGTGAAGGCACGCTGGTTACCTTGCTGCTGCCATTGGCTAATGCTTATGCGGAACCGGATATTGAGACCGTAACAGGGGACACGCTATGAGCCCGGCTATGATATTGATCGTCGAAGACGATCCCGACCTGAGGGAAGCACTCGCAGATACGCTGGAACTGGCCGAGTACTCTACCCTGGCCGTCGATTCCGGTGAAGCGGCGCTCGAGTTACTGCAAACCCGCTCGGTCGATATGGTTGTCAGCGATATTAATATGGGCGGCATGAACGGCCATGAATTGCTGGAGCGGCTGCAGGCGAAACTACCGCAGCTGCCAGTTCTGCTGATTACCGCCTACGGCGACATCGGCAGTGCCGTGCGGGCCATGCGCAACGGCGCCGCCGATTACCTGATCAAGCCCTTCAAGCCGAAGGTACTGCTCGATGCGGTTGCCCGCTACCTGCAGGGCGTTTGCTGTGCCGATGATTTCGATAGCCCAATTGCCGAAGCGCCGTCGTCGCGGCAGTTGTTGGAGCTGGCGGACAAGGTAGCCATGACCAGTTCCACGGTGTTGATTTCGGGTGAAAGCGGAACCGGTAAGGAAGTACTGGCGCGTTATATCCATATCCATTCGCCGCGTGCCGAGGGTGCTTTCGTTGCTATCAATTGTGCGGCGATTCCGGAAAACATGCTGGAAGCGACGCTGTTCGGTCACGAGAAAGGCGCCTTCACTGGCGCATACAACTCGAGTGCGGGAAAATTCGAACAGGCCGATGGCGGCACCATATTGCTCGATGAGATCTCGGAGATGGACCTGGGTCTGCAGGCAAAATTGTTAAGGGTGCTTCAGGAGCGTGAGGTAGAGCGGGTCGGCGGCAAGAAAGTCATTAAGCTGGATGTACGGGTGATTGCCACCACCAATCGTGACCTGCTGCAAAGCGTCGCCGAAGGGCGGTTTCGCGAAGACTTGTATTATCGCCTCAGTGTATTCCCCATGCAGTGGCTACCGTTGCGCGAGCGACGCGCCGATATTCAGCCGCTGGCCCAACGCCTGTTGACGTTACATGCCGCCAAGATGGGGCGGGGCGCGGTGGCCCTGGATGCCGATGCCGCCGCCAGGCTGTTTGCTTATCCCTGGCCCGGCAATGTTCGCGAACTGGACAATGTGATTCAGCGCGCATTGATTATGCAACAGGGCAACCGGATCGGTGGTGCCGACCTGCTGCTCGAGCCCCACAGTCCTGCGGCGGTGCCCGCGTCGTCACTCGGGACAGCTTTCCCGACAACTTCCTCGACAATGCCTCTGCATGGGATTGCAACGCCGGTAAACGCTGCGCGTCCGCTGGGTAGCGGGGTGAAGGAACACGAATACCAGCTCATTATCGACGCGCTGAAGAACGAGGGCGGTCGCAAGAAGCAGGCGGCGGAGAAACTGGGCATCAGTGCACGGACCCTGCGTTACAAGATGGCGAAGATGCGCGATTCGGGTTTTGATCTGGATGCGGCGCTGGGCGCTTGCTAGCAAGATATTCATTGATACAACCGGCGCGTCACGGGTCCGGAAAAATGCGTAACAACAAGTTAATAAGGAAAACAAGATGAACACCACACGTGCTGACATCAATAGTGTGCTTATGCAAATGCGGGAGTTACAGATGCAGGCCCAGGGCGAGATCAATAAACCCGGTGGACCGGTCGAAGGCGCGGCCAAGTCTGATGCACCGGATTTCGGGGATATGCTGTCCAACGCAGTCAACAACGTCAATGACCAGCAGGCGGCGTCAAAGGATCTCGCTACCGCCTATGAACTCGGCGACCCGCGGGTGGACCTGACCCAGGTGATGATCAGCATGCAAAAGGCGAGTCTGTCGTTCCAGGCAATGACGCAAGTGCGCAACCGCCTGGTTTCGGCTTACGAAGACATTATGAATATGCCGGTTTAACCAGCAGCTAAATACGACTAGAGAACACTAGAGCATGGCCACACTACCTGCAAACATCAACCCCTCCGCCGGCGTCCCGGTCCCCGGCAACAATCTGGCTACGGGATTCTCGGGGCTTAATTTTATCCGCCAGGCAGGCCTGCTGGTCGGCTTGGCCGCGAGTATAGCGGTCGGCTTCGCCGTGGTGCTGTGGTCCCAGGAGCCCGACTATTCGCCGCTGCTGTCTGATATGTCGAACGTCGATGCGAGCCAGGCGGTCGATATCCTGCGCGGTAGTGACATTCCCTACAAGGTCGATACGCGCAGCGGTGGCCTGATGGTCCCGACACCGTACTTGCATGATGCGCGAATGAAGTTGTCAGCGGTCGGCATCTCCGATAATCGCAGTGTCGGGTTTGAATTGCTGGATAAGGAGCAAGGCCTCGGTACCAGCCAGTTTATGGAGAACATCAGTTACCGGCGTGGCCTCGAGGGTGAGATTGCCCGTACCATCTCCAGCCTCAATAGCGTGCGTTCGGCACGGGTTCACCTGGCGATACCCAAGGCGTCGGTATTTATCCGCGACAGCCGCAAGCCCCGGGCGTCGGTATTTATAGAATTACTGTCGGGGCGCCGCCTGCAGGACGGGCAAATTTCCGCAATCGTTAACCTGGTGGCTTCGAGCGTGCCGGAAATGGATTCGTCGGAAGTCACCATCGTCGACCAGAATGGCCGGTTGTTGTCCGATCAGGGCGAGTCCGAGACCGCCGCGATGGCGGCGCATCAATTCGAGTATGTGCGCAAGACCGAGGATGTTCTGGTGAAGCGCCTGCAGCGGATTCTGCAACCGGTAGTCGGCATGGATAAATACAAGGCGGAGGTATCGGCGGACCTGGATTTCACCGCGCTGGAGGAAACCGCCGAGGTGTTTAATCCTAACCAGACGACGTTGCGCAGTGAACAAACCCTGGATGAACAGCGTAGCAGTGGCGCCGAGACCGGCGGCGTGCCCGGCGCATTGTCGAACCAACCCCCCGGCGCGGCTTCCGTGCCCGAGCAAGCGGTTGATCCGGCGACCGGGGTGACCACATTGGCCACGCCCGGCAACAGCCGCACCCAGGCTACTCGAAATTACGAGATCGACCGCAGCGTCAGCTATACCCGTCATGAGCAGGGCAAGATCAGGCGGTTGTCGGTGGCGGTGGTTATCGATAACCGGATCGGCACCAACGAGGCCGGCGAAGCAACCAGCGAAGCCTGGCCGCAGGCGGATATCGACCAGATTACGTCGTTGGTGCGCGGCGCGGTTGGCTATGACGAAGCGCGCGGTGACCTGGTCACGGTGGTGAATACGCCGTTTGCGGTGGTAAACATCGAAACACCGATCATTGAGGAAACGCCGATTTGGGAACAGGGCTGGTTCCAGAAGCTTGTTAAACAGGCATTGGCGGGTATCCTTGTGCTCATATTGGTGTTCGCGGTTATTCGACCGATCACCAAATCGTTGTCTGATACCGGGGCGCAACGCCAGGCGCTGGTGGACGCAACCGCTAACGCGCAGGCCGCAGCGATCGCAGCAGCGACGCAACCGGCGGGGGGTGCGCAGCTAGGCGCGTTGAGCAATGGCGCCACTAACCCCGCAATCATGGCGGGCACTGCCGGGTTGCTGGCAGGCCCCGGGGCAAATTATGAATCTCAGCTAGCGGCCGCGCAGGGCGTAGTAGCCCAGGATTCGCAGCGGGCAGCACAGGTACTTAGGCAATGGGTGACGGTAGATGAATAGCGAGATTAACGCCACGGTCGAAGGTGCGGCTATTTTGTTGATGAGCCTGGGTGAAGGACATGCAGCCCAGATTATGCGCCATATGAACTCCCGGGAAGTACAGCACATTGGCGCCGCGATGTCGAAAATCGAGAACATCAACAAGGAGCAGGTCAAGACCGTGCTCGAGGGCTTCCTGGAGGATGCCAAAGATGAAACCGGCCTGACCGTCGATGCGGATCGATATATCAAGGCGATGCTGACCAAGGCGCTCGGCCCGGATCGGGCTAACAGTGTGATCGAGCGCATTTTGATGGGCGGTAATACCACCGGGCTGGATACCCTGAAATGGATGGAGCCGCTCGGGGTTGCCGATATTATCCGCTTTGAACATCCGCAGGTGCAGGCGATCGTGCTTTCCTACCTGGATTCAGATCAGGCCGCTCACGTCCTGGAGCTGTTTGATGAAGCACAGCGGCTGGAGGTGGTGGTGCGGATCTCCAAATTGGAGACGGTGCAGCCCGCGGCGCTGGAAGAGCTTAATGAGATTATTGAACGCCAGGTTAAGACCGGCACCACCACGCAAACAACCTCATTGGGTGGCGCCAAGACGGCCGCCAATATACTGAATGCGATCGAATCGACGGTGGAATCAACGGTGCTGGAGCAATTGACCGGCGTCGACGAAGAGCTGAGCAATCAAATTCAGGACCTGATGTTCGTATTCGATAACCTGGTGGAAATGGATGATCGCGGTATCCAGGCGCTATTGCGCGAGGTTTCATCCGATGAGCTGATCATCGCCCTGAAAGGTGCCGATGACGGCGTCCAGGACAAAGTGTTCAACAACATGTCCAAACGCGCTGCCGAATTGCTCAAGGACGATCTCGAGGCCAAGGGCCCGGTTCGATTGAGCGAAGTGGAAATCTCCCAGAAAGCGATCTTGATGGTCGCACGCCGTATGGCCGAGTCGGGTGAAATCTCCCTGGGCGGCGGTGCCGGTTCCGATCAAATGGTTTAGCAGGCTCTATGAGACTGCCGCTTACCTGTTAATGATGAAGTTTGAGATTGAGTTAAAGTAGATGCCCCCTTTGGAAGACAATGCAGCACTGATTCCGGCTGAACAGGTCGAGGCTTGCGAGGCCTGGCAAATGCCGGTGCTGGAAGCGGCGGGTGCCGTCGTGGCGTCGACCGCCCGAAAAAAGCGCGACCAGTCTGCAGCTGCAAACGATGATCCGTTGAGTGGGCCATTGACGGCGTCGAAGATCGAGCGCATTCGCGCGCAGGCCCAGGCCGAGGGTTTTGCCCAGGGGCGCAACGAGGGTTATGAGCAAGGCATGCAGGAAGCCAGGGCCGAGGTCGAGGAAACCACGACCCAACTGAATCGGGTCATGGGCCACCTGATGCAGCCGATCTCGCAGCAGGATCATGAGCTTGAGCAGGCGCTGGTGATACTCATGGCGCGTATCGCCAAGGCGGTAGTTAAACGTGACGTTGAGTATGACCGGGAATTGATATCGGATGTTGTCCGGCAGGCGGTAGCGCGGCTGCCCGAGGCGAGTCGTCATATCAAGATATTGCTCCACCCCCAGGATGCGGAATTGGTGGGCCGGGCGATCCTGAAGCGCGCGAATGACTGGCAGGTGATACCCAATGGGGAGGTAGAAAGGGGGGGTTGTGTGATCAAGTCTGAACACAGTTATATCGACTATACCCTGGATGCCCAGTTTCAACTGACCCTGGACCAGTTGCTCGCCGAGCAGTTTTCCGCAGTGCCGGTTGGAGAAGCAGGTGCAGATGGGGGCGAGCCGCCAGCATCGAACACAGGGGGCGATGGCGATGCGTCCTAGCCTGGCCCAGCGCATCAAACGTTATCCGGAAGCCTTGCCGGAGCGCGCAGATCCCGTCGTGGAAGGCCATTTGACCCGTATTATCGGGCTTACCATCGAGGCGGTGGGGTGCAATGTGCCGCTCGGCGGGCATTGCCTGATCGAAACCGATGAAGGTACGCCGGTTGAGGCGGAAGTGGTTGGCTTCGATGGCGTAAAAGTATTCCTGATGCCGATTACCCGTGTCGAAGGGTTGCGGCCTGGCGCACGCATCCATGCCCTGGAAAAGCTTAAACAGGTCGCGGTGGGCTTTGGCTTGTTGGGGCGCGTGTTAAACGGCGTCGGGGAGCCGATCGACGGCAAGGGGCCGTTGCAGACCGAGGCCGAGGTGAGCCTGCGGGGCAAGCCGATCAATCCTCTGCATCGTCACCCGATCTCCGAACACCTTGATGTCGGCATTCGTTCCATCAATGCCCTGTTAACCGTCGGTCGTGGCCAACGCCTGGGCCTGTTTGCCGGCAGCGGCGTGGGCAAGAGTGTGTTGCTGGGGATGATGACTCGCTATACGGAGGCGGATATCACGATCGTCGCGCTGGTGGGTGAGCGGGGTCGTGAAGTTAAGGAGTTTATCGAGCAGATCCTCGGTACGGAAGGCATGTCGCGATCCGTGGTGATTGCCTCGCCGGCGGATGATTCGCCGCTGATGCGATTACGCTCGGCGATGCTGGCGACCAGTATCGCCGAATATTTTCGTGACCAGGGCAAGAATGTGTTGTTGCTGATGGATTCTCTCACCCGCTATGCCCAGGCACAGCGGGAAATCGCCCTGGCGGTGGGTGAGCCTCCGGCGACCAAGGGTTATCCGCCGTCGGTGTTCGCGCGCCTGCCGCAACTGGTTGAACGAGCGGGTAATGCGGCGGAAGGCGAGGGGTCTATCACGGCGTTTTATACGGTGTTGACCGAGGGTGACGATGCCCAGGATCCGATTGCGGATGCCTCCAGGGCGATCCTGGATGGCCATATCGTACTGTCGCGTGAGCTTGCGGAGGCCGGTCATTACCCGGCCATCAACGTCGAGGCATCTATCAGTCGCGTCATGCCGCAGGTGATACCGGCACAATTGCTGGATATTGCGCAGCGCTTCAAACAGCTCTACTCGCGTTATAACCAGAGCCGTGACCTGATCAGCGTCGGGGCCTATTCCGCGGGTAGCGACTCCGATACCGACCTGGCCATCGAGCGGATGCCGCTGATGAACCAGTTCCTGCAGCAGGGCCTGGGTGAAGCGGTCGATTTCGAGCGTAGCTACCAGGAACTATTCCAGGTGGTTGAGCCACGCGCCGCCACTATACCTGCTACTACGCCAGCGAGACCTGCTACTGCACCCGCCACCGGGGATATCAATAATGGATAAGTCCAAACGCCTTGCGCCGATCGTGCAGCTCGAGTCCGTCAAAGAGCAACAGGCAGCCAAAGGGCTCGCCGCTGCGAAGCAGCGTTTGCAGCAGGATTCAAAAAAGCTGGATGACCTGCTGGCTTATGCCGGTGAATACCAGGGCATGGTGGAACAGGAAGGTCGGGGTGGTATCCAGGCGCAACGGTTGCATGCTTACCACCAGTTTGTGAATCGCCTGATGGTCGCGGTAGAGGAGCAGAAAGAGCAGGTTAACCTGTCGCAGGGTGCCGTGGAGCACGCCGAACAGGACTGGTTTCGCCAGCGCGGCGCGCACCAGAATATGTCGAAGCTGGTATCTCGCTATGCGCAGGGCGAGCGCCAGGCGGAGGACCGCCGCGAGCAAGTGGCCCAGGACGAAATGGTCCAGTTACGCCGGCCCATGTTTGCGGATAGTGGAGCGAATAGTTGAATTGGCCCGGTAATTGCAATGTATTTGCAGAGTTAGTATAGCAACGTAAATTGGACCAGGGCGCGGGTAGCCGATACACGCAGGATGCTCGTCCGCACCGGAGCCAACGCTGGAGAAAAATATGCATACATCGAATCAAACAGTAGACGCCATGTTGGCCAAGCCGACGTCGAGCGCGAAGCAGGGTGATAGCAGCGCAAGCGCTGTAAGTGATTATAATAAAAGGGATAATTCCTTTGATAATGTATTGGAGCAGCAGCGTAATCGACATTCCAGGGCGCAGCGCCAGGATGGCTCTGCAGAGCACAAAAACCCCCCGGTAAGATCCGGTGCTAGTGAAAACCAACAAAATTCCGCCGTTAACGAGGCGTTGGGCGGCGGCAGCGAAGCGGCGCCAAGCGGCAACGCCTTGCCGGCTGAAGAGGAGACCGACACAGTATTGGTCGAGGCATCCGGGCTGTCAGGCGCCCTGCTCAGTGATCCAGAACTGGAGGAGGTCCCGCCAGCGGACGAGGCGGAGTCGGTCCTGGCTGAGGACCCGGACGAGCCTGAAGTTGCGGAGCACACCGACAACCAGGTCGACGCAGGGCTGATCGCCGCGCAGAAGGCGGGGGCCGAACAACAGGTCGCCAACCATGAGGCGGGCAAACCACAACGGGTCGCCGCGGCGCCTGCGGGCATAATAGCCCCGCAGCGCGAAGCCAGGGATGCAGCGATAGCACTGCCCCAGGCGATGGCTGGCCAAGTCAACTCGGGGCGCGGTGATAATGCATCATTGCGGGAGACCCAGGCGATGGCTGGCCAGGTCAACTCGGGGCGCGGTGATAATGCATCATTGCAGGAGACCCAGGCGATGGCTGGCCAGGTCAACTCGGGGCGCGGTGATAATGCATCACTGCAGGAGACCCGGGCGATGGCTGGCCAGGTTAACTCGGGGCGCGGCGATAATGCATCATTGCAGGAGACCCGGGCGATGGCTGGCCAGGTCAATTCGGGGCGCGGTGATAATGCATCATTGCAGGAGACCCAGGCGTTCAAGGACGCGCTACAGCAGTTGCGTAATGGCGCTGCCGCCCCTGCAGCCCCTGCCGCGGCGGCCGCGGCGGTCGCCAGCACAGAGGCTGCCGGCAGTGTTGAACACACCACCCAGAACCTGGTGCGCGTCGATCAGCTATTGAGTTCGACCCAGGCCGCGGCGGCAAAACCCGAGGTGGCGATGAGCACGATCCAGGTGCCGGTCAGTTCACCTAATTGGAGTCAGGCCGTGGCCCAGCGGGTACTCTGGTTGGCCAGTAACGGCGTGCAGTCGGCACAACTGCAGTTGCATCCGCGGGAGTTAGGCCCGGTCGATATTCGGATCAGTGTCGCCAATGACCAGACCCAGGTGCAATTCTCGAGCCAGTATGGGGTGGTGCGAGAGTCACTCGAAGCCAGCATGCAGCGGTTGCGCGAGCTGTTCGATGCAAGCGGATTACAACTGGTTGATGTTAGTGTGTCGGATCAAGGCCTCTCCAGGGAACAGCAATCCGAACGAGGGGCGCTCGCCACTGGTGGCGCGCAAGCCGATGCTTTCGAAGAGACAGCACCGTTGGCGAATATCGCCGCCGAGACAATTACGGGCGCAGGTTTGGTTGATTATTACGCTTGAGTAGTGAGTTGCACCGGTTAGTTGCTATAGTTAACCGTAAGGTTCCCATCCAAAGAGGCCGGCAATGGCCGCTGGCACGAATCGAAACTGAATTAACTGGAGCTGAACGGAACAAGGTTTGATATGGCAGAACAAGGCGAAGAATTACTGGTAGACGAAGATAAGAAAGGCAGCAGTAAGCTGGTTGTTGTTATTGCCGCAGCGGTGCTGGGGCTGGGCATCGGCGCGGCGGGTGTATTTTTTGCGTTGTCGGGTAGCGATGAGCCTGCTGCGGAAGATGCGCTGCTGGAACCCGTGCTGGTGCAGTCGATGTACTACAAATTGCGCAAGGCGTTTATCGTGAACTTCGATGCCAAGGGCAAGCAACGCTACCTGCAGATTGATGTTGAGATCAAGGGTAAGAACCAGGCTGCATTTGATGCGATAGAGACCCATGAGCCGGTGATCAAGAATGATTTGAACAACCTGTTCAGCAACCAGGAATTGGCAGTGCTGCAAACGGATGCGGGCCGAATTAAACTCAGCGAGGATGCGACCGCGGTGGTGCAGGCGTTCCTGGAGAGGGAGATCGGTACGCCCGGTATTGAGCGGGTGTTGTTTACGAACTTTGTGATGCAGTAACCGGTGCAACGAGTCACAGCATCGACAATTCAATTAGTGTGAACAGGCCCTAATCATGGCTGAAGAAGAATTACTGTCCCAAGAAGAGATCGATGTCCTGCTTAATGGCGTCGAGGAAGGCGATGTCGATATGCAGGCGAGCGCCGCGGCGAGCGCGAGTGTCGGCGTTATGGCCTATGACTTGACCAGCCAGGACCGTATTGTCCGGGGGCGGCTGCCGACGCTGGAAATGATCAATGAGCGCTTTACCCGCTACACCCGGGTGAGCATGTTTAACCTGCTGCGTGAAACCATCGAGGTTACCTCTGCGGGGATAGAGAACATCAAGTTTGGTGAATATTTGCAGATGCTCGAAATGCCGTCGAGCATGAATATGGTTAAGATACGGCCCCTGCGCGGTACCGCGGTGTTCCTGCTCAATTCCAGCCTGGTATTTACCCTGGTAGACAAGTTTTTCGGCGGTGGTCATGGTGACTCCAAGGTCGGCGAGCGTGAGTTTACGCCCACTGAGACGCGGCTGGTGCAGAAGTTTCTCAACCAGGTATTTTCGGATCTCAAGGAAGCCTGGAAAAGCGTCATGGCGGTCGACTTTGAGTTTGTCTCAACGGAATCCAATCCGGCGATGGTCAGTGCGATCAGCCCCAGTGAAGTGGTGGTGCTCAGTACCTTCAATATCCGCCTGGGTGGCGCGGACGGTGAAGGGGGCGGGCAGGGCCAGGTTGCGCCGGACTCCAAATTACAGATCGCCATTCCCTATTCCATGCTCGAGCCGGTGCGTGAAACGCTGGACGCGGGCCTGCAGTCGGATTTCGATGACGGTGACGCGCATTGGGGGACGTCGTTGCAGGAAGATATTATGTATGCGCGGGTGCCGGTAAACTGTATCGTCGCGGAACGTAAAATCACCCTGCGCGAGATACTGAGCTTCAAAGTGGGTGATGTGATTCCTATTAATATGCCCGACAGCAACACCGTGATCGCCAACGGGGTGCCGTTATTCGACGCCCAGTTCGGTAAATCCGGCGCTAACCTGGCCCTGAAGATTAAAGGGCACCTTACACGGCCGGACAAGGCCTCTTGAAAGCTTTGCGGAGAACCCTATGGCTGATGATCAAGTAAATGCTGCTGCCCCCGGGGCTGCTGTTGAGGAAGAGTGGCAGGGATCGGAGAAGCCCGATAGTGCGGAGAAGTCCCGTCTCGATGAACTGAGAGACGATAGTCGCGGTTCAATCGGCGCTACACCGGAACTGGGTGTTATCCTGGATATTCCCGTGACCATTTCGATGGAAGTCGGCAATACCGATATTACCATTCGTAATCTCCTGCAATTGAACCAGGGCTCGGTGATCGAGCTGGAGCGGCTTGCCGGTGATCCGTTGGATGTGCTGGTGAATGGCACCCTGATTGCACACGGCGAAGTCGTGGTGGTGAATGAAAAATTCGGGATTCGCCTGACCGAAGTGGTCAGCCCCTCAGAACGCATAAAGCAGCTCGGCTAATGGCCTGCATTTCCTGCCCGGCCAGTCGGGTGCCAATGCGCCGTCAAAAACTCGGCGCCGTGGGTACCCGATGAGCGCTAACCTGGCCAGGTATTGGTTATTGGCGGCTGGCTTCGGCTATTCGATGGCGGCTATTTCGGCGCCTGAAAAGCCCGCCGCGGGGGTCGGCATGGCGGAGTTATCCACCCTGCTATTGGGCCTGTTGTTTGTCCTCGCGATCATCGTGGGGTGCGCCTGGTTGATCAAGCGCATGGGCGGTATTTCGGGTACAAACAGCAATACTATCAAGGTGTTATCTGTTACGTCTGTAGGATCCCGGGAGCGCCTTGCATTGGTCGATGTCGGTGGTCAGCAATTGTTGCTGGGGGTTACACCACAGCAGATTAACACCCTTCATACGTTTGCCGAGCCGGTCGTCACCGCGCCCGATCGTGAAATTAATTCGGAGTTTGCACAGAAATTGCATCAGCTAATGTCACGCAAGTAATTCCGCTTGTAAGTGACATTTTTTTGTTGGTGTAGATGAACCGGAAATCCGCAGTTGAATCACGCAAGTATCCACAAGCTCTTGACGCATCACTATCGCGCCCGACCGCGGTTTCCGGGTTCACCCCCTTTCTCTGTACACTTTATGCTCTTGTTGTAATATTCGGCACCCTGTTGGCAGTTCCTGCGTTGGCGGCGGACCCTGTTGCCGTTCCCGCGATGGCCGCGGATCCGGTTGGCATTCCCGCGTTGACCTTGACCACCGCCGAAGACGGTTCCCAGAGCTACACCGTCACCATCCAGATTTTGTTCCTCATGACCGCGCTGACGCTGTTGCCGGCGATGCTCATGATGATGACCTCGTTCACCCGCATCATTATTGTATTTGCCATCCTGCGCCAGGCGCTGGGCCTGCAGCAGACGCCGTCCAACCAGATACTACTGGGCTTATCGCTGTTTCTGACATTTTTTATCATGTCGCCGGTGTTTGACGTGATCAACGAAACTGCGCTACAGCCGTACATGAATGCCGAGTTGCAGCCCATGCAGGCGGTGGAGTTGGCAGGCAAGCCGGTGCGGCAATTTATGCTGGCGCAGACCCGCGAGGATGATATCGGGCTGTTTGTGCGCATCTCGGGCCAGGAGCAACTCAACGGGCCTGAGGATTTGCCATTTTCTATCCTGGTGCCGGCGTTCGTTACCAGTGAATTGAAAACCGCGTTCCAGATCGGCTTCATCCTGTTTATTCCTTTCCTGGTCATCGACCTGGTGGTCGCGAGCGTGTTGATGGCGATGGGCATGATGATGATGTCCCCGATCATTATCTCGTTGCCGTTCAAGATCATGCTGTTTGTCCTGATCGACGGTTGGGCGATGGTGATCGGCTCGCTCGCAGCGAGTTACGGCATATGACCCCTGAAATCGCGACCAGCTTGTTTGGCGAGGCGCTGTTCCTGGTGGTGGTGATGGTGGCGGTGATCGTGGTGCCCAG
>CAXMOT010000015.1:0-7518 GCA_964195105.1 uncultured Gemmatimonadales bacterium | reverse complement strand
GGCCGCCCCAGAGGTCTACAACACAGCGGCCGCGGTGATAAATAGCGCAGGCTGCACCCACCTCACCGTGCTGGCTAAAGTTCGATGCAAAAGCGTCTATGAGCGGCTCAAAACCCGCTTCGACCAAACCGTTCACGCTGGCATCGCCAGATTCCAGGGCTACCCTTTTCATATTCTTGCGTCTCTACCCTTGTATTGATCAGCAACGATGGGGCACCCCGCTAGGATGTCAAACACAATTACCGGGGTGGATAGGGCAAGCGGCTCCAGGACAAATTCCACTGGCCGTGCAAAGGGTATATGCTGCGAGCAGGGCGAATCTACCCTCCGAAAACGCAGGTGCCTGGTGTAGAGCAAGCGGCAGAAAGTAGGACGTATCTGCCGCCCGTGGCAGTTCAATTTGTTGGGGATGAACGCCTCAAGCCGATTCACTGTGGCCATTAGACGGAGTATCGTGAGACACGAACAATAGTCTGTAGAACTAAAGCCATGGCGAATAAAACGGTCACCGTCTTTGGGGGATCCGGTTTTGTCGGACGACAAATCGTAAAATGTTTTGCGGCTGACGGCTGGAAGGTACGGGTGGCTGTACGTCATCCGGAACGAGCCACGTTTATCGAGGATTATGCCGGAAACGGACAGGTCGAAGTCCTGAGGGCCGATGTTTGGCAGGAGGAAACCCTCGTCCCCGCGGTCGATGGGGCAAATGCGGTTATCAATACGGTGGGGCATTATGTCGCCACGGGGAATGCCACCTTCGAAGCGATTCATGGCCAGGGCGCCCTGCATGTGGCCCGGAAGGCTAAACAGGCCGGGGTTGCGCGGCTTGTCCATATATCGGGCCTTGGGGCCGACACGGGTTCACCCTCACCCTATGTACGGGCGCGTGGCAGGGGGGAAATCCTGGTCCGGGAAAGCTTTGCCGAGGTCACCATCCTGCGGCCCAGCGTGATCTTTGGCCCCGAGGATGCTTTCCTGAACAAACTCGCCGCGATGGCCCGGCAGGCGCCCATATTGCCGCTGTTTGGCACCGGCGCCACTCGGCTCCAGCCAGTCTTCGTGGGTGATGTAGCCAAAGCGTGTGTGTCGGCCGTTGACGATCAGGCCACGGCGGGCCAAGTCTATGAACTGGGTGGCCCCCAGATTTACCGCTACAAGGCCCTGTTGCAACTGGTGCTGAACCGGATTGGCCGCAAACGGCTGCTGCTGCCGGTGCCGTTCCTCGTTTGGGAGATCCTGTCCACCCTCCTGTCTATCCTACCCAACCCGCCGCTTAGCCGCGACCAGGTGACGCTGATGAAAGCGGATAATATCCTGACCGGGACCGCCGGGACCTTACAGGATTTGGGCATTAGCCCAACGGCGGTAGAAAAAATCATGACCAGTTACATTAGTGCCGCTGTCTAGCGTAGGTCGTCACCTGGAAGCCAGGGGCAGACGGACACGGTTTTGAGATTGGCTTGCATCTGGTGAACCATTACACGGCAGAGGGCTCCAATATTACGAGAGCGTCGTTTTTAAATGAACATCCCGGTCGAAACAGAATATTTTACACAACGCGGTTTCCTGCCTGTACCAGATCCGCTGCCTGCGTTTCCGCGGGATTCTCCCTACCAGATAATGGACGAGTGGGGACAGGAGTTACCGACCTGGTTGGCGGCCAGGGAGTTCCGGGGAAATGCACGTGAATTACAGGTGCCGGTCTGGAGAGAAGCGGTAACTTCCGGGAACTTGCCCCAGTTGCGTCTCTACTATGTGCGCCTGGGATTTCTGGCCTCGGGCTACATCAACCAGGTTGGTGAAGCGACCGCGCATATCCTGCCCCGGAAGATCGCCCAACCCCTCTGCCGTGCCTGCGGACTCCTGGGTCGCCCTCCCATCCTCAGCTACGATGGTTACGCACTCTACAACTGGCGCCGGCTGGACCCCACCGGCCCGGTCGCATTGGGTAATATCGATACCATTCAGGATTTTGTGCATCTGTATGATGAACACTGGTTCATTCTGGTGCATGTGGAAATCGAGGCGCTGGCGGGGCGGAGCCTCGCGGCAATGCTTGGCCTGGCCAAGCAGGACGGCTTTGCGGATGCTGACAAGGTGGACCAGGCTGTGTTGTTGATCACTGAAACTGTCGATAAGCAGACCAGGGCACTGCAACGTATTCCGGAGAAGATGTCACTCGATCTTTATTTCAAGCGTTTTCGTCCCTACATTCGCTTCTTTGAGAACGTGGTTTACGAAGGCATCGAGCAGTCCCCGATTAATTTTCGCGGGGAGACCGGGGCGCAGAGCAGTGTCATGGCGAGCCTGGTCGCGTTTTTTAAAATCCCTCATCAGGCAACGGCGCTTACCGACCACCTGGCTGATATGCGCCGTTACATGCCTGTCGAGCACTGTGCGCTGATCGACCGGATAGCGGCTATGTCGTCAGTGAGACCGGTCGCGAATCGAGATCTATTTAACGCGGCGTTGGAAGCAGTTGCCCGGTTCAGGGAAGTTCATTACGAATGGGCCCGGCGCTATATCGATGACAAGGTGGATGATCCGCGTGGCACGGGTGGTACGCCCTACATTCAGTGGCTGGCTCAACTCATCCGAGAAACCCGGGAATTTTGTAGATAGGTTTTGTCCCTTATGTAGCTTCCCAAAGGACGAGTGATCCAAAATAACAAATCAAATTGAACTATAATTAGGTCGCTTCCCTCCAACTGATTGCAGGCCAGACAACAAGCAAATACGGAGCTGTAGTATGCCATATCCGGATTTCAATATTGAAACCAGCCAGTGGCTTGATCCCGCCGGCATACTTATACGCCCGCTACCTGACGCCCTCAGTGGGCGCGATCAATTAATCCATCTCTACCAAAACATGGTGCTGACACGCGTATTCGACCGTGCGGCGATCAACCTGCAGCGTACCGGAGCAATGGGAACCTATCCCTCCTGCGAAGGCCAGGAGGCGATTGGTGCCGGCGTCGGTTTTGCGATGCAGGAATACGACCTGCTGGTGCCCTATTACCGCGATATCGGCACACAAATTCAACGCGGCACGCTACTCGAAGAAATTCTGCTCTACTGGGGCGGGGATGAACGCGGCAGTTGTTTCAGGCAGCAGGCGCAGGATTTCCCGATGAGCGTGCCGATTGCAAGCCAATGCTGTCACGCGGTTGGGGTCGCGTATGCGATGAAGTATCGCGGGGAGCATCGGGCTGTGGTCACCACCTGCGGCGATGGCGCAACGTCGAAGGGGGATTTTTACGAGTCGATTAATGTCGCCGGTGTGATGGGACTGCCGGTGGTATTCGTTGTGAACAACAATCGCTGGGCAATCTCGGTACCGCTGGAAAAGCAAACCGCCGCACAAACCATTGCGCAAAAAGCCTTCGCGGCGGGTATCGATGGTGTTCGTGTCGATGGCAATGACCCGATCGCGATATTCCAGGTGATGAACGAAGCGCTGGAGCAAGCACGCGATCGATTTCAACCGAGTATCGTCGAAGCCTTGAGTTACCGTCTGTGCGACCACACCACCGCCGACGACGCCAGCCGGTATCGTAATCAAACGGAATTCGACGAGGCTCGCAAACTGGAACCGCTGATTCGGTTCAAGAAATTATTACAGTCCGAATACCAATGGAGCGACCTCGAGGACAAAGCGCTTTACGCCGACTGCGACACTCAAGTAAAAAAATCCATCGAGGCCTACCGGGCGACTCCGGATCAGGCCCCCGGTGAATTTTTTGACTATATGTTCGCGAAACCGACTGTCGATCTGGAAAAGCAAAAGAATGAGTGGCTTGCCGAGGCCAAGCGTCATGGCTGAACGAACGATGCTGGAAGCGATCAACCAGGCTTTCGCCTGGGAAATGCGCAACGATGAAAATGTCGTGATCCTGGGTGAAGACGTGGGCGTTAATGGCGGTGTGTTTAGGGCAACTGTCGGATTACAGAAGGTCTTTGGAGCTGATCGTGTGATCGATACACCCCTGGCCGAGTCGGTAATCGTCGGGATGGCGATCGGCATGGCGGCGCAGGGCTTAAAACCCATCGCCGAATTACAATTTATGGGCTTTATGTACCCGGCAGTTGACCAGATCATCAGCCACGCGGCGCGATTACGCAACCGTACCCGTGGACGCATTACCTGCCCGATAGTAATTCGGGCGCCCTTCGGCGGAGGCATCCATGCCCCCGAACATCATTCCGAGAGCACTGAGGCGATTTTTGCGCATATGCCCGGCATCCGTGTGGTTATTCCGTCATCTCCGGCGCGTGCCTACGGATTGCTGCTATCCGCGATTCGGGATCCCGATCCTGTTGTGTTTCTCGAACCCAAGCGAGTTTATCATCTGGGCAAGCAGGAGGTCGAGGATACGGGTGAGGCGTTACCCATGGACAGTTGTTTCGTATTGCGCGATGGCATAGATGTCACGTTGGTGAGTTGGGGGGCTTCGATAAAGGAAACCCTGGAAGCCGCTAACGAACTCGCGCATATGGCTATTGATGCCGAGGTAATCGATGTGGCCACAATCTCACCGCTGGATATGGATACGATTCTCGATTCGGTATCGCGCACGGGACGTTGCGTCATCGTGCACGAGGCGGCTCGCAGCTTTGGCGTTGGTGCCGAAATTGCAGCTCAACTGGCGGGGGAGGGAATTACATCATTGCTCGCGCCAGTAATACGGGTAACCGGCTTTGACACGGTGATGCCACTATATCGCTACGAAGAGCAGTACATGCCGGGTGTTAATCGAATCATTGATGCGGTCAAGCATAGTATGGAGTTCCGATGAAAGTATTTAGGCTGCCAGATCTGGGCGAGGGCTTACCTGATGCGGAAATCGTTGAATGGCATGTCAAGCCGGGCGACGAGGTAAGCGAAGGCCAGATACTTGTTACGGTGGAAACCGCGAAAGCCAATATCGATATCCCGTCCCCGCAAGCGGGGCGGATAGCCCGGCTCTACGGCAAGGAAAATGATGTCATTGAAACCGGGAAACCACTGTTGGCCTTTGATCTGGGAGACCAGCAAACAGGAACCGGAGTTGAAGCCGAAACCCGGGGCGAGGACAGCGGGACCGTTGTCGGCGAAATGGAGTCCACCGAGACAACAATAGCCGAAGAAGCGATTGGATTGCACCATAGCGCGAGTACCGTCAAAGCGACACCCGCAGTACGCGCGCTTGCAAATCGAATGGAAGTGGAATTGTCGATGGTCACCCCGAGCGGCCGTGATGGATTGATTCTGGCCGACGATGTACGCCGAGTCGCTCGAATTTTGGCCGAACATGGGCCGATGCAGCCGCTGCGCGGGGTGCGCCGCGCGATGGCACGCAATATGGCGCAGGCGCATGAAGAAGTCGCCCCGGCAACGCTGGTCGATGACGCCGATATTACCGATATCAAATCGAGTGCGGATATTACGCCGCGTCTAATCCGCGCATTAGTTGCAGGTTGTAAGGCTGAACCTTCCCTCAATGCCTGGTATGACAGTCATGCCAATGGTCGTCGAGTCCTCGAACGTATTCACCTGGGGCTCGCGGTGGATGCACCGCAGGGATTGTTCGTCGCAGTTTTGCCGGACATACAGGACGATGATGAAGATGCCATTGTCGAGCGTTTGAGTAAGCTGAAGGATAAGATTAAAAACCGCAGGATTAAGCCCGCTGAATTACGCGGCTACAGCATAACACTCACAAACTACGGTGCCATCGCCGGCCGTTACGCTTCTCCGGTCGTGTTACCACCCACCGTATCAATCCTGGGAGCAGGGAAATCGCGCGATGAAGTCGTTCCAAGAAAGGGTGAAATGGTAATTCGTCATATACTGCCACTTGCGCTTAGCTTCGATCACCGCGCGGTCACCGGTGGTGAAGCAGGGCGCTTCCTGAAGGCCGTGATCAATGATTTGCAGGGTACTGATTAGCCCGCAATTCGCAAAGCCCTTTGTTAAGATGAACAAAAGTCGTGTGAATGACGCAGAGGCGATAGCTGTAGCCGCCTATGCTTACCACAGCGGCTTGCTAAGGTTCTCGGTAAAAGATGAGAACATCAGATTGAAGCTAACGCTTACTCTTTCTTTCTCGCTCCTATTCGCGTCAATGGAGTGCTGCAAGTAAGCCGGAAATAGGAGCAGCGTGCCATTCTCCACGCTCACGACAACCTGGTCTGTATTCTCGGCCGTCAGTTCTAACACCGGAGGCCTGAGGATTCCGGTCTGATTTCTTGGGTCGTGAAAGTTTATTGTATCAGCGCCTGGCTCGATGTGGAGGTAATAAACGCCGCTTAAGAAGTTGTTAGGGTGATTGTGAAGTCTATGTGCCGCGCCTTTGCCGAGTACATTGGCCCAACAGCCCGTGAGTTCGATTGCGTTATCACCTATTCTCCAGAATCGCAGCGCGCCCTTCGCCACTTTATCCACACAGGAAACTAGGTCCTTAAACTCCCCGCGTTCATGAAGGTTTTGATCTGACTGCCAACCCTGGCCGGGCCCGAGTTCCGCATCCTCTCGTCTCATGCCGTCTATAGCCGCCAGCATTTTTGCGTTTATCGCTGAGTGTAACTCCCGCTTAAGCTGAACTTTCCAAACCAAAGTTGGAAACATCGGAATGACATCGGAGGCTTCAAACAAACGATCACTTTCTTTAGTCATAACTCAACTCCTGTAGCGTCCATCCCGTTCATCCCGTTCATCCCGTTCATCACTAAGCTAATACCTCTACCATCTTACGGACTAATGGCTTCATAAAAAAAGAACTGTCTGGTGTGATCTCCACAGGGATACCTGCATCAGATAAGGCCTTTTTCATTACGGGACCAACCGCGGCGATTGTAGTATTGACCAGTGATCGATGTAAGGAATCGGCTCTACCATGCGCTATCGCAACCGCGGCTAAACGCTTGTACTGTGGCTGACTAGTAAAGGCAATAACATCAATCTCACCGGCCTGCAGCGAATCGATGAGTGACAATACCTCCCCTTCCTCCGATTTCGAGGCATAGATATAGGGTGAGACAGGGAACACCGTCGCTTCCCGGCTGCGAATATACGTGATAAGTTTTTCGTTAGGGTCAGTACCGTAAAGCTGGACTCCTATCCGTCGATTCTTGAGATCCTCTTTCTGCAACGTCGCAATAACCCCGTCGGTAGTGGGAGATTCAGCCAGTAGATCGGGCTTCAAATTTATCTCTTTCAACGCTCTACCGGGCTTGGGTCCCCGGGTGATGGTGCGACTCCGATTTATCGCTTCAACAAAGTTATCCTTCACGCCTGCTCTATCCGCAAAACCCACTAATCTGCGTAGGCCTTCACCCGTTAGCAGAATGAGGTCATCGCATGGTCGGGCAATGAAATCGTTCAGCCACGCTTCTATAGGTTCGGGATCTGGCGCATCAAGTATCGCCACCAGGGGGCAGCGCACAACTTCTGCACCTCGCTGCTCCAACATATCGGCCAGCAGATCCAATTGCCGAGTTTCTGGAATGGCTACCGTTCGGCCGGCGAGTGGGAGCACT
>CAXMOT010000014.1:0-3828 GCA_964195105.1 uncultured Gemmatimonadales bacterium | reverse complement strand
AAGAACCCGCGGTCAGCGCCGGTCCTGTATTTAGCACCGTCCTCGATCAATGCGATGGTATATTCCCGGTCTGCTGCCGCTACTGTTAGCGGGATCGCCAGCATCAGCAGGGCCGTCGCAACAGCGAGCCAAATGATCGTGGTATGGAGCTTTATATGCATCAGTCCGGGCAACATTTGTTGTTATTGGGTCCAATCGTGTCAGAAAACCACAATCAATAGAAGCAAATTAGCGCAATGCGCCGATAGTAACTGGCCTGCCAATCCCGGCTACTCCCACTCGATAGTCGCAGGAGGCCTGGAGGAAATATCATAGGCCACCCGGGAAATGCCCTGCACTTCATTGATGATTCGACTCGAGACGCGCTCCAGCAAATCGTAGGGCAAGTGGGCCCAGCGGGCGGTCATGAAATCGATGGTCTCGACGGCACGCAGCGCCACCACATACTCATATTGGCGGGCATCCCCGACCACACCCACCGATTTTACCGGCATGAACACCACAAACGCCTGGCTCACCTTGTGGTAATAATCCGCTTCATGCAGTTCATGCATAAAAATGGTATCGGCCTGGCGTAATATCTCCGCATACTCTTTCTTGACCTCGCCCAGGATCCGCACTCCCAGGCCCGGCCCGGGAAACGGGTGCCTGTAAACCATGTCGTAGGGCAGGCCCAGCTCGAGGCCGATCTTGCGCACCTCGTCCTTGAACAGCTCCCGTAACGGCTCCACCAGCTTCAGGTTCATTTCATCGGGCAAACCGCCGACGTTGTGGTGCGACTTGATCACATGGGCCTTGCCGGTCTTGGCTGCCGCAGACTCGATCACATCCGGGTAGATGGTGCCCTGGGCCAGCCACTCGACGCCTTCCAGCTTGGCCGCTTCGTCATCGAATATTTCGATAAAGGTGTTACCGATAATTTTGCGCTTCTGCTCGGGATCGCTGATGCCGATCAAACGTTTCAGGAAGCGGTTTTGCGCATCGGCCCGAATCACCTTCACACCCATGTTCTTGGCAAACATGTCCATGACCTGGTCGCCCTCATTTTCCCGCAACAGCCCGTTATCCACGAACACACAGGTGAGCTGGCTACCAATGGCGCGGTGCAACAGGGCCGCCACCACCGACGAGTCGACGCCGCCGGACAAGCCCAGCAATACGTTATCGTCGCCAACGGTTTCACGCACGGTATTGATGGCATCCTCGATAATCTGCGCGGCTGTCCACAGGCACTCACAACCGGCGATCTGCTTAACGAAATGCTCCAGTATGCGCATGCCTTGCAGGGTATGGGTTACCTCGGGGTGAAACTGCACGCCATAGAAGCCGCTTTCATCATCGTACATACCCGCAATGGGCGCACTGTCGGTGGAGGCCATCAGGCTGAAGCCCGGCGGTAATTCGGTGACCTTGTCACCATGACTCATCCAGACATCCAATTGGCGATGGCCCGCGTGGTCTACGTGGTCGGAAATGCCGTCCAGCAGACGACTGCTACCAACCACGTCCACGCGCGCATAACCGAATTCACGATCGCTTGAAGGTTCGACCCGGCCACCCAGCTGCGCCGCCATGGTCTGCATACCGTAACAAATACCCAGCACCGGCACGCCGAGCTCAAACACCACCTGCGGCGCTCGCGGGGCCTCCTTTTCGGTCACCGACTCGGGGCCACCCGCGAGGATAATCGCCCGGGCGCCGAATTCACGAATCGACGCGGCATCCATGTCGTAGGCATGAATCTCGCTGAATACCCCAATTTCCCGCACCCGCCGCGCGATCAGCTGGGTGTACTGGGATCCAAAATCAAGGATCAGGATGCGTTCTGCGTGGATGTCATTTGCCATGGTTAGTTATTGTCTCGTACTCGTGATTTGGTTGAATTTGTAAATGCCGGTTAATTGAACCCGGATTGAAGCAATAACGGTAGCGAAACCCGAGGTCATCCATGCCCTGGTTCGGATTGGCAAGGCTACCGCTGGACAGTTGCTCCAGAGTCAGGAACAGGCGGTTTCGACTATTAAGTTCATCACCGACTTCTATCGGCAGGCGAAACAGGACCCGGGAACCTAGCTATCGCGGGCACCAGCCAGCGCCCGGTGCCGGTCAATTTCATCTAATCCCAAACCCCAAGTTCGAACGCGGAACTACCGCTATCCTTGCAACCCGGCCTGACTTTATGAAATCACCCTAATCGTAACGCCGCCGCATTCTTAGCTGACGCGGTAATTCGGCGCTTCCTTGGTGATCGATACGTCGTGCACATGGCTCTCGCTCATGCCGGCAGTGGTTACCCGCACAAACTTGGGTTTAGTCCGCAACTGCTCGATATCGGCGCAGCCGGTATACCCCATGCTGGCGCGCAGGCCACCCATCATCTGGTGCACAATCGCGGACATCGGGCCTTTACAGGGCACCCTGCCTTCAATCCCCTCGGGCACCAACTTCTCATTACCCGCTGCGCTGTCCTGGAAATAACGATCGCTGGAACCATTGGCCTGGCCCATCGCACCCAGCGAACCCATGCCTCGATAGGCCTTAAAGGTACGCCCCTGGTACAATTCAATTTCACCGGGGGCTTCGTCAGTACCCGCCAGCAAACTGCCGACCATAATCGAATTCGCGCCGGCCACCAGGGCCTTGGCCAAATCGCCGGAAAACCGGATGCCGCCATCTGCAATCAACGGAATGCCCGTGCCTTCGAGCGCTTTGGCTACATTGGAAACGGCCGTGATTTGCGGCACGCCGATCCCCGTTACAATTCGGGTAGTACAAATTGATCCCGGGCCGATGCCTACCTTAACCGCGTCGGCACCCGCTTCCGCTAACGCCGTGGCCGCATCTCCGGTCGCGATGTTGCCACCAATGACCTGGATATGGGGATAGTTTTGCTTGACCCACCGAACCCGGTCGATCACTCCCTGGGAGTGGCCATGCGCGGTATCGACCACCAGCACATCGACGCCGGCATCTACCAGCGCAGCAACCCGCACTTCGGTTTCGCTGCCGGTGCCAACCGCTGCACCGACCCGCAACTGACCCTGCTCATCTTTACAGGCATTGGGGAAGGCTTCGGATTTGAATATATCCTTGACCGTCATGAGGCCCCGCAACTCGAAGGCATCATTAACGACCAGTACCTTTTCGATACGATGGGTGTGAAGCAGGGATTTGACCTCCGCAGACGAGGCGCCCTCACGCACCGTAACCAAACGATCCTTGGGCGTCATCAGGTCGGCGACCGGACGGCTCAGGTTATCTTCAAAACGGAAATCGCGGGAGGTGATGATGCCCACCAGATCCGGCCCGACAACCACCGGGACGCCGGAGATATTGTGCTTACGGGTAATGCCGAGCAGCTCGAGAATACTGGTCTCAGGGGAAACCGTGATGGGATCCTTTACGACGCCGCTTTCATATTTCTTGACCGTGCGCACATGCTGAGCCTGTTGCTCGGCAGAAAAGTTCTTGTGGATGAACCCGATGCCGCCTTCCTGTGCCATTGCGATTGCCAGGCCACTTTCAGTCACCGTATCCATCGCCGCCGAAACCAGCGGAATGTTGAGGTTTATTTCTCGGGTAAGACGACTAGTGAGAGATACCTGGTTAGGCAGCACCTGGGAGTAGGCGGGTACCAGCAGCACATCATCAAAAGTTAACGCATCTTCGATTATACGCGTCATAAGCTTTTAACCTGCTTCTGTGTCATAAAATGACGGGGTATTATAGTGATCTGCCGTGGACTAATAAACACCTTTTCCGGCTATTCAAAGGCAAATATCCTAAACACCTCAGTTGGATCACGACTGTATGCACACCCGAGGTTTC
>CAXMOT010000013.1:0-21826 GCA_964195105.1 uncultured Gemmatimonadales bacterium | reverse complement strand
AAAATTACCGGCGCCACCGGAGCAGCCGGCGGAGCCAGCATGGCGAGCTACCTGCTGTTCGAACCGGAATTTTGCCGCGCCTTAATAACGCATGGCTATGAAGATGCAATGGAACAGGAAGCAGAAATCAGGCGCTTTTTCTCCTGATAGTGGTCGAACAAGGACTGGTACTCGCAATTAGCTTTGAGAACAGCGCTGTTATCCAGTAAGTTGCGCATTGATCCCCCAAGCACAGGTTCTGCATTGACCCACAAACACGAGTTTTGGCACCCGCGGCTATTCGAAACACCCTATTACCTGTATCTCGGGTTGCGCGCCCTGCTGCGTGGAATCGGCATACGCTCACTGGCCAAGGCGGACTATTGCCTCGACCATGGCGAGATCGGCATCGGTTCCAAATATGAGACTCAAATGGCCTTTGCGCAAAAGCGCTTCCTGCCCATGGCGCTGCTACCGGCACACATGGACGACGCGGAAAGGGAGCGACGCGTCCTCGAGTTTGCCGCCGAACATGGCTTTCCGGTAATCCTCAAACCCGATATCGGCTGTGTCGGCAAAGGCATCACCCGCGTAGCGGACCCGGACACGCTGCGCAGCAAGCTGCCATTGGTCAGCGGCGATACGATTGTGCAGAAATATACGCCTTTCAATTTTGAGTATGGCGTGTTCTATGTGCGGCACCAGGGGCAACACCAAATTACCGGGACTAATCGCAAACACTTCCCCAGCGTAGTTGGTAATGGCATCGACACGTTACAGGAACTGGTGCTCAAGCACCCGCGCCATAACGCGCATTGGGACACCTTCCTGCAATACCATGATCTTAAGCGTGTGTTGGCGGCGAATGAGAAGCTGCAGTTATCCTTTATCGGGTCGCACACCATGGGCTGCATGTTTACCGATGATTCACACCTGCAGACCAATACGCTGGTTGAAAGCATTGCAGACATATTCCATGACCAGCCGGGCTTTAATTTCGGGCGCCTGGATGTCAAGGCCGCCAGCGAAGAGGCATTCCAGGCGGGGGATTTTGTGGTGATTGAAGTCAACGGCGTTGCTTCTTTACCCACCCACATGCTCGACCCCAAATACAGTCTCCGGGAATCCTACAAAATATTCCTGGAGCATGCCGACCACCTGGTCAGGGCCGCACATGAACACCGCCATATCGACATGGACCTGCTTCCCTACGGAGAGATTATCAAGCGAGTCAAGGCCAACCAGCAGTCACTCAATGCCGTCCACAACCAGCTAATGGGGCGCTAGCAGGCAACATCCACCACTGCCAAATAGTGTCATACCCGGCCAAATTTTACACCTGAAAAACACCGCATCCAACTCCCCTCCCTACGGCCAGAAAACACTTAACCCTATGTTATTTATTGTTTTTAAATAAAATAGCGCGGCTTCACGGGCGGCTGGCACAGATACTGCAAAACAATTACCAGTACTCACAAAATTTACCATATGAGTAGCGGCCAGAACGCCAACAGGGACCAACAAACTGCTGCGCCGCTTAGCCCTGGAGCAATAGGTTATGTTAAATATAGACCTGATCGAAGACCCTGATAACGACCGTAACGGAACCAGAAACCGTAGCGTACAGATTCCGGGAGGAATACTCGGCTTCACCCCCGCTTACTTCAACTCGGAAACGAGCGAGATGATGTTGTCAACATTCGCTAACGGCTCCCCGGCACCCATTCACCTGCTCGAAGGTTTGCCCGCAGACTGGCTCGTATCGCAGACTGAAGCTGGCAAACCCGAAGTCCTTAAGGACGCTGTAATCTCGGGGTATATTCGAGACAACAAGTTCTTTACCCGGGAACAGGCCACCGCAACCGCAGAACGGGAAAGTGCCGATCGTTCAGGCGGATCAGCCTACTACGATGCTTTCTGAATGACGCTTTCCAGGTAATGGGTTCTATCTAGCCGCTCGAAGCATTACCTTGCTCTCTTACTAATAGCATCCTCTCATTTTCGTTGGGCTTATCACGGGCTTCGCGCTACTATCGCAGAGCACGCATCATCAGGAACAACATTGGATACGCTACTACTCTTTGCGCTGGCGATACCTGTGGTATTGCTGACCGGTATCGCCAAGGGCGGGTTCGCCGGGGGTCTCGGAACCCTGGCAGTACCGCTGTTATCGTTACTGCTGGATCCACGCCAGGCGGCGGCCATTATGCTGCCGGTGCTCTGTTGCATGGACGCCGTGGCGGTATGGGAATATCGCAAAAGCTGGGATAAGCGCAACCTGGTGATCCTGATACCCGCCGCCATCGTCGGCATTGTTGTTGGTACCGCCACCTTTCGTTACCTGAATGGCGATATGATTCGTCTCATCGTGGGCGTACTAGCGATCTATTTCTTCGCCGATTACTGGTTTTTAAGGCGCCGCCCGGCGCAACTCAAACCAAAGGGGCCAAACGTAATAAGCGGAGGTTTCTGGGGCGCTATAGGTGGTTTTACCAGCTTTATTGCCCATGCCGGAGGACCGCCCTTGTCCATCTACCTGTTACCCCAGAAGATGGAAACGCGCCTGTTGGTAGGCACCTCTGTCGTGCTGTTTTTCGCAATCAACTATGTGAAGTTGATCCCCTATGCATGGCTCGGGCAACTGAGCACCAGCAACTTGTTCATTTCGCTCATCCTGCTGCCCTTTGCACCCATCGGCATAAAGCTGGGTGTCTGGTTGCATTCCCGGGTGTCGGAAAAGCTGTTTTATATCATCTGCTACTGGCTACTGTTCCTGGCCGGAATCAAACTATCCTACGAGGGTGGCATGGCGCTACTTATGTGATTGGGAGGCTAATTGCAGACGAGGCTCAATCAATACTCGGCGGCGTCGATGCCACGTTTCACCAATGCTTCCAGCTCAAAGATATGGGGGTCTTCAACCGCCATGCTGCGCAGGGAATCTGCAAGGCGCAGCAGGTAATCACTGTTGCGGCCACTGGGGCCTTCTGAATCGAGAATATGCGCGGCAATCTGCTCAGCGCTGGCAGGTCCAAGGTAGGCATGGTTGTCCGGGTCGGCCACATAGACAATGCCATCCGAACGACCACCTTCCACAAACTCGATTGGCACTGTGGTGCGCTGGTAGCCATTTTTCTCGCGATAATCCAGGTGCTCAAAGACATCCACGGAGACGCGATAGGCGACGCCCTGGCAAACCGCATTGGCAACCGCCACCAGGGTAACCACCCGCCCCGGCGCATCCGGACGGCCACGATGGTCGTGGGAACCCTGCCAGAAACGCCGTTCCCAACCATTGATATGCGCTACGCGCGACTCAAGGTAAGGAAAATCAACCCGAAAAATTAGCGAGCCGTAACCGAATACCCAATGTGTATCCTGATCTATCGACATCTCATCCTAACCTGATCGCTTTATTGCCGGATGCCTTCAATATAGAGCAACATTTCAACTTCATTGGTCGGCGGGAATTTCATGCCAAAATCAGTCGTGTTAAGCGTCACTCTACCTTCAAAGCCCGCGCGGTAACCACCCCAGGGATCCGGGCCGGCGCCGATCTTGGTGGCATCGATAGCTATTTCCCGAGTAATACCATGCAACGTTAAATCACCATAAACGGTTGCACTGCCATCACCATTAGCTTCGAACCGGGTGCTGACAAATTTTGCAGCCGGATACTTGCCAGTATCGAGAAACTTCTTGCTGCGCATGTGCTTATCGCGCTCGGCATAATTGCTGTCGATGCTGGCGGTATTGATATTCACCTCGATACGGGTAGCAGCCGGCTTGGCATCATCATAGCTAAAGCTGCCATCGAATTCCTTAAACTCGCCCGACAACCAGCTAATGTTCAGGTGCTTGAACCTAAAGTCGATCGACGCGTGCGCTTTCTTGGTATCTATCACATAGTCCGCCGCCCATGCCGAAGATACGCCGGCAAAGGTGAACAGAAGGCCAATAATCACGATTCTCGTTAGATTCATTATGTTTCTTCCTTAGTTTTGTTGTTGATGGTCCAGTTAAATAAGCGGCTCACATCGCGCAGCCGAATCCAAACTACTTGTTTATACCCAAAATCTTTTTCAGCGTGGCGTCCCGGTCAATAAAGTGATGCTTTAATGCCGCAAGCGCATGCAAGGATGCGGATACCAGGATTAAGACCGCAAGGTAATAGTGAAGTTTCCCGGCGAGTTCCTCCTGCCGATCGATCGACGTAAGCGTCGCGGGAATCTCGAGCCAGCCAAATACCGATACCCCGCGACCATCCGCCGTGGAGATCAGGTAGCCGCTCACAATAATCAGCAGGGTGAGGAGATTAAGCAGCCAATGCATGCTGACTGCAATGCGCTGTTCCCACCGCTCAATATTTGGTTCGGACGCGGGTGGCGGGTTTATAAAACGCCATACAAGCCGCAGCACCAGTACCAGCAACAACAGGAGTCCCACACTGCGATGAATGTCCGGGCCGGTCTGGTACCACGCGCTGTAATAATCGAGGCCAACCATCCAAACACCCAGCACGAATAGCCCGAGTATGGCGACAGCCGTTAGCCAGTGGACCAGGATGGTAACCAGGCCATAACTGTGTTGCGTATTTTTTAGCATGCGCGAGCGGAATCCGAACTGCGACAGAACGTCAATTTAGCTTCACTCGCCAGATTAATCAACCAAACTGCCGAAATGCCGAATCAGCAGAATATGCAGCACAAAAAAAAGCGCCAGAACCGAAGATTCTGGCGCTTTTCGAATTACCCGGGACTATGCCCGGCAGTATTAACGCTCTACCGCAAGCGCAACACCCATACCACCGCCGATACACAGGGTTGTGATGCCCTTCTTAGCGTCCCGCTTGATCATTTCGTGAATCAGGGTAACCAATACACGAGCGCCGGAAGCACCGATGGGGTGTCCCAAAGCGATAGCGCCGCCATTAACATTAACCTTGGAGGTATCCCACCCGAGGTCACGGTTAACTGAAATAGCCTGCGCGGCAAAAGCTTCATTCGCTTCGATCAGGTCAAGGTCATCAACTGTCCAGCCCGCTTTCTTGAGGCAGCGCTGTACGGCAGGAATCGGGCCGGTACCCATAATCGCTGGATCCACGCCCGCATTGGCATATGCCTTGATGGTAACCAGGGGCTCGAGGCCCAATTCACTGGCCTTTTCGGCACTCATCATGAGAACCGCTGCAGCGCCGTCGTTGATACCGGACGCACTACCCGCCGTCACGGTACCGTCCTTCTTGAATGCCGGCCGCAGCTTACCGAGGCCCTCAGCCGTCACACCCGCCTTGGGGAATTCATCCTTATCGAAGACGATTGGATCTTTCCTGCGCTGGGGAATTTCCACGGCGCAGATCTCGTCTGCAAAACGGTTAGCATTTTGTGCTGCTTCCGCCTTGTTCTGGGATGCCGCTGCAAACGCGTCCTGCTCTTCGCGGGAAATGCCGTACTTTTCAGCAATATTTTCGGTGGTGATACCCATGTGGTAGCCCTGGAACGCATCCGTCAGGCCATCGGACAACATGGTATCGAGTGCCTTCCAGTCGCCCATTTTCACACCATTCCGGCTGCCGGGAAGTACATGTGCCGACTGGCTCATGCTTTCCTGGCCACCCGCGATAATGATATCGGCATCACCCAACGCGATCGCCTGGGCCGCCAAATGGACCGACTTGAGACCGGAGCCACACACTTTGCTGATACCCATGGCCGGCGTACCGTTCGGCAGGCCAGCATTGATGGCGGCCTGGCGAACCGGGTTCTGGCCGTGTCCTGCGTTGAGTACCTGGCCAAAGATTACTTCGTCGACCTGCTCCGGCGCTACACCGGATTTCGCCAATACTGCTTGAATAACAACTGTACCGAGTTTGTCGGCAGACACACTGGACAGACTGCCCAGAAAATTTCCTACTGCGGTGCGTTGCGCCGCTACAATCACTACATTTCTCATCTTACTGCTCCATAATAATCAGGATATCGACCTAAACAACGGCCGATCATTACATCATATATTGACCGCCATTAATGGCGATATTAGCACCGGTGACAAAACCAGCCAAATCAGACGCCAGGTAAGCTACACATCCAGCTATTTCCTCCGGTTTCCCGAGGCGTTTCATCGGAACACCCGCGATGATCTTTTCCAGGATTTCCGGCTTAATAGCGGTCACCATTGCCGTGGCTACATAGCCCGGCGAAATCGTGTTAATAGTTACTCCCTTGTTGGCGCACTCCTGGGCCAACGCCTTGGTAAAACCGTGCATTCCCGCTTTTGCCGCGGAATAGTTGACCTGGCCAGCCTGGCCCTTCTGGCCATTGATCGAAGAGATATTGATGACTCGACCGTAACCCTGCTCCAACATTCCCTCATACGCATAGCGGGTGACATTGAAGGTGCTGTCCAGGTTCGCCGTAATGACTTCACTCCATTTATCAAAAGTCATCTTCTTGAAAAAACCATCGCGGGTAATGCCCGCATTATTTACCAGCACGCTAATGGGGCCGAATTTCTCAATAATGCCTTCGATACACGCTTTTGCGGAATCGTGATCAGAGGCGTCTCCGTAGGCTATCTCCATGTCGCGGCCGTTTTCTTTCTGTGCCGCCTGCCATGCCTGCGCCCGCTCGTGCTTGCCGCCACTAAAATAACCAGCCACTACCTTAAAGCCGTCATCATGCAGCTTTTCACAGATTGCTGAGCCGATTCCACCGGTACCACCGGTTACAAATGCTATTCGATCACCCATTTTAGTATCTCCTTAGGTCAAATTTTATGATAGTGCCGCCAATTTCCGGACGGTGCTTAATCGCCCCCTGCCAACGAGTTAACTGCTGGCAGGTAATCTACTACTTTTTCTTCTTTGGTGCATATAGATCCGTAATCGTGCCCTCGAACATCTCAGCAGCAAACGCTACCGTCTCGGATAAGGTCGGGTGCGGATGGATCGTCAGGCCGATATCGGCCGGGTCACAATGGGTCTCGATGGCCAGGGTTACTTCGGCGATCAGGTCACCGGCAGATGGGCCCACGATAGCGCCGCCAATTACTCGTTCGGTTTCCTCGTCGAAAATCAGCTTGGTAATACCCTGGTCCTGATCCATACTCAATGCCCGTCCACTGGCAGCCCACGGGAACGAGGCTTTACCAATCTTCATGCCTTTGGCCTTGGCTTCAGTTTCCGTCACACCAACCCAGGCTATTTCAGGGTGGGTGTACGCGACCGATGGAATGACCATCGCGTCGAAATAACTGGTTTCACCGGAACAGTTTTCCGCCGCCACTTTGCCCTCGTGAACCGCTTTGTGTGCCAACATCGGCTGGCCCACTACGTCGCCAATCGCATAAATATTGCTGATATTGGTGCGCAATTGCGAGTCCGCGGCAATAAAGCCTCGCTCATCCACATTGACGCCGGCTTTCTCGGCACTCACCTTGCCGCCATTGGGGACGCGGCCAACGGAGAGAAGGATCCGATCATAGGTCTGTGGCTTGTCGGGTGCATTCTTGCCATCAAATGTTACAGTCAGTCCGTCCTTGCTGGCTTCAACACCCGTCACGCGAGTTTCCAGCATGATGGCTTCGTATTCTTTCTTCAGCTTGTTAAACAGCGGTTTGACGATATCCTTGTCCGCACCGGCGACAATACCCGGCAGCATTTCCACAACTGTGATTTTGGAGCCCAACGCGCGGTATACCGTAGCCATTTCCAGGCCAATAATGCCGCCGCCGATCACCAGCATATGCTCGGGAACGCCATCCAGTTCCAATGCGCCGGTGGAATCCACGATTCGCGGATCGTCCGGAACAAAGGGCAGTTTCACCGGCACGGAGCCAACGGCAATGATGCAATCATCAAAGCCAACGACGGTCTTCTTACCCGCCTCGTCGACCACTTCAATATGGTAGCTATCCAGGAAGTTTCCGTAGCCAGTAACGGTCTCAACCTTGCGCTGCTTGGCCAGTCCAGCCAGGCCGCCCGTAAGTTTGCCAATAACGCCGTCCTTGAAACCCCTTAGTTTGTCGATATCGATCTCAGGCTTGGCAAAGCTGATGCCATGCTTACCAATGTGCTCACTTTCCTCAATAACGTTAGCGGCATGCAATAACGCCTTCGACGGGATACAACCGACATTCAGGCATACGCCGCCCAACGTGTCATAACGCTCGATCAGCACCACCTTTTTGCCGAGGTCCGCCGCACGAAACGCGGCTGTATAACCGCCAGGGCCGGAGCCAAGTACTGCGAGTTCAGCCTTAACATCCACTGGGCCAGTATAGGATTTAATTCCGGGTGCGCCGCCGCTGGCTGCTGCCGGCGCTGCTGTTGGCGCGGCGGCCGGAGCGGCTGCTGCAGCCGCGGGATCACCCCCGGCAACCTCCAGCGTCGCGATCAAATCACCTTCAGAGATCTTGTCGCCGACACTGATTTTCAATTCCTTAACGGTACCGGCATGGGAAGATGGTACTTCCATAGATGCCTTATCCGTCTCCAGGGTCAGGAGCGCCTGGTCCTGTTCGATGACATCGCCAACCGCGACCAGCACTTCAATCACATCAACGCCGCTGTAATCACCGATATCAGGAACCTTTATATCTTCCAGGGACCCGCCACCATAGCCACCACCGGCATCGCCGGGCGCAGCTGCCGTGGCACCTGCCTCGGAGACCTTGGGCTGCGACGGAGCGGCAGCTACCTGCGCCTGGTCGGCGGTCTCCAGCATTAAAATAAGATCGCCTTCAGATACCTTTTCACCGACTGAGACTTTTATTTCCTTGACCGTACCTGACAGCGAGGAGGGAACTTCCATTGACGCTTTGTCCGTTTCCAGAGTCAGTAACGGATCATCGACAATAATGGCGTCACCTGGTGCTACCAGGACCTCGATGATATCAACTCCACTGAAATCCCCGATATCCGGGACTTTGACCTCAACTACGTTGCTCATATCTGTTCTACCTTAATTCTGAATTAGCCTTATTGTTTTTAGTGCTCACACCCTTCAACAAATCAATCGTCGCTACCTAAAGCGAAAGCCGACGAAAATCTGTCATGATGGAACCGAAGTAGCCGACGAATTTCGCCGCTTCTGCACCATCGACTACGCGATGATCGAAGGACAGATCGACTGGCAACATCAAGCGTGGCACAAACTCGGTGCCATTCCAGACTGGCGCCTGATATGACCGGGTCACACCCAGGATAGCCACTTCCGGTGCATTGACAATGGGCGTAAAGCCACGGCCGCCAATACCACCCAAACTGGAAATAGTCATACAGCCACCGGACATATCCTTCGCCGTCAACTTGTTATCCCTAGCCTTGGCACTGATTTCAGCCAAGTCCCTTGCAAGGTCAAACACACCCTTTTTATCGACATCCTTCACTACCGGTACCACCAGTCCACCGGGTGTATCAACCGCAATACCGATGTTGTAATACTTCTTGCGGATCAATACGCCGGGATCGGCACTCAAAGATGCATTGAAGTTAGGGAATGCCTGCAATGCCTTGGCCAACGCCTGCATCATGAAAATCAGCGGAGTAACCTTTACACCCGCCTTCTCGGCATCTTTCTTGATAGATTGGCGGAATGCTTCCAGTTCGGTGGTATCAATCTCATCATGAAACGTCACATGAGGCACATTGACCCAGACCCGATGCAAATGCGCGCCGGAAATCTTCTTGATGCGGGACATCTCAAACTCTTCGACTTCGCCGAATTTGGAGTAGTCCTGGACCGGAATCGGCTCGATACCCATTGAGCCGGCAGGAGCCGCAGCCCCGCCACCCGCTTTCTTGGCTGGCGCCGCAGCACCGCCTTTGAGAAAGCTCTCGATATCCTGTTTGGTGATCCTGCCCTTGCGTCCGGAAGCCGGCACCTGGGTCAGATCGACATTGCTGGTCCGCGCCAGTTTGCGTACCGCCGGACTCGCGTAAATCACACCCCCGAGGCTTACCGCACTCGGTGCAGCCGTAGACACTGCAGCTGCAGGCGCGGCCGCGGCCGGAGTTGCTGCCGCAGCTGGCGCCGCGGCGGGGGCTTCAGCGGCAGCGCCAGCTTCAGCTTCCACGATCAACAACAAGCTTCCTTCAGAGACCTTATCACCGATGTTAATCTTGATTTCCTTCACCACACCCGCGTCCGTAGACGGGACTTCCATGGAGGCCTTATCTGTTTCCAGGGTCACCAACGCGTCTTCAACTGCGATCGTGTCTCCAACTGATACCAGAATTTCAATGACATCAACGTCTGAGAAGTCCCCAATATCCGGAACCATCACTTCTTTAACCGACATCTTATGCTCCTTAATAAACGCTATGCGTAAAGCGGATTTAGTTTTTCGGGATCGATCCCGTATTTTTTAATTGCAGCGGCCACATCTTTTGCAGTCTTCTCACCACTCTCGACCAATGCGTTTAGAGCAGCGATCACGATATGGTGGCTATTCACCTCGAAGTGCTCGCGTAGAGCTTGACGACTATCAGAACGCCCGAAGCCGTCTGTGCCGAGTGTGTGATAAATGCCTTTAACGAAGGGGCGAATCTGCTCGGATTGCAGCTTTATGTAATCCGTTGTGCACACGGTCGGTGCGGGCGAGGAACCCAGACACTGCTCAACCCAACTTTGTCTCGGCTTCTCAGTGGGGTGTAATCGGTTCCAGCGCACTACAGCCTCACCATCACGGTACAATTCGTTCAAGCTGGTGGTACTGTAGATATTGGCGATTACTCCATGGTCTTCTTTAAGTATCTCCACCGCTGCTATCGATTCGCGGAGAATCGTACCGCAGCCCAGCAGGTTCACCTTAGGTCCTTTTCCTGCACCTTCGCTAAGTTGATACATACCGTTAATAATGCCTTCCTCGGCGCCTTCTGGCATCGCCGGGTGGCTGTAGTTCTCATTCATGGTGGTCAGGTAATACCACACACTCTCTTGCTCCTGGTACATGCGACGCATACCATCCTGCACGATCACAGCCACTTCGTAATGGAAAGTCGGATCGTAGGAGACACAGTTAGGAATGAAGTTGGCAAATACTTGGCTATGTCCATCCTGGTGCTGCAAACCTTCGCCATTCAGCGTGGTTCGACCAGCAGTTCCACCGATCAGGAAGCCACGCGCACGCGAATCGCCCGCTGCCCAGGCAAAATCACCAATACGCTGAAAACCAAACATCGAATAGAAAATGTAAAACGGAATCATGGTGATGCCATGATTACTGTAGGCGGTGGATGCGGCGATCCATGACGAAATGGAACCCGCCTCGTTAATACCTTCCTGCAACAACTGCCCTTTGGGGTCCTCTTTATAAGGCATAATGGTGCCGGCATCCTGAGCAGTATACTGCTGACCCAGTGGATTGTAGATACCGATCTGACGGAACATACCCTCCATCCCGAAGGTACGCGCTTCGTCACAAACGATAGGCACCAGTCTGGGACCAAGCTTTTTATCCCGCGCGATGGCCACCAGAATTCGCACGATCGCCATTGTGGTTGACATGGTACGTTCGCCAGTATCATCCAATAGTATCTTGAACATATCCTGAACCGGTGGAATCTCCAGCACATCCGCATTCAACCTGCGAGCTGGCAGATACCCACCTAACGCCTTGCGACGCTCATGCATATAGTTGTATTCGGGCGAACCTTCTTCAAAAGATATGAAATCGCAGTTTGCAATCTGCTCATCCGTTACCGGAATATCGAAGCGCCCGGCGAATTTTTTCATTGCGTCTGTAGCCAGCTTTTTCTGCTGGTGGCTGATATTCATGCCTTCGCCCGACTCACCCATACCGAAGCCCTTGACGGTCTTGGGCAGCAGCAATGTTGGCCGATCACTATTTTGCGCCTGCAGGTAAGCGTTATACATCTTGTCGTAATCGTGACCACCACGCGCGAGATTATTGAATATCTCGTCGTCGGTCATATCGGCAACCATGGCCGCAGTTTCCGGGTATTTACCAAAGAAGTGTTCGCGGATGTAGGCACCACCGTTCGCTTTCATGGTCTGGTAATCGCCATCGACGGTTTCTTCCATTAGCTTGCGCAGTACGCCCTTGTCGTCTTTCTGTAACAACGCATCCCAGCCAGTGCCCCAAAGCACTTTGATCACATTCCAGCCAGCACCACGGAAGTTTCCTTCCAACTCCTGGACAATTTTTCCGTTACCACGAACCGGGCCATCTAGACGCTGCAGGTTACAGTTAATGACAAAAACCAGGTTATCCAGTTTTTCCCGAACCGCCAGAGCAATCGCGCCCTGAGTTTCCGGCTCGTCGGATTCACCGTCACCGATAAAGCACCAAACTTTACGGCCGGTGTCCTTAGACAAACCACGGTTCTCCAGGTACTTCATAAAGCGCGCCTGGTAAATCGCACATATTGGGCCAATACCCATAGACACCGTAGGGAACTGCCAGAAGTCCGGCATCAACCAGGGGTGCGGATATGATGAAAGACCCTTGCCATCGACTTCACGACGGAAGTTCTTAAGCTGATCTTCGGTGATGCGGCCTTCAAGAAAAGCCCTTGAGTAAATACCTGGCGAAACATGCCCCTGAAAGTAAACCAGATCGCCACCGTGTTCCTCGCTGGGAGCATGCCAGAAGTGATTAAAACCAATGGCGTACATAACCTGGGCAGACTGGAAGCTTGCAATGTGACCACCCGGCTCCGCCGGATCGCGGTTAGCACGTACCACCATCGCCATCGCATTCCAACGCATATACGCAGCAATACGCTGCTCCATCTCAACGTCCCCGGGGTAGGGAACCTGATCAGAAACGGGTATGGTATTCAGATAGGGAGTTCGATTGGTACTGGGAGGCTCGGCGCCTTGCTCGTACGCTTTTGCAAAAGTCTTAGTTAACAGATGCTTGGCCCGTTCTGGACCAACCGCCTTGATAACGGCTTCAATGGACTCTTCCCATTCACGGGTTTCCTGGACATCCTCGTCTGGATTATTTGGTACAGCGGACATATTGTCATCACCTCGGGTTATACAATTATTTTTAAGCGACAGACATTCCGCCTCTTGCGAGATCGGAATCTAAAATTTATTAAATCACTAACTGAACACGTAATTAACCAGCTTGGTCGTTGTCTGTTTTTTTTGTTGCTATTAGTCACACCAAACCAGTCACAGGGTAGTTCTGTTTCGCTCCGGCCATCCTATTGTTATTAGTTTTTTCCGGCAAACAATGAACCATACCGGCCATTGCGCGATTTATAATACAGAGAAATGTGAGAAATTCCATAGCTAAAATAAAAATGCGTGCCAATTGAACAGCGGCACTGGCTCAGTAAATACCCGCGGGCAAGGCGCTTGAAAAAATTGGCATAAAACCTGCCGAAAAAATGCGGATCCGGGGCGGGGCTATCCGAACGCTCCCTGAGGCTCTCTCGAGTAACAATAAAAGAGATGCGACAGGCTCGAAAATTGCAGCGTCGTTGTGAGTCCGGGAAGCAGAAATGCAGGTGGAGGGATGAGTGATGCAGACGATGCGGCGGCAGGGAGATCAGCCGGTGGTGTCGGGTAATTCCTCGACGCAAGGCGGCTCGGGGGAAACGACGGGCGGAGAAGACTTGTGCAACAGGATCACCAGCTCAGCTTCGGATTTTGACAAACCGCAACTACCAACCAGGTCATCGGCATCGGCGCCCTGGGTGACCATGCGCATAGCCTCGTTGTACGGTAATTCCCCCAGGTCGCGCTCCTCCAGCTGTTGCTGTCGCTCGATGGTACCCTTGAGGTCCAGGTGCATTTCCTGAAGCTGGTTGCCCATCCCGCAAGACCCATCCATGAGTGCGGCAAGCTCATTTTCCAGCAGGCCAACGCGCTGCTCCAGGCTCACCTGGCTACGCTGGTAACGACGACTATTACTGCGCGCATACCACAGTGCGCCTATAGCCACTGCCAGCGCCACCCCGCCTGTTACTGCGATCCAAATCGTCATAGTGATCATTTAACGCTTGTTATCGTCTTGGGTAAAGAGCAGGCCGCCGCCATCCAGCTCCACCGTCTTGATGCGGTTTTTCTCTTTCAGGAAACTGCTCTTGTCATCATCGAGCACGCCCAGGTCGAGATCCCGCTCGGTATTCGCGCCCTCGTCTCCGACCCCACTCACCGCGCGCCGCACATTCATATCCCTCGACACAACCAACACCACACGCCGGTTCTGGTTGCGACCGTCGGACGTACTGTTTTCCGCTATCGGCTGGTGCTCACCATAACCCACCGCCGCCAAGCGATACGGATCGACACCCATCTCGGAAAACATCCTGACCACCGCCGCCGAACGCGCCGCGGATAACTCCCAGTTTGACGGAAACATTTCAGAATTAATCGGGACGTTATCGGTAAAACCTTCTACATGGATCGGGTTTTCATAACCCGCTAACAGGTCGGCAATTTCGGAAATTATAGGCCGCGCCTCCGGCACCGGGTAAGCACTGCCGCTGCGAAACAGCAGACTCGAATTGAGTGAGATCTCCACCCACATTTCGTTACCGTTGATGGCAATCTCGTTATCCTCAATCAGGTCGGCAAAGGCGGCCTCGACCTGCTCTGATAATTCATTCAGCTGGGCGCTTGGCGCGTCACCATCAGAAGCCGTCTCGGAGGATATATCCCCTTCCTTATGCGCCTGTCCCGGCATATCGATGACGCTGTTTTTGACATAATCATTGAGCTCGATCGCTTCAGGACTGTTAGTGCTGACTTCCGGCACGTCGAAGGCTCCAATCAGGGTCTCCGACAGGACCTTGTATTTACCCTCGTTTACAGAGGAGATCGAATACATGACGACAAAAAAAGCGAACAGCAATGTAATAAAATCGGAATAGGAAATAAGCCAGCGCTCATGGTTTTGCTGCTCGTGGTTGGTATTTCTATCCCTGCGTGGCATACGTTGCTGGTCTCTTCAGATGGTCCGGTTAGTGGCTAAATGGGGTTCAACGAGGCGATTAATTGTAATCCAGGTAACCCTGCAGTTTCATCTCGATCGCGCGCGGATTTTCGCCTTCGGCGATAGCGACGATGCCCTCTACGATCATTTCATGAAACTGGTACTGGTCAAGTGCTACCCCCTTCAACTTGCTGGCGATCGGCAAAAACAACAGGTTGGCCAGCCCGACCCCGTAAATGGTAGCGACAAATGCCGTTGCGATCCCGGAGCCCAGTTGACTCGGGTCAGCCAGGTTACGCATCACATGGATCAGGCCCATCACCGCGCCGATAATCCCGATGGTCGGTGAATAGCCGCCCATGCATTCGAAGAATCGCGCACCCTGCAGGTCGCGCTGCTCACTCATGTATAAATCCACTTCCATAATCCGGCGAATAGCGTCCGGCTCAGTGCCGTCGACCAGTAACCGCAGGCCCTTCTGTGCAAACATTCCCTTCTCTGTATTAACGATTTCCTCGAGCCCCAACAAGCCTTCTTTACGCGCTGTCATGCTCCAACTCATGATCTTGCCGGCGACGCCGGAAACGTCACGCGCGGGAGGCACAAACACCCACGACACAATCCTCATCGAGCGCTTAAGGTTGGCGACCGACGTATGGAGGATCGCCGCACCCACGGTGCCGCCGATAACGATCAGGGCGGCCGGCAGGTTAAACAGCGAATGGAGGCTGCCACCCTCGAACATGTTGCCACCCAATATGGCGGCAAACGCCAGCACTATGCCGACAATACTTAACACGTCCATCTAGTGCAGCTTCCTGTATAAAATACGCATTTCAGAGACTCTTGAATGTGCCATGGCGGTATTGCCTATTGGGTAATACAGGGCATTAGCCCTGCCACTCGCCTAACCGCGCGCGTAACCGCAGCGCAGCCTGGCTATGAATTTGACTCACACGCGACTCACTTACTCCTAATATCGCGCCAATCTCCTTAAGGTTTAGATCCTCGGTGTAATAAAGTGACAGTACGAGGCGCTCCCGCTCCGGCAACTTGGCGATAGCGTCTGCCAGCGCCGTGTTGAAAGATTCACTCTGCACACCCTCGAAAGGACCCATACTGGACCGGCCAGCGTCCACCTCAACAATCGACTCGTCGTGCTCCTGCACGTCATCAAAGCTGAATAGCCGAGTGCCCGCGCTGTCCTGCAGGAAGCCGTAGTACTCATCCAGCGAAACATCCATTTCGCGGGCTACGTCGGCGTCCTGTGCGTCCCGCCCGCTACGCGCTTCAACCACCTTAATCGCTTCCGCGATACGGCGGGCATTACGATGCACCGAACGTGGAGCCCAATCTTCTTTGCGGATATCGTCCAGCATCGCACCGCGAACCCGGATGCCGGCGTAGGTTTCGAAACTGGCGCCCTTACTCGCGTCGTACTTGCGCGCCGCTTCGAGCAACCCCACCATGCCCGATTGAATCAGGTCATTAACCTGCACATTAGCAGGCAGCCGGGCCAGTAAATGATGGGCAATACGCTTCACCATCAGGGCATACTTCTCGACGAGGGCCTGGTAATCGGCCTGCGTCTGCTCCTCCGCGTAGATTGCCAACTTATTCGATTGCATCCCGTTTATTGCGCCCCCACGGGAGCTACCTCACTGCGCAGCAAACGTTCCATAAAGAACTCCATATGACCTTTCGGCGACTTCGGCAGAGGCCAATCATCAACCTCTCGTGCCAATTCCTTGAAGGCCATCGCCGCCTTCGAGCGCGGATACGCCAGGCACACCGGCTGCCGCTTCTGCACCGATTTACGGAGCATCTCGTCATACGGAATGGCACCGCTGAACTTCAACGCCACATTCAGGAAGCGATCGGCAACGGTAGACAGTTTCTGAAACAGTTGTTGCGCCTCATGCGGCGAATGGATCATATTGGCCAGGATATTGAATTTGAAAATACCGTGATCACGATTGAGCACCTTGATCAACGCATAGGCATCGGTAATTGAGGTGGGTTCATTACACACCACTACCAACGCCTCCTGTGCCGCATGCACAAAGCTGGTTACCGACTCGGAAATCCCCGCGGCGGTATCCACCACCAGCACATCGAGTTGGTCGTCTAAATCACTGAAGGCCTGGATAATACCGGAATGCTCCCCGGCGGTGAGCGAAGTCATGCTGCGCACGCCGGAGGATGCGGGAACGATGCGGATGCCAGCGGGGCCCTCCACCATGATATCCGCCAGACTGCAGTCACCACTCAAAACATCCGCCAGGTTTCGCTTTGCTTCAAGGCCAAGCAACACATCGACATTGGCGAGACCCAGGTCCGCATCCAATAGCACTACCCGCCGTCCCAACTTCGCCAGTGACAGGCTCAGGTTCACCGAGACATTGGTTTTACCGATACCGCCTTTACCACCGGTCACGGCGATCACTCGAACGGGATGCACCGCAGTCATGCCAGGATTCCTGTCGCCTTGAATAGGATTATTATCAGGGTCATATCATTCCAACGCCATTTACGGCGCGGATTGGCGTCGAACGCAGCGATTCGCTAATAGATAATCTATCGTGCACCGCGCTCTCGACATCCGCATAAAGAAGGTAACTGAGAAGTAATTCGGCCTGGGCGACTTCAATGTCATCCGGAATCGCCTGCCCGTTTGTAATATAGGCTACGGGGAGGTTATTTTCTAGCACAAGGCTCAATACTTCGCCCATACTTTGCGCTTCGTCGACCTTGGTCAGGACGCAACCCGCCAATCCTTCCCCGGCGACCAGGTCATAGGCGGCCCGCAACACCTTTTTTTGGCTCGTGCAGGGCAGCACCAACAGGCGCAATACCGCTGCGTCGACCTCATGCAGGCTTGCCAGCTGTTGCTGGCGCTGCGCATCGCCCGCATTAAACCCTGCCATATCCACCAGCACCAGCGTCTTATCCCGGAATCCGCGTAATACCTTGCGCAGGCTGTTCTTTTCGTCAGTGCGCCGGACCGGCACACCGATAATGCGCGCCAGCGTGCGCAACTGATCATAGGCGGCGACCCGATAGCAATCGGTGGTCACCAGCGCGAGGTTTTCCCGGCCGTGCCTGAGGGCATAGCGAATCGCCAGTTTCGCGATCGTCGTCGTCTTGCCGGCACCGGTTGGTCCCAACAGGGCTACCACACCGCCCTCGTTGACCAGGTCCTTGCCGAGTACCGGCAAATCCCCTTCCAGCTCCGTCAATGCCGATACCCATGCATCTTCAATCGTTGCGACACCACTGACCCGCTCGGCCACACCCTCAATCACCTGACGGCTCAAGCCACGTGCCGAAAATCGCTGGGCAACAGCGGCTTCCACCGGGTTCTTGTACTGCCAGCGCTCCGTCGAGGATTGTCGCAACTGGTCCTGGAGCAATAAGCGCAGGTTATCGATTTCAGAACGCATGGATTTCATCAGTTCCTGGTCCGCAGCCGCGGGCGCCGGCGCGGGCTGCTGGTATATATCCATCAGGTGCGCAAAGGTCGAATCAAGATCGGCATGATTGCCCGTAGCGGCAGGCTTGTCCGCAACAGCAGGCCTGGGCGCTGCCGGTGGCGACAGCTGGGCTACTATATTGTCACTGGTGTCGCGGGGCGCCGGACGCTGCTGGACGGGTGCGGCAGCACGCTCGGCCTCGAGTTTCTGCTGCAATTCGCGATCCCGCGATTCACGCAGCCGGGGCTCATGCTCCTGAGGCTCAGGTTCCCGGGACTCGCGCCCGGGTTGCTGCGCGCGTGCCCCGCGCATGTTGGCATAGACGGTCTCGTCATAGTCCTCGGTCGCGAGGATCTCCACGCCGCCGGCCACCCGCTCATTGGAGAGGATCACGGCATCCGGGCCTAATTCTTCCCGAACCGCCCGCAAAGCCTGGCGCATATCCTCGGCAAAGTATCTCTTTACATTCATCTCACTACCCTCGTCCAATCTTCAAACTGTTACTGCCGCCCCAGAGTGGCGACAATCGTGACCTGTCTATCCTCGGGAATCTCCTGATACGAAAGGACATACACGTTCTGTAATCCAAACCTTACGAATCGCGCCATCAGCGACCGAATCGGCGCCGCCACCAGTAGCACTGGCGGCCGTCCGGCGATTTCCTGTTTCTCTGCCGCCTGCGCCAGCGAGCTCTGCAGCCGCGCCGCCATACTCGGCTCCATCACTGCAGAATCTTCGCCGACATCGCCCATCTGCTGGGTTTGCTGCACCGTCTTTAACAACAATTGCTCGAGACTCGGGTCCAGCGTAATAACTTCCAATTCGCGATTATTGGCCGCGATACTCTGCACAATCGAGCGTGCCAACGAGATCCTGACCATCGCCGTGAGCATCCCGGGATCCTGGCTTTTCGGAGCAATCTCGGCGAGCGCTTCGGCGATGGAGCGAATATCCCGAATCGGCACTTCTTCACGAAGCAGGTTCTGCAACACCTTGAGAAGCACCGCATGGGACAATAATCCCGGCACCAGGTCCTCGGATAATTTGGGTGAGGTCTTGGCCAGCAGGTCGAGCAATTGCTGAACCTCCTCATGGCCCAGCAACTCATGGGCGTGCTTGTGCATGACATGATTAAGGTGTGTTGCGATCACGGTGCTGGCATCCACCACGGTATAGCCAAGAGTCTGCGCCTGGTCTTTCTGGCCGCCGGAAATCCACACCGCCTCGAGCCCAAACGCCGGATCCTTGCCGGGAATGCCCTCGAGGCTACCGAACACCTGGCCGGGATTAATCGCCAACTCACGATCCGGCTGAATCTCGGCCTCGGCAATCGTCACCCCCATCAGGGTCACCCGGTATACATTGGGCTGTAAATCAAGGTTATCCCTGATATGTACGGTCGGCATCAGGAAGCCCAATTCCTGCGACAGCTTGCGGCGCACCCCTTTAATCCGCGCCAACAATTGCCCGCCCTGGGTCTTATCCACCAGTGGAATAAGTCGATAGCCCACTTCCAGGCCGATCATATCCACCGGCGTAACATCATCCCAGCTCAGTTCACGGGTTTCCTCGGGCGCCGTGCGAGTCGCCTCCAGCTGTTGTTGTTGGGCTACTTCCTGCACCAGCTCTCCCTGCTGCTTGTTATAGGTAATCCAGTAGGCACCACCCGCGGCAAGCAGCCCGAGTCCCAGAAAGGCGACATGGGGCATGCCCGGGACCAAGCCCATAATCAGTAAAATTGAGGCCGCAATCGCCAGCGCCCTGGGCGATGCAAACATTTGCGCGGCGACTTGCTTGCCCATTTCCTGTTCGGTGTTGACGCGGGTCACCATGATCGCCGCCGCTGTCGACAGCAACAGCGCCGGGATCTGGGCCACCAACCCGTCACCGATGGTCAGTAACGAGTAATATTCCATCGCGGTTGAGAAATTCAGGTCGTGCTGCAGCATCCCGATACTGAGACCACCGATTAGATTAATCACCAGAATCAATAACCCGGCGACCGCATCGCCACGCACAAACTTGCTGGCACCGTCCATTGCACCGTAGAAATCGGCTTCCCGGCCGACCTCGACGCGACGCTCCTTGGCTTCTTCCTGGTTGATCATGCCGGCATTAAGGTCGGCGTCGATCGCCATTTGCTTGCCGGGCATGGAATCCAGTGTAAAGCGCGCGGTGACTTCGGAGATACGCCCCGCACCCTTGGTCACCACCACAAAGTTGATGATGATGAGGATCAGGAACACCACCAGACCGACCACGTAGTTGCCGCCAATCACCACCGAGCCAAAGGCCTCGATCACCTTGCCCGCGGCGTCACCGCCTTCGTGGCCGTACAGCAGCACCACCCTGGTCGACGCGACGTTGAGCGCCAGGCGCAGCAACGTGGCAACCAGCAGCACCGTGGGAAATACCGCAAACTCCAGCGGTCGCAACGAATACACACCGACTAGCAGGACCACCAGCGCGAGGGTGATATTGAACGAGAACAACACATCGAGCAGGAACGGCGGTACCGGCAGGGTCATCATGCCCAGCACGACCAGCAATAATAACGGAATCAGCAAGTTACCCCGGCCCAGGCTGCGTAAGTTATTAAAGAATAAGGTTTGATCCATTGCTCTAGTGCTCTAACTAACTGATGACTTAGGATTCAGGCGGTTAGAGTACTTGCTCGTTACCGCTGCGGGGTTAGAATTAACTACCGGCCGAGAGCACCAAAAAATTGACGCTTTTCACCGGGAAAATGCCCTAACCCTTAACTGTGCAAAAAGCTTTCCAACTTTTGCTAAATCGTCGATTATTACCGTATGCACTGCCTAACCTTATTACCAACCAGCCCTGGAGCTGCCATTTGAGAAATCCGTCACTCAGCCCGGCGAGTGTCCACCTGTGGCACATACCCCTGTCACAGCCAGCTATCGGCGCGGATGTTGAGATCCTTGGTAATGCCGAGTTGGTCCGCGCGGAGCGCTTTGCCACCCCACAGCTACGCGATAATTACTTCAACACCCACGCCGCCAAACGCCGCATTCTCGCCAGCTACCTGAATGTTGCTGCCAAAGATTTGGCGTTAGACACAAACCCCTACGGCAAGCCGTGCCTTGCAGGCGCCAGCGCCGCGGGGGATATTCGCTTCAACCTGTCCCATACCCAAACCACAGTCATCATGGCTGTCACACGCGGGCGTGAAATCGGCGTCGATGTGGAAGCGCTTGACCGTAACTTAACCGTTATGCCGTTGGCGCAACGGTATTTCAGTGAACCGGTACTGCGCCACCTGGAGCGGCTTGAAGACGCCGACCAGCGCAGCGCGTTTTTACGCTACTGGACGCAATTCGAGGCCTATAAGAAAGCCAGGGGAGATGGATTACGCGGCGGCGATGGCAAACTTACTTTCAAGCTGGCGGCCGCGCCCGACAACCACTTCCAGACGTTACCCTTCACCACGCAACCCATCG
>CAXMOT010000012.1:0-7310 GCA_964195105.1 uncultured Gemmatimonadales bacterium | reverse complement strand
GCGATACGCTCTTTATCCTACTAAAAACACCCCAGGCCTTGCCATTGCGGTGGATCTGAATACCTGCGTTACCCAGGAATCCGGCACCAAACTCGGGTGACAGTGCAATGGGCGCTTCTTTTTCCACGCACGCTTGCGCCTCTTGGCGAGTGGTCAGCAGAGCCAGCATTTCCGGTGTGGTGTTATCGCTCAGGCGCACACCCCAATACAATATGGCCGGCGCATTCTCCCGACAGTCCAGCACCAGGCTGCTACTGCGGCTGTGCAGGGTGTAAAATTCGTCGTAGTTAGTTGTCATTCGGTTGGCCTCTTTCGCGAATATTGAATTGGTTACACCAGGGGATGACGCTTGCGCTGGTGTGGTTGTTTCTGCCTGTTAGGTTTTATACTATTTCTGGTTGCATGCCGACAGTCTCCTGCGGGCGTTGTTTTCGGGCCCGGTTACCGGGCTGCCACGGAACCAATACGCTGAGTTTGACTATGTTATTACAAGCATTAGCTGTTGAGCAAACTAAAATTATATGATAAAACATATCATTGGGTTTTGGTATAGAATCGAGTTAAAAAAATGGGGTTCGATCCAGGGCTTTCGAGCGCGGTCGATCAGTGAGGATGGGAGCAAGATGAGTCAAAATAATTGTGTGTTAGCAATTGACCAGGGCACCACGAGTACCCGGGCAATCGTGTTCGACGAGAATGCCAAGGTCATTACCTCCGCGCAGCAGGAGTTTCCGCAGATATATCCCTCGGATGGCTGGGTCGAACATGATCCCGAGGCTATCTGGAATACGACGGTTGATGTGTGTCGCCGCGCCTTCGATATTGCCGAAGGGCAGGGGCTTAAGATCGCGAGTATTGGTATCACTAACCAACGCGAAACCTCGATTGTCTGGGACAGGTCGACCGGCAAACCGATTTATAACGCGATTGTGTGGCAGGACCGGCGCACATCGGCCGTCTGTGCCGACCTGAAGAAGGATGGCGTAGAGGACATGCTACGCGAGCGTACCGGGCTGTTACTCGATCCATATTTTTCCGCGACCAAGGTCGCATGGATCCTGGATCACGTCGATGGCGCCAGGGAAAAGGCCGAGCGGGGTGAGCTTGCCTTCGGCACGGTCGACAGTTACCTGATTTGGAAACTGACCGGCGGTAAGGTGCATGCCACCGACCCGACCAATGCCTGTCGCACCAACCTGTATAACATTCATGATGGAGCCTGGGACCCCGAGCTGCTGAAGGTGTTTCGGGTTCCGGAAGCGGTGTTGCCCAAGGTTCTCGATTGTGACGCTCACTTTGGTGATACCGACGCAGCATTGCTGGGTCGCGCCGTGCCCATCCGGGGTGTTGCGGGAGACCAGCAGGCGGCGAGTATCGGCCAGTGCTGTTTTGAGCCGGGCTCGATTAAAAGCACCTATGGCACCGGTTGTTTTGTGCTGATGAATACCGGCAGCGAGGCTATCGCCTCAAAGAATCGCCTGCTCACCACCATTGCCTACCAGTTGGATGGGGTCCCGACTTATGCGATCGAAGGCTCAATTTTTGTGGCTGGCGCCGCGGTGCAGTGGTTGCGCGATGGGATCGGGATTATTTCCAGTGCCAGCGAATGCGAGAAGCTGGCCAGTGGTTTGGCGGGCAACAGCGGCATCTACCTGGTACCGGCATTTACCGGCCTGGGCGTGCCCTACTGGGAGCCCGATGTGCGCGGCGCGATCTTTGGCCTGACCCGCGCCACCGGACCTGCGGAACTGGTTCGTGCCACCCTGGAATCGGTGTGTTATTTGACCAGTGACCTGTTTGCCGCGATGGCGCAGGACGGTATTAAGCCTTCGACCCTGCGCGTTGACGGCGGCATGGTCGCAAATGACTGGCTACTGCAGTTTCTTGCCAGCGTGCTGGATATGAGCGTGTGTCGTCCGGCGGTAATGGAGACGACGGCCCTCGGGGCTGCTTATCTTGCGGGGCGACATGCTGGCATCTACGGGAATTTTGACGAGTTCACCGCGCAATGGCGGCGCGCGGCACAGTTTGAGCCCGATATGAGTGCGACCAAGCGTGAGGAATTATTGCGCGGTTGGCACGATGCCGTGGACCGGGTCACTGCGCCCACAACACCCCGCTAGTAAGCTGAAACCTGAAACCTTACCTGGCTGCGAATGAGCATATTCGATTGTTGGCGTCCAGGCCGAAACCGAAGCGAAAATAATGAATTTACGAGATAGTAACCTTAACAAGCTGCGTGACGAGAGCTACGATGTACTGATCCTGGGCGGCGGAATTAACGGCGCCGTATCGGCTGCGGCATTATCGGCCAAGGGCGTGAAAGTCGCCTTGATCGACAAGGGTGACTTTGCCGGGTTGACCAGTTCCAATTCTTCCAACCTGGCGTGGGGCGGCATAAAGTACCTCGAGAGTTACGAGTACCTGTTGGTCAACAAACTCTGCAAAAGCCGTAATCACCTGATGCGCAGCTACCCCTCGACGGTCAAGGAAATCCGCTTCCTGACCACTATCCAGAAAGGTTTTCGGTTCCCGCCGTTTTTTGTATTCCTGGGTACCATCCTGTACTGGATCATTGGTCGCTTTTTTACCCAGGCGCCAGGTTACCTGTCCCCGAAGATGCTGGCTAAGCGGGAGCCGACGATCGATACCAGCAATGCTGCGGGCGGCTTCGAATACTCTGACTGCTACCTGTACGATAACGATGCCCGCTTCGTGTTCAATTTCATTCGCTCCAGCCTTAACTACGGATGTATTGCCGCAAATTATGTCGAGTCCCAGGGAGCTACTCGCGAGCAGGGTATGTGGTCTACCAGCGCAAGGGATACGATTACTGGCGAAACCTTCACGATTCGCTCAAAGGTATTGATCAATTCCGCGGGACCTTATGTTGATGCACACAATGAATTGACCGGCCAGGATACTGAGCATAGCCATCTGTTCTCCAAGGGCATCCACCTGATTGTGGATCGGTTGACCGAGGAGCAGCGGGTGCTGGCGTTCTTCGCCACCGATGGCCGCCTGTTTTTTGTCATTCCGATGGGCCCCAAGACCTGCATTGGTACCACCGACACCCAGGTGGAAGATCCGAAAACCGAGGTCACGGCGGAAGATCGCCAGTTCGTGCTGGATAATGTCAACGCGCTGCTTAATCTCGATCAACCCCTGACGCAGGCGGATGTTATTGCCGAGCGTTGTGGGGTGCGTCCCCTGGCACAGAAGGGTAAGGGCGAGGATGGCGTCACCGATCCGTTTAAACTGTCACGCAAGCATGCGGTTGACGTTAATCCCGCGGAGCAGCACCTCAGTATATTCGGTGGCAAACTGACCGACTGTATTAATGTCGGCGATGAAGTGGCGGAAATTGTTGCAAGCCTGGGCATTGAGATACCCTATGCCGACAAGATCTGGTATGGCGAGCCCAGCAATACGTTGAAGCAGGAGTTCCTGCACCAGGCGCGCTTGATGGATCTTGATGATATGACCTCGGCGTCATCGTCAGAACCATTGACGCAGCGCTTATGGCGGCGCTATGGGGCCAATGCGCTGGAGTTGCTGGAATCGATTCGCCAGGATCCGGATAGTGCCAAATTGCTGATTGAAAATGCAGAATACCTGCGTTGCGAGATCGAACAGGCAGCACGGCTGGAAATGATCACCAAGCTGGAAGACTTCCTGCGCCGACGTTCCAAGATTTCCCTGGTGGTTAGTCGCGAGGATGTCATCAATGCGCCGGGCTTGAAAGAGGCCTGCAAGATCCTGTTCGGCGACCAGGCTGAGGCCAAACTGCAGGAATATATCGACGCGACCGCTCCGGCGAACTCGTCTTCTGAAGAGGCGCAGCCAGCCGAGGATGTGATTGCGGGTTAATCAGTGAGCCTCTGAATAATAACTTAATACCTCTGCGAGACCTGGAGGTATTATTCAGAGGTTCCCTAGTGTAGAGTCCTGAAATGAGCATTTTATTCAGGACTCTATACTAAAATAACAGAGAGGAATTGGCATTGCGTAAAACACTGATACTAGGAAACTGGAAAATGAACGGCTCACAGGCCCTGCTGCACGATATTGTGCCGGCGCTGGCCCGTGAGGATTTTGCATCCGTTGATGTCGGGGTGTGCCCACCTGTTGCGTACCTTGCCCAGGCGCGCGCCCTTATTGGTGACACCAGGATTTTACTGGGGGCACAGACTACCAGCCAGCATGATTTTGGTGCGTATACCGGCGAGACCTGCGTGGCGATGCTACAGGAACTGGGATGCCAATATGTATTGGTGGGCCACTCTGAACGTCGTCAGTATTACGGTGAAACCGATGCCGTCGTGGCCGAGAAATTTGCCGCCGTGTTGAAGGGCGGGCTCATTCCGGTGCTGTGCATAGGTGAGACCCAGGAAGAACATGACCAGCAACAAACCGAGCAAGTTGTATTCCGTCAGATTGATGCGGTATTGGATCTGTTGGGAGCCGACGCACTTGCCAATGCTGTGATCGCCTATGAGCCGGTCTGGGCCATTGGTACCGGGAAGGTCGCGACACCAGAGCAGGCCCAAAACGTGCACCGGTTGATTCGCGAGCACGTTGCTGAAGTCAATGCCGCACAGGCCGAAAAGGTACAGATACTCTACGGTGGCAGCATGAAGGCTTCTAACGCGGCTGAGCTGATAGCGATGCCGGACATCGACGGTGGCCTGGTGGGTGGTGCCTCGTTAAAGAGTGCCGATTTTATTGCGCTGTGCAGCGCCGCCGGATAAGCACGTAAAAATTAGGCAGTCATTAATCTTGCCGGGCGTGATCAGCGCCCGGCGAATTCAACCGATACCAAACTGGTAAACCGTCCTGCTGGCAAAGACCTGCCCCGGTAACAACAGTGTCGACGGGAAATTACTGTGATTCGGCGCATCAGAAAAATGTTGGGTTTCCAGACATAGACCCTGGTGTGGACCGTAGGTCGCACCATCCTTGCCGGCGCATCCTTCGCCGATAAAATTCCCCGTATACGCTTGCATGCCAGGCTGGTCGGTCAGGACTCGCATGACCCTCCCCGAGACCGGCTCGCGGACTTCAGCGACCAACTGCAGCGTCGCATCGAACGCATCCTTCAATACATAGTTATGATCCAGTCCGCCGCCATAGGTGAGCTGCTGGTGCGACTGGCTCAGCACGTCGCCAATCCGAGCAGGTGTGCGCAGGTCCAGCGGTGTATTGTCGAGCGGCGCTATCTCACCTGTCGGGATCTGGTCCGGCCTTTGGGGCGTATAACGATCGGCATGGATGCAGAGCTCATGATCCAGGATGGAGCCGCTGGCGTGTCCAGCAAGGTTGAAGTAGGAATGCTGGGTGAGATTGAGAATCGTCGGTTTATCGGTGCTGGCCGAATAATCGATGACCAGCTCGTTAGCGTCCGTGAGACGATAAGTCACCGAAACATCGAGGTTGCCGGGAAACTGCTCCTCGCCGTCAAGGCTGCGGTAATTTAGCGTGATGGCATTCTCCGGGCGGGTGTCGCCAGAATCGGCCACCGACCACTCGCGCAGGTGGAACCCTGTAGGCCCGCCATGCAGGTGATTATCGCCCTGGTTTTGTGCCACCTGGTAAGCGCGGTTATCGATTTGGAACCGGCCCTGGGCGATACGATTGGCGAAGCGTCCGACGACTACGCCAAAATAATTGGGGTTGTCGAGGTACTGGTCGGGTTCATCGAAGCCCAATACAATATCCTCGATGTTGCCGTCCCGGTCCGCGACGCGCAGTGCAGTAATGGCTGCGCCCACAGTGATGACGTCAAGGCTGGTGCCGGCGGCGTTACTGAGGCTGACTGTTTCGATCATATGGATTTCCCTTGTGCCTACTCTACTACTTTTTCCAGGGCACTTTGGTAGGCGGGACGTGCTCGGCAGCGCTCGAGATACTGGTTTAACACAGGGTAGGGTCCTAATGAACCAAGGGCGCTGGCCGCCGCAACGGTAAAGGCAGTGCCAAAATCAGCGCCGCTCAGTGTTGCGCCGAGGATATAGGGCTTAGCGCCGAGTTCCCGTGTTATATAGTCAAGATGCAGGGTGATTTCGGCATCACTAAATGGCTCGATTAATGCGTGTGACTGACCACTTTTCATTAATAACATGCGCATAAGTAGCGGCGGGAACACCGAGCCTTCCGCGTAGTGCAGCCATTGGTTGTACGTCGCCCAGGCTTCTATATCCGAGCGCGGGGGTGCAAATCGCTGCTCATTATCATATTTTTCCAGTATGTAGGCGGTGATTGCGCCGGTTTCCGTCAGGGTTAAGTCGCCATCTTGAATAACCGGGGCTTTACCGAGCGGGTGGACCGCTTTCAGGTCGGCGGGGGCCCTGGACGTCACCGGATCACGTTGATAATCCTTTACTTCGTAGGCTACCCCGACCTCTTCCAATAGCCATGCGGTATAGAGTGAGCGGCTTCTACGCAGGTGGTGCAGTATAATCATGTGGTTAGCTCCATTAAAGATTAAGGGTCAGGCGGGTGTTTAATTGGCGCGGTAGAATTCAACCCCGGTTCCCCAGCGCTCATTGAACCCCGGCCAGGCTGGCGTAAATTCTCCGGTGGGTAATTTCTGCTGGGTTATATTGGATTGTGAAGGCAAGTAGTCACAGCTCGCGTCGAGACCTTTCACGTGGCAGTCGATAAACGCCAGCCCCATGTGCTTATTGATGCGGTTTATCATTTCGTTGTTCCAGCTGGGCTCAATATAGTGGCCCAGGTCGAATTCGCTGGTATGCGCAACCTTTGGCGCAGGGTGCGGACCGATGTTATGCCGCGCATGTTTGTACACCAGCATATACTTTGATTTCGAGCCGGTTTGCTCGTATAACTTTTTCACGCCATGCTCATAGCCGGAAATATCGTCATATTCACCGGCAATATACATCGCCGGCACGGTAAGTTTGTTGAGGTGCTCCGGCGCATGAACGCCTAACTCCTGTCCCCAGGGGGCGATAGCGATCATGGCTTTCCAGCGCGGATCTACACTGGGCCGGCCTCCGTTGCAACTATTGAACAGGGGCGCCAGTTGGGGGGCCATCTGCTCGGGGAATTTAAGGAAGGCGAAGGTTTCGGGAGTGAAATTGTAGCAACCGCCCACGGTGTTAACTGCGCCGTAACCGCCCATCGAGTAGCCGATAACGGCGGCTTGGTCGGTGTTGGCCATCTTGCCCAGGTCACCATCGAGGCCGCTAAAGTAATCGAGCACGAATTGCTGGTCCCTGGCCCGGTTCAGCAGTGTGCTGGGAAAACCGCCGCGGGGAGCCGTGGTGAAATCGATGTCCCCATTGGTT
>CAXMOT010000011.1:0-9100 GCA_964195105.1 uncultured Gemmatimonadales bacterium | reverse complement strand
AATAAAACTCTTGGCGGCGTCGGGATTGGGATCAATAAAAATATGCAGGTGGTTAAAGGCCGCCACCAGCTTGATGTGTTCGGAAAGCAACATGCCGTTACCAAACACATCGCCGCCCATATCGCCAATAGCGGCGACGGTAAAATCGGTTTCCTGGATATTGATACCACGCTCCCGAAAATGGCGCTGCACCGACACCCAGGCACCGCGTGCGGTAATCCCCATACCCTTATGGTCATACCCCTGGCTACCACCCGAGGCGAACGCATCCCCGAGCCAAAACCCATAATCATCGGCAAGGCCATTCGATATATCGGAGAACGTCGCGGTGCCCTTATCCGCCGCGACCACCAGGTACGTATCATCTTCGTCATGCCGCACCACACTGGCGGGCGGGATCACCTTGTCATTCTTAAGATTGTCACTCAGGTCGAGCAAGCCACTGATGAAGGTCTTGTAACTGCTGATGCCTTCGGCCAGGAATTCGCCACGATCAGTAATCACGCTGGCACGCTTGGCGATAAACCCGCCCTTGGCGCCGACCGGCACGATGACGGCATTTTTCACCTGTTGCGCTTTCACCAGCCCGAGCACCTCGGTCCGGTAATCCTCAACCCGATCGGACCAGCGTAATCCACCCCGTGCCACTTTGCCGCCGCGCAGATGCACACCTTCTACTTGCTCCGCGTAGACAAAGATCTCGAACATCGGCACCGGCATCGGAACGGCGGGAATCAATCGGGGTGCAATCTTGAATGACATATAGGCTTTGGGCAAACCCTGCGCATCGCACTGGAAGTAGTTGGTGCGCAGCATCGCGTTGAATAGTTCCAGGTAACGCCTTAATACCAGGTCCTCCGAGAGGCTCTCGACGCTCTCCAAAAGCGCCAGGCATTTGGCTTCGATACGGGCCAGGCGAGTCTCGCGCTGTTCCATGGATAATTCCGACGCCGGATCAAACTTGGTCGTAAAATAGTCCACAAGTAGCACCGTAAACGGAATATTATTGAGAAAGGTATCGGTAATAAACTCGCGGCTTAGTCCCAGCTTAATCTGCTTCATGTACCGCGCGCAGGAACGTACCAGCATCACCTCACGCCAACCCAGGTCTGCTGCCAACACCAAGTAGTTAAAGCAGTCATTGCCGGCCGTGCCGCCCCAGATTTGCTCAAACGCCGCCGTGAAACGGTCGTTCACCTGGCTCGCCTTGATTTTATTGGAATGGTTGTAGATCAGGTAGAAATCATGCTTCCAGAAGGTCGCATCGTCGCGGCTGGTAATTTTGTATGGGTGCTCGCCGATAACATTAAGCCCCATAAATTCGAGAACCGGGATCACATCGGATAGCGGGATCGGCGAATCCGCATGGAATAGCGAGAAATGCGCAACATTGGCATCTTCCCCGGCGTTTTGGTAGAACCGCATCGACAGGGGCTGCCCCTCATTGATCGAGCCGATGTGTGCTACGTCAACCGTCGCGGTGGCCGCCGAAAAGTTGTCGCGATAGCTGGATGGAAACGCACCATGATACAGGCTTCCCAGCGACAGGCCCTGCTCCTCGCCATACTCTGCGATCAGGGCCTCGACCAGTTCATCCTGCCAGGAGCGGGTAACCTGCTCAACCTCCTGCTCCAGTAACTCCAGGTCATAGTTGAGGTCCTCTCCAGGATCGGTGCGCAGGGTATATTGCGTCCTGACCAGAACCGACTCGCCAAAATAGGTGTTGAATTCTGCGTTCAGCGCATGAAATGTGCGACACAGTATGCGCTGGATCTTTTCCCGTAACTCGGTGTTGTATGCCTCGCGCGGCATGTACACAAAACAGGTGACGAACTTGGCGTAATGATCCCTGCGCACAAACAGCTTGGTCTGGTGGCGCTCCTTGATCTGCGAAATGCGGGTCGCGGTGGCGAACAACTCATCGGTATCGGTCTGGAACAGTTCATCGCGAGGATAAGTCTCCAACACCCGCGCCAGTTCCTTTCCTTCATGGGAGAATGGATGCAAGCCCGACCTGCGCACGACTTCCGCAACCTTGAGGCGCAGCACGGGTATATCACTGGTGCGCTCGGTATATACCGGCAGTGTGTAGAGACCCAGGAAACCGCGCTCGCCGATTACCTCACCCTTTTCGTTAAAGCGGCGAATCGCAACATAGTCCGGGTACGCCGGACGGTGCACCCTCGATAGCGTGCCGGACCTGGCAAAACTGAGCAAGCGTGGCTGGTAGATGAATGCCTGGGCAACGGGATTCAACTGATCGAGGAATTTGTCCTGGGTAGATTTGGCCTTGCGCTTGACGATACCCAATGCGCGATGCGGCAGCGCATCGATGAAGGGTTTGCCCTGCTTTTCGGTCAGGTCGTAATCCTTGTAACCCATGAAGGTAAAATTGTGATCCAGCAACCACTGCAGGAACACTTTACCCTCGGCAATTTCCTCTTTGGGCAGCGGCGGCGGCGTCAACTCCAGCTCCTGGAGTATTTCCATGGCCCTGGCTTTCATGCTTACAAAATCATCCACGACAGCCTGCAGGTCCTTGAGTACGTCGACCAGGCCCTCCTCCACTTCGTGCAACTTGCCTGACACCAGAGCCTGCCGATCGATTTCAAAGTACAGGATCGCTTCAAGCGTCTGCTTTCCTGAAGCACCGGCCGTGCGATCATCAAGGTTACGATTGACCCGACTCTTTAACTTGCCTTTGGCGTCACGGGTTACCACCTGCACGATGCTTTGCACCGCATGCACGCCAATATCGTTGCGGCTGAATTCCATTCGTACAGAATCGGACAGGAACGGCATGTCCGTTTGCAACACCATCACCACGGTGTGCCCCGACTGCCAATTATCGGCGTCCGGATCGGGATTAACGATGGCTATCTTCGGTGCCCGAGAATCAAAATCCTGGATGAACTCCCAGGCCAATAATGTTTGTGCGACAAGTTCGTCGAGGGAACATTGACTAAGATCGTCGGCGGGAACGTTAAGGAAGAAGTCGCGGGTAAACTCTTTGAGAAGGTCTTGCCTGGATTTGGCTACTTTGGTGATGATTTTTCTGGTCAACTGACCCAGGATGCTGTTCTTTTTCGCTGAGCGATACTTGCCCATACTTCCTCTCCAAAAATTATTATTAGACGGTGTGGATTCTCATAAACGACCAGTCTGGTATGGTACGCTGTAGTCTGCATATCTCACAAGGCGACTGTGTAGATTCTTTTTTGCGCTTCCACACTGGAGTAGTTTGCCCATTTGGTAATACTGATTAGTTACTATGACCCAACGACCCCATTACCCTAAGCTCAGCATTTCCTGCCCGGGGTTCGCATTGCAGTCCGCTCAAATTACCTCACAGACCGCGCCCGGGATGATCCGGGGTTCCTGCACCATTGCACATGCCTTCATTAGCAGGCTGGTTATCCCGATCATTGTAGCCTGTGCCCCCGCCTTGTCCGCTGGACCTGCGATTGCTGAACCCCAGTCTGGACTTGAGGCAGTCACAATTACTTCTGCAACAGGGCAAACGCTGGCGTTCGAAGTGGAAATTGCTGACACCCCGCGTCGCCAGGTAAAAGGCTTGAGCTTCCGGACCACGCTCGAGAAAAATCGGGGAATGTTGTTCGTCTTTGAAAAGGCGGCCGAACGACGCTTTTGGATGCGCAATACCTTCCTGTCCCTGGATATTATCTTTATCAATGAAACTGGCAGGATTATCAACATTCACCGGCGCGCAGTGCCGGAGCGGGATGACATCATTGCCTCGGGAGGACCCGCGAAGGCCGTACTGGAAATCAACGGCGGCCTGTGCGCGGAATTGGGTATTAATCCGGGTGACCGGGTCCGATTGAATGGCCTGGCGCTATAACCGAAGAACCGTTCGGGCTTTAATCACCAGGTTTCGCACAGCCATTCAGGTTAGTGACAATCTGCTCAATAACCGCGCGTAATTCTGCAACCGGCGGATTAGTCTTGCCCAACACACGCAGTCCCCACATGCTCGTCATAACGAACTTCGCCAGGATCTTCGGGTCCTTGTCTGTAGCGAGTTCACCCTGGTCCTTCGCCAACTGCAACTGCTTGGCGATGCGGGACTCCATGCGGGACAAGTGTTTATTCAACAGTTCCTCGATTTCTTCGTCCTGGGGCGCCATTTCCAGCAGGGTATTGACCATCAAACAGCCGTAGCGACCGCTCTCTCCTTTGCATACGTCGGTCTGCTGCAACAGGAATTTGCGTACGCCACCCAATGCAGTGTCGCTCGACGCAAATATCCGGTTGATGTAAGCGGCGGTCTCATCGGCATAAAGGCACAATGCCTCCGTGAGAATCCCTTTCTTGTTTTTAAACGCCCCGTAGAGACTGCCGGGCTGCAGGTGTGTCGCCGCGACCAGGTCCGGGACGGAGGTCGCGCCATAACCCTGTTGATGAAATACGTCCATCGCTGCTTTAAGGACTTCGTTTCGATCAAACTCTTGTGGTCGTGCCATTTCCTGCGCCTCTAAATCATGATTGAGACGACACTATAATAGTTTTTGAACAAATATTCAATATACTTCTTGAATAATCATTCAACTTAAATTATAGTCTGTTCCAAGCGTGGCCAGAGGCCGTTTTTTTTGACCATTAGTTGAACGATCGCTCAACTATTTATTGAGCAGGATTAAACAGGAGATACACACCATGAAATACGTTAACAAAGGAAACCTCGTCGCCCTGCTGTTTGTAACAGCGTTTGCAGGTGATATAGCCCTGGCGGACGGTTGGGAAACAAAACCGGATCAAGCAACATTTGCTACACAAGTGCGCGAAGAGATTAATGCGCACAGAGCCGAGTTTTACCAAACGTTCCTGGAGACCGCCCGGAATACTGAAGTACAGGCACCGCAAGTGGTGGCAGTGGGGAAGAGTTCAATCTACTTCTCGATTTTGCCCAGGCGTGGCCCCGCAACCCTTATATTTTAAAAGACGCGTGACCCAAGGGAACCTTACAACGCAAGTTAACCTAAATACAGATTCAACCACAATGGAGACATACTATGACTACAGCAACAGTACTGAAAACTAATGACAACGGCTTCGCCTCCGACGTCCTCAAGGCCAAGGGACCAGTCCTGGTCGACTTCTGGGCCGACTGGTGTGGCCCCTGTCATGCGCTGGCCCCGGTCCTTGAAGAACTGGCCGTTGAATACGATGGACGCGTCGAGATCCAGAAGCTGAATGTGGATGAAAATCCGCTTGCCACGGCGAAATACGGTATCCGTTCGCTGCCGACCCTGATGCTATTTCAGGACGGCGAGCCGGTAAAAGCGTTCACCGGAGTACAGCCGAAAATGAAACTGACCAGCGTGCTGGATCAATATGCGAATTAACTCAGGCGCCAGTTAACTTAGGTACCAATTGATCCGGCCCCGATTAACTTTTCCTCCCCCCCCCTACCGGGTAACGATCGCCTTGCCTACGCATTGCGATCGTTACCCGGCCTTTTTTGCAATAGATTGAGGCTAAGGCTGCCGTAGATTGGTGAAAACCCCGCCCGTCAAAACAAATACGGGGAATGTATAAAACTGCTCCCGGTAAAATCGCGTTACAAAATTTGCGGCGCCGGTAAATGGCTCGGGTTTGACAGCTTCGTTCCTGTGACCCCTGCCCTGCAATGCCATGCTCACCACAATGGCAACGATCGATAATAGCGCAGTAACCGGCTGCAGGTTAACCAGGGCAAGAATCAGTATTATGTGGGCGAAGATAAACAATGGTACGGCGGCCAGGTGGATCATCAGGTTAGCGCGATTGACATGCGTCTCGGCATAGGTATTCACAGGAAGCCTCCCAGGATGGGCAGGTACTCCGGGGCTTGGTCGACCCGTGCGTGGGACGAGTTAGGAATCACCGTGACCTCAACCTGCTGCGGATCAAATGCGGCAATCAGGGCATCGGAATTGCTGCGCGGTATAATCTCATCATTCTCCACCACTACTATGAGGGTCTGTTCCTGCACGGCAGCGATCCGCCCGACCGAATCAAATTTATCCTGTAACAGCAGCTCTACTGGAAACACGGGATAGGCCTGCTGGGCGACCCGCGCGACACTGTCATAGGGCGTTACTAGTACCATCTTTGCGATATCCCGCTGCGACGCGAGATACACCGCGACTCCACTGCCCAGGCTGCGCCCGATCACCGAAATATTGGGATGCCGATCGCTGAGATAATCATGCAATGCCAGCGCATCGGAAAACAACCCGGCCTCGGTGGGACTGCCGGTGCTGCCACCGAAACCGCGATAGTCTGCCAGGTAGATCGAATACTCGCCAAACGCTGCGCTTAACCGTGGCGCGTTATGGGCGACATGTTCGGCATTACCACCAAAATAGATCAGCGCATCAGGTCCGCTTCCCGCCACCTTCCAGACACGAATAGTCTCACCTTCATTTTGCAGGTAAAGCACTTCAGCGTCCGGAACAGGATCGCCTGCAGGCGGAAAATAGATCATCTCCCTTTGGCTGGCATACAGGTATGCGCAGGCGCCCAGATACATGAGCGTGATAATTGCGAACGCGGTATACAGAACTTTTTTCATGACTTGAGTATTCTTGCAATCATTAATATGCGCGTGTAAACCACGCGATTATAAATGTCATCGTGGCCGTATTTACGGAATAATACGCCAACCAATTTTCAATTCAACGACGCCAGGCTCCAAGTACCCGGCTTTATCGAATAACCTGACAATGACAAGCACTTCCCACTGGCAATTCTGGATCGACCGCGGCGGCACCTTCACAGACGTGATCGCGCAGCGTCCGGATGGACAGTTGGTGACCCATAAACTGCTGTCAGAAAATCCCGAACAGTATCCCGATGCGGCCGTGGCTGGCATCCGCAATTTACTTGGGCTCGGCCCGGACGAAGCCATTCCGACCCGCCAGATCGATGCGGTCAAGATGGGCACCACCGTCGCCACCAACGCCCTGCTGGAGCGCAAGGGCGTGGATATGGCGCTGGCTATGACTCGCGGCTTCAAGGATGCATTGCGCATTGCCTACCAGAACCGCCCGCGCCTGTTCGACCTGGATATCCGGTTACCGGAACTGTTATACAAGGAAGTGATCGAGATCGATGAACGCCTCGACGCTCAGGGCAAGCTGCTAAGACCGCTCGATCTGGATGATGCGCAGCAGCAGTTCCAGGCGCTCTACGACCAGGGCCTGCGCTCGATCGCGATCGTGTTGATGCACGGCTATCGTTATCCCCAACATGAACTGGCGCTGGGCGAGATGGCCACGCGCGTCGGTTTTACGCAGGTATCCCTTAGCCACCAGGCAAGCCCGTTGATGAAACTGGTCAGTCGCGGCGATACCACCGTCGTCGACGCCTACCTGTCCCCTATCCTGCGCCGCTATGTCGAGCAGGTGAGCAGTCAGCTTGGGGCGGCAAAGTTGATGTTTATGCAATCCAATGGCGGGCTGGTCGACGCCGACCTGTTCCAGGGCAAGGACAGCATTCTATCGGGACCGGCCGGCGGCATCGTCGGCGCGGTCAAGACCTGCGAACAGGCAGGCCATGACAAGATCATCGGTTTTGATATGGGCGGCACGTCTACCGATGTATCCCATTACAGCGGCGAATATGAACGCAGCTTCGACTCCCTGGTTGCCGGGGTGCGGATGCGCGCGCCTATGATGCAGATCCATACCGTCGCCGCCGGCGGCGGCTCTATCCTCAACTTCGATGGCAGTCGGTTTCGGGTCGGGCCGGAGTCTGCCGGCGCCAATCCGGGCCCGGCCTGCTATCGCCGCGACGGCCCCCTCACCGTCACCGATTGCAACGTGATGCTCGGCAAGCTACAGCCTGAACACTTCCCCAGGGTATTCGGCCCCAACGCCGACGAGACATTGGACAATGAGATCGTCACACAGAAATTTACCGAACTGGCGCAAACCATCTCCGCAGCCAGCGACGAATCGATGGATGCTTACCGCGTGGCGGAAGGCTTCCTGCGCATTGCCGTCGACAACATGGCCAATGCCATCAAAAAGATCTCGACCCAGCGCGGCTATGACATCAGCGACTATACCCTGTGCTGTTTTGGCGGTGCCGGCGGCCAGCACGCCTGCCTGGTGGCCGATGCGCTGGGCATGACCCGAGTCATGCTACACCCATTCGCGGGCGTGTTATCGGCCTATGGAATGGGCCTGGCCGACTTGCGCACCCTGCGCCAGCATAGCGTCGAGGCAGAGCTTTCCCAGCAACTATGCGACCAGCTGCAACCGATCGCCATGCGCCTTGAGGGTGATGGCCGCCGGGAAATAATCACCCAGGGGATCGTCGCGGACAGCATCCAGGTCAGGCTCAGCGCCAACATCAAATACGCGGGGACGGACGCCAGTATCACGGTGCCCTTCAGTGATGCCGAGTCATCGCGCGAACAGTTTGAAATCGCCCATCGAAAACGCTATGGCTTCATCGTGCCGGACAAGGCACTGGTTGTAGAATCGATTACCGTGGAGGTGATCGGCGCGGGCGAGCGACTTGCCAGCAGCCAGGTGGTAACAGCGAACACCGTCTCAAGAGCCGCTTCGCCTAACGTTTCAAAAGCCGTTTCAAAAGCCGCTTCAGGCGTTCTGGGCGAGACCCGGATCTATAGCGGCGATGCCTGGCATAGCGCGCCAATTCACGACCGGGACCGGCTGGCTCATGGCCAGCAAATCGATGGCCCGGCAATCATTGTTGAGACGACCGGCACCAATATTATCGAACCCGGCTGGCAAGCCACCTTAACTGATCTGGGCAACCTTGAACTGGCGCGTGTTGTAGCGTTGCCGGAACGCAGGGCGATCGGCACCGAAGTCGATCCCATCATGCTGGAAGTATTCAACAACCTGTTTATGTCGATTGCCGAGCAGATGGGCGCGGTACTGGAAAACACCAGCTACTCGGTCAACGTTAAGGAACGGCTGGATTTCTCCTGCGCGATTTTCGACAACCGGGGCGACCTGGTGGCGAATGCGCCCCACATGCCGGTGCACCTGGGTTCCATGGGCGCCAGCGTCAAGGCGATTATCCGCAGCTTCGGTGCGCGGATCAGCCCCAGCGATGTGTA
>CAXMOT010000010.1:0-23419 GCA_964195105.1 uncultured Gemmatimonadales bacterium | reverse complement strand
CGGCCGAGGTGCGGCTATCCACAAAGTACAGCGGGTAGCGCTTGAGTGAGTTCATCACCCACTGCATATGCTGGCCGCTCTGGGTCAGGCTGCTGCCCATATGGTTGTTGACGCCCTGGATGTGTGGTACCCAGGCGATCGCCTGTTCGAGGTAATTAGAGAACGTTGTTTGGGTTTGCTGTGCCGTCAGGCCGCCCGGACCGAGTGGCCGCCCCTGGTCGTTATCCATCGGCATATGCAGCATGACTTCCTTGCCCCGATTGAAAGCAAGCTCTGCGAGCTTCTGGCCGTAAGGGCTGTGGGGTAAGACCGCAAAGGTAACGGGGCCAGGCAAGTTAACTGCACGGGCGCCCAGCGCGTAATTGTTGCCAACATCGTCGATAATAATGGTGATGGATCGCTGGGGAACGGAGTCAGCAGCGGCGACCGCGGTCCAGGAAAATACTATGATGAATAGCATTCTAGCTGTTTTGGCTATCATTGTTGTTATTATTCCGTTCCAGCGATCATTAGTGGCCTATTATATTGATTCCCTTTAATAAGTTAAGTGCTTCGTAGAGTTGGAAGTCTTTTTCCGCCAGGTTTACAGGCGCTTCAGTGTCTTTTTTGTTGTCGGAAGTCTTTTTATCTTTGGCCTTCTTGTCTTTCTTATTACCTTTTTTGTCGTCGTCATCGGCATTACCATTTGTCAGGTGCCCGCGAAGGTCGGATTCCTTGAAGCGCAGGGATCTTGTTTTGAGCGGGGTGACTTTGGCGTTTTCGATTACCAGGTCGGGTATGACGCCTTCGGCCTGGATCGAACGGCCGCTGGGGGTGTAATACAGGGCGGTGGTGAGCTTAAGGGCGCGGTCATTGTTTAGGGGCAGCACGGTTTGTACCGAGCCCTTGCCGAAACTCTGGGTGCCGAGGATGATCGCCCGGTTGTTATCCTGTAGCGCACCGGCCACGATTTCCGACGCGGAAGCCGAGCCGCCATTGATCAGCACGACCGTCGGCAAGCCGGCGCTCGGGTCATCTTCGGTTGCGTTATAGCGCAGCTCGGAACTGGGCAGGCGGCCGCTGGTATAGACAATCAGGCCTTCGGTCAGGAATGCATCGCTTACTTCGACCGCCGCGTTCAGAACACCGCCCGGATTGTTGCGTAAATCCAGCACCAGTCCCTTCAGCGAGTCATGTTCCTCGTTGAGTTTCTCCAGCGCGTCGCGCAGATCGTCGCCAGTATTTACCTGAAACTGGGATATGCGAATGTAGCCAAAGCCTTCGCCCAGGTTGCGGGTTCGGACGCTGGCCACCTTTATCGCCGCGCGGGTGAGCTCAATGTCCAGCGGTCCTGACTCGCCTTCGCGTACGATCGTGAGCAGGATCTTGGTGCCGGGTTTTCCGCGCATTAATTCAACGGCATTTTGCAGGGTCATGCCCTTAACCGGCTGGTTGTCGATCTTGACGATCAGGTCCATGGAGAGAACGCCGGCTTTGGCGGCGGGCGTGTCGTCGATAGGCGCGACGACCTTGACGAACCCGTCTTCCATTTCCACTTCAATCCCGAGGCCGCCAAATTCGCCTTTGGTGTTAACCTGCAGGTCGTCGAAAGCGTCTTTCTCAAGGTAGCTGGAATGTGGATCAAGGCCCTGCAGCAGGCCCTGGATGGCGTTTTCGAATAACGTCTTGTCGTCGACTTCCTCAATGTACGCGCGCTTGATGCGGTCGAAGATCTCGGTGAAGGTTCTCAGGTCATTGAGCGGCAGCAGACCCTGGGGCTCTTCCTCGGACGCTTCCAGGGGAGCCTCCGTAACGGCCTCTTCGGCGAGAAGTCCGCCTGGCGCTACAAAAACCAAAATCAATGCTGCAAGTGAAGGGCGGAGAAACTGGTATATGGACTGCATAGGTACCTTGGGTTGGATTTGTGCTGGCCCGGTGGCCGGCATGGAATTCATTGTATTATGAAGCAAAACAATTGTATCCAGGGAGTCATCTTGGACTTAATCAGAGTCTCCCTGGTTCCTCATCTTTGCGGCACATTATATAGCAATGCGCAGCAGGTGCTAATCATTAGCCTTTGCGGGGTTTGCCGGCCGCTACCCACTTCTGCGGGTCCTGGGGCTTGCCGTTATGGCGGATTTCAAAATAAAGCCCGGTTTGAGCCTGGCCGCCACTGTTGCCGATGCCGGCGATGACCTCGGCAGGTCCGACCCACTCCCCGACATCCTTGAACAGCACCTGGTTATGGCCGTACAGGCTCATGTAGCCATTGCCGTGATCAAGAATAATAAGTAGCCCGAAACCGCGTAGCCAGTCGGCGAAGATCACCCTGCCATGGTGGATTGCCAGTACATCCTGTCCCTCCGTGGCGCTGATCAACACTCCGTTCCAGCGGTTGCCGGTTTGCGTGTCCCGGCTGCCAAAGCGACGTGTCAGCTTGCCCGCGGCCGGCCATGGCAGGCGCCCCCGCAACTGTTGAATGGGAATTGCGGCGTCGGGTAGTTCGATATCGGCCAGCGACTGTTCGACAGCCCTGAGCAGTTCTTCAAGGTGCTCCCGGTCGGCCAGTAGTTTGCCGAGTTCCTTGTCTTTGCTGCTGATGTTGCGCTCCAGTTTCAGTAGTACCTGGCGGCGCCGCTGTTTGCTGTTACTCAGGGCGGCGCGCTTGTCTTCAAGTTTGCCCCTGGCTTGCTGCAGGGCTGCGCGTTCGTCGCCGATGGCCTGCTCGGTTTGTTGCAGTTCAGAGATCGTTGTGGTGTAGGCTTCTATTTGCTCGGTGCGCGCCCGGTTGAAGTAATCGTAGTATTTCATTGCCCGCGCGACCTGGTCCGGATGTTCCTGGTTCAATAGCACCTTTATATATTCCTGACGGCCAATGCTGTACGCGGCGCGTATTTGTTGTGCCAGGTAGCCGGCCTGGCGTTGCTTGGCTGCGAGCAGTTCCCCGCGTTGCCGCTGCAGTGTGACCATTCGCGCTCGCGCCCGTTCAATGTCCCTGGTAACGCCGCTGATGTTCTTCGCAATTCGGGCAATTTCGAGTTCGGACTTGCGTAAGTCGCCCAGTATGCCGGTGCGCGTATCCTTTGCGCTGGTTAACCAGGACTGCAGCTTGCCAATACTGGTTTTAAGCGTGTCCAGCTTGGATTCGGTATCCCCCGAATCCGCCTCGGCCAGCACGGCCGGTGTGCTCAGTAGCCAGGCGACCAGCAGGGTCGACGCGCCGTGACGCCAGGAAAGGGGAAGGTGAATCAATGCTGCGACGCTCCGGGAGTTGGGTCGTTACCGGCCCAGGGCTTGCTATGGGTTTGCCGATGAGTGCCGGTTTGGCGCTCCAGAGGCGAGCGTTGTGGTTCGCGGTTTTTCGGCATTAGGTTGGCGCTCATACCCGATTCAATGAAAGACGCTGGTTTGCGTCCCGGACAATTCTAACTGCATCGCGCCATGTTGACTATCGCAGGGCAGAATTAGATATTCCAGTCATGAGCGGTTGCAGTGTATACTTGCGCCTCTTTTTTTTCAGCATAGCGGCGAAGTAAGGCTAGTGTCCTATATAAAATGCGCATATCAGCAGGTCGTCAAGCGGTTAGCTGGTAGGCGCGCTTGCATAGGAATAGTCATCTCTTTCAAGCGGGCGCAACACCGCAGGTGATCGCTTGACGGCCTGCCCGAAGGGAGTTTCTTGAATTTGCCATGGCGGCGTTGCAGCCCTTGCAAAGGGAGCGACCATTGCCTGTGGACTGTGTCTTGCCATGACAAATTTATGAGGCTCTGATATGCATATTTTATATAGGACGCTACACTAGGTGATAGATCAAATAATCGAATTCGCGGGTAATCACCTGCTGTTAGTCGGCGCCTTCGCGGTCCTGTTGGTTGCCATTATCGTGTTGGAAAACAAAAAGGCTGGTAAGGGCATAGGGGTACAGGAAGCGACCCGACTGATTAACCGTCAGGGTGCTGTGGTCGTTGACTTGCGCAGCAAGCAGGAGTTCGGCGCGGGTCATGTTCTCGATGCTGTTAATGTTCCCTTCTCAAACTTGTCCTCACGGCTGTCTGAACTCGACAAGAGCAAGGACAAGCCGGTAATTCTGGTCTGTAAGATGGGGCAGCATTCCCGGGCCGGATACAAGATCCTGGCCGATGCCGGATTTGCCGACGTGCGGCGGTTGGCCGGCGGCATGGCTGAGTGGAATGCGGCCAGCCTACCCCTGGTGAAGGGCTGAAGTAATACGCACGCTCCCTAAAGAGCTCACAAATTAATCAACATGGTAGACATTAAACATGGCAGATAATGAAACAGCAGTCGGCGCTGAAGCCGCCCCAACACCGCAGTTAGCCCTGCAGCGTATATACGTCAAGGATATGTCCTTTGAGTCTCCTCAAGCACCGCTGGTGTTCATGGAGAAAGGCAATCCGCAAGTGAAACTTGATATCGGCAGTGGCGCACGCAAGGTTGAGGATGGATTATTTGAAGTGGTGCTCACAGTCACGGCTACCGCCACCTCTAGTGAAAAAACGGTTTACCTGGTCGAGATCCAGCAGGCTGGCGTGTTTGCAGTAGTCGGTATAGAAGGCGCTGAGCTCGAGAAAGCCCTGACGACTTTTTGCCCGAATGTGCTATTTCCTTATTTGCGTGAGTCTGTGGATGGTCTGCTGATCAAGGGCGGCTTTCCTCCGCTGCACCTGGCGCCGATGAACTTTGAGGCGATCTACGCGCAAGCCAAGCGACAGCAACAGGCAGCCGGCGGCAATTCGCAAACGCAACCGGAAGCACAGTCTGGTGAACAGCCGGAAGCGCAGTCAGGCGAGCAGCCCGAAGCATCTGAATAACGATCACCTAAGTCCGACAGTCTCCTGGACTGCGAAGTCCAGTTGACGCCACGCCTCGAAGACCGCAATCGCGACCGTATTGGAAAGGTTGAGGCTGCGGCTATTAGCAAGCATTGGGATTCTCAGGCGCTGCTCGGCCGGCAACTCATCTAGCACATGGTCGGGCAGGCCTCGTGTTTCGGGGCCGAACAATAGCGCATCGCCAGCGGTGAACTTTGCTTGCGTATAGTGAGTGCTGGCTTTGGTGGTAAAGGCATAGATGCGTGACCATTCCTGTTGCGCACAACAACTGGCAAAATCCTCATGTAATTTGACGCTGGCCCATTCGTGATAATCGAGGCCCGCGCGGCGGAGCCGTTTATCATCAAACTCGAATCCCAGCGGCTTGATTAAATGTAATCTGCAGCCTGTATTGGCGCACAGGCGGATGATGTTTCCGGTGTTAGGGGGGATTTCCGGTTCGAAAAGAATAACGTCAAACATAGGTCTGTTTACTAAAGTCCAAGTGGCTGCGGGCGATAATCTACATGATATGCAATCGGACTTTGATTTTCACAGGAAATATCTCTAAACTCGGCCGCGTCCAGCGCGATAAAACTGTAATTTTTCTCAAATTCTTTGTGGAACCGGGACAGGTATGGAAAGGAATCCCATGCAGCGCGTTTGCATCTAGCCGAGATTCATCGACCAAATAAATGGTGAGGACAACGCTCTGTTAAAGAGCTTTTCGAAGAAGAGTCAATCCAGGGGGTTGGTTGGCGTTAGCGCTACCCCCGGCGGCATAGCCATCGCACATAACTCGGCGAATGGTGACGGGCCCGCCCACCTTCACGCGTGCGACTTTCTACCCGCCAAAAATTTCTCCAGTCCTTCCGAAGCCCTCGCTGAGGCCGTCCGCGAAATGGGCCTGCAGGGTATGGACGTCAACTATGTATTGGCGCCAAAACAATACTCCGTCCTGATGATCGAGGCACCCCAGGTGCCGGTGGAAGAAATGAGTCAGGCGGTCAAATGGCGCATCAAGGACCTGATCAGTTTTAACGCCGAAGATGCCGCGGTGGATGTTATTCCTCTTCCCGAGCATGCGTTTCGTAACCGCGCGCGTATGGTTTACGTGGTGGCTTCGGAGTTGTCGACCATCGGGCAGGTTGAAGATCTGGTTACCGGGGCCGGCCTCAAGCTTAGATTTGTTGATGTCGCCGAGACGGCGGTCAATAACCTGTTGCGGTTCCTGGAGCTTGGTTCTCAAGGCCTTGCACTGATTTACCTGGGTGAACAGGAAGGTGTTATCAATGTCGGCCACGACAAGGATCTCTACCTGACCCGTCGGCTTAAGGCGCAGCGCGATTCATTGACTGACGCCAGTGTAGTGCACACTGACACCTTTCAGCATTTGCTGCTGGAAACCCAGCGCTCCCTCGATTACTACGAAGCCCAGCTGGGCCAGCCGCATGCGACGCAATTGTGGCTGACGCCGCTGGCCCAGGAAGCCACCCACCTCGCCAACGACTTCGGCTCCAATCTTGGCTTGCAGGCCGAGATCATAGACCTGAGTACCTGCATTGCCGGCGCCGAAGGGATGTCATGGGCACTGCAGGAAAAATGTGTTGTCGCTATTTCTGCATCCTTGAGGGAGGCGTAGATGCTACAGCAAATCAACCTCTATGAAGCACCGCCCGAATATGACCCGTGGCGAGAGTGGTATCCGCTGCCGCAGGTCGCGATTGGCCTGGTGGTGGTGCTAATGCTGCTTTATGCATTGGCGTTCTGGCAGCACAAGGGGCTACAAGGTGAGCTGGCCGAAGTGCAGCAAAAATTTGACGAAACCCAGCGGCAGATGGAGTCGCTCAGGTTGACCTTGCCGCCGCTAGCGCTCGATCCGGCGCTGGAAGCAGAGGTGCTGGCGCTTAGCGCGTCACTTGCTGCCAAGCGGGGCATGCTCGAAACCCTTAACATCAAGCAAGTTACAAATACCAACGGCTTTTCAATCTATCTGGAAGGTCTCGCCAGGCGCACTATCCAGGGGCTTTGGTTGACCAGGATAGAGCTCGCCGACGGTGGCGCGAATGTGGGCTTAAAGGGCCAAACCGCCAAGCCCGAGTTTGTGCCGCGTTTGATCCAGAACCTTGCCAATGAAGGCATTTATGGCGGCACCGAGTTTGATGTGTTCAGCATTTCCCATGACCAGCAAGATGGTTATATGGATTTTGAGGTGCGTGCCGACCTGGGAGTAGATGACTAGTGTCCGCGGTACAGCAGCTAAAGCAAAAGTTCATGGGCCTGGAAAAGCGCGAGCAGTATGTTGTGTTTGCATTGGGCCTGGTGATTATCTTTTTCCTCTGGGACCAATTGCTGTATTCACCGCTGGAGCGCGACTCCAGGAAGATCAAGCAACAGATGAGCGGCCTGGAGAGCAACCGGTCGCAAGTCGCGGCCGATACCGCAAAGCTGATGCAGGATGCAAGTACCAGCCCTAATGCGGTGTTGCAGCGAGATAAGGAGCGCCTGAATAAAGCCATGCAGGCATTGAATGACAAGATCTCCGGGTTGACCGCAGAGCTGATTCCTCCGCGCGAGATGGCCACCGTGCTGGAAAAAGTATTGCACCAGGAAACCCGCCTCAAGCTACTTAAGGTAACTAATCTTCCGGCGGTGGAATTGACCGCCGATGCATTGGCTGACCACTCCAACCTGGAACAGGGCAGCCTGTTGTACCGTCATGGTGTGGAACTGCAACTCGAGGGTGACTTCTTTGAGACACTGCGCTACCTGCAAGCGCTGGAGGAATTGCCGTGGCAGATATTGTGGGGCAGCCTGACCTATGAGGTCGAGACCTTTCCAAGAGCATCAATCACCCTGCGCCTAAATACCCTGAGTACTAATGCAGGCTGGATTGGAGTTTAGCGATGAGTAGGCGAAACATTTTCGATCCGGACGGGAAACTGGTGTTAGCGATGCTGGTGATGGTGTTACTGGTATTCGCCAAGGTGGCCCCTGCCGCTGAGTTCGCAGACCCAACGCGGCCGACCTATGTGCAGAACGACGATGCCGCGCAAGTGGAAAACGTGCGCAAGAAGTACCGCCTGAGTTCGATCCTGGTGGGCGAGCAGCGCAAGCTGGCGGTTATCAATGGCCAGCGCGTCAGGGAGGGCGATAGGGTCGGCAACGCAAAGGTTACGCGTATCAGCAGGTCCAGCGTGACTTTGTTGATTCAGGACGCGGCGGTCAATATCGCCCTGTCAGCACATGACATAAAGAAGCAGTGAAATGCAAGTAGATAAAGAATCCGAGCGGAGACAGCCTATGTGGCGGCTAATCATTTTGGGAGCACTGTTGAGCGGTGTGATGAGTGGTTGCCAGGCGGTCCTAACGGGCCCCACCATGGATACATCATCCGTGCAGCAGATGGAGCAGGAACTGGACAAGGGTTTGGCGAGTAAGCCGGCGGCACCACAGGCGCCACCAGAGAGTGTCAGTGCAGCGCTATTGCCGCCGCTGACGGTCGGCACGACTGCTGCGGCAGAAGCGGAGCGTTTTGATATCGCCGTGGAAGATCTTAATGCCAGCGATTTCTTTTTCAGCCTGGTCAAGGATACCCCCTACAATATTGTCGTGCACCCGGGTGTGACCGGCAACATCAGTCTCGAGTTGAAGAATGTTTCGGTAGACGAAGTAATGCGCATCGTGCGCGACGTATATGGCTACGCCTATGAGCAGAGCGGCGTGCTTTACCAGGTGTTACCGCCCGGCATGCGAACGCAAATTTTCAAGATCGATTACCTTAATGTACAGCGTATGGGCATGTCGGAGACCCAGGTTAGCGCCGGGCAGGTATCCAGCTCCGAAAGCTCACGCTCCGGAAGTTCCAATGACCTCGATGATGAAAACCTGAGCGATACCGGTGGGAGTCGAGGAGTGGTCGGGTCGCGCATCCAAACTGCTACCCAGGCCGATTTCTGGTCCTCACTGGCGGCCACGTTGAGCATGATCATCGGCACGGAGGGTGATCGTAAGGTCGTCGTCTCGCCGCAATCCGGCATCGTCGTGGTGCGAGCGTTCCCGAAGGAATTGATGTCTGTCAGCGAATTTCTGGAGAAGTCCGAGTTGTCGTTGCGCCGGCAGGTGATACTGGAAGCCAAGATCCTGGAAGTCCAATTGAACGAGGGTTTCCAGGCGGGCATTAACTGGTCAGCTGTGGCCGAAGTGGGTAGTGACAAGACTGTGACGTTTGGCCAGACCGGCGCGCCACTGAATCCGTTAAACCAGGTTGGCGGGGTATTTAGCGCCGCCCTCGACCTGAAGGATTTTACGGGGCTTATCGACCTGCTTGGCACCCAGGGCACGGTTCAGGTGTTGTCCAGTCCGCGCATTTCCACGGTGAATAACCAGAAAGCGGTTATCAAGGTAGGGCAGGACGAGTTCTTTGTTACCGAGGTCTCATCGCAGACCACGACTACCACAACCTCCACGACGCCGACGGTGGATGTCGAGCTGACCCCGTTCTTTTCCGGTATAGCGCTCGATGTGACGCCGCAGATCAGCGCTTCGGGCGAGATTATCCTGCATATCCATCCTACAGTCAGCGAGGTCGTGGACCAGAGCAAAACGATTGAGGCGCCCACCGGTACCCTCACCCTGCCACTGGCGCTCAGTACTATTCGTGAGTCCGATAGTATCGTCAAGGCCCGTAACGGGCAGGTCGTCGTGATTGGCGGGCTGATGCAGAATAACGCAAAGGATGACACCGCAAAGGCGCCATGGCTCGGCGACATCCCGCTGATTGGTAATGCGTTCCGGCAGAAACGCCAAGTGTCGCGAAAGAGTGAGCTAGTGATCCTGTTAAAACCTGTGATTGCTGATGACGAGGCATGGGAAGCGGCACTCAAGGCGAGCAAGGATGGCATTAAGGGTTTAAAGGGAGCGATAGAGCCTGGTCTGTTTCGATAGTCCGGGAATACGGGGTTCTAGTTTAGATAGGACACTACACTGACATGTATCTAGAGCACTTCGGTCTTAAGGAAATGCCGTTTTCCCTGACCCCGAATACGCAGTATTTCCTGAATACCGGCAGCCACCAAGAGGCGATGAACCTGCTCATGGTGGGGCTTGATAACGCCGCGGGTTTTATCAAGATCATTGGTGAAGTCGGTACCGGTAAAACGATTATCTGCCGTAATCTGCTGAACACCCTGGATGAGCGTTACGTCACCGCCTACATTCCAAATCCTCATCTCACGCCTGCCGGAATTCGCATCGCACTGGCGGAGGAGTTGGGCGTCCAGGTCAGCCGCAATGCCGGCCAGCACCGGGTCCTTGCAAAAATCAATGAGCGGCTGATCGAACTGGCACTGCAGGACAAGCTGGTGGTGCTGTTGATCGACGAGGCCCAGGCGACTCCCGAGGCAACTATCGAGGCACTACGGTTATTGACCAACCTCGAAACCGAAACCCAGAAGTTATTGCAGGTGGTGCTGTTCGGACAGCCCGAGCTGGATGAATTGCTGAGCAGGCCGTCGTTACGCCAACTGAAACAGCGGATCACCTTTTCCTTTTATATCAACCCGCTGGATTATGCGGCAATGGATCGCTATATCGCGCATCGACTGACGATGTCAGGCTATAACGGGGCGCAACTCTTTACTCGCCGGGCGCTGAAAATGCTGTATCGCGCTTCGGGCGGCATTCCCCGGCTGGTTAACATTTTGTGCCATAAGGCGTTGATGGTGGCATTTGGCAAGGGGGAGCACGTTATAAGCCCTACCAGCGTGCGGCGTGCCGTTGAGGATACCGACGGCGCTCTTTCGTGGCGCGTTTTCCCGTTTCGGCGCTGGTTTCTGGTGCCTGTTTCAGTGCTGTTGCTTATCAGCCTGGCCGTTTTTCAGATAGGGCATGGCAGCCTGTGAGCCTGATTAACGATGTGCTTAAGGACCTCGACAATCGGCACAGTAATGACCAGCCGATGCGGCGCTCCGGTGGCAGGCGCCCGCCGCCGTTGCAACCGGTAGAATCGCCCAGGCGTCCGATATCGGTGGCGATCACGGCAGGTGCCGTGCTCGGTGGTGTTATCCTGGTTATGCTGGGGTTTTGGGGTGGCCTGTTCGAGTCGACCCAGGCGAATGTGCCCGCGTCGGATGGCGCCTTGGTCTTGGGTAACGCTGTTACACAGGACATCGCTGTTAGCAACGACAAGGTTGTCGCGCCGGCTGATCCGGTAGTTGATTCCGCGCAGGTACTGGCGATGACAGTCCGGCAAGATAGTCGCGGTGAGCAACTCGAGCTGTTGCTGTCCCGTGCAGTCGCCCATCGACTGCAGGATCGCAGTGATACCCAATTGGTGATTCATTTGCCGGCAACCGTGTTGCGGGCGCATTTACCTGACGTCGCCAACAGTCGCTTGATTGAGGCGATCGATATTCAGCAGAACGACGCGGATCTGCTGATGCAAATATCCCTGGCGAATAAGGCCGGCGTGCAAACCTATCTGCTCAGCGAGGCCGGCCGGGCCCGGCTGGTGGTCGAGTTGTTCAACACGAGTGGCGGACAGCCGGCGACGGCCGGGGCGGCGCAAGCCGATCCAGGGCTAGCAAGCATTGAACCGCCAGAGATCGAGCCGCTCGTAGCCAGGCAAGTAGAAGGCCTGGTTGAGCCGGCGCAGGCAAGCTTTAGTAAAACCGTCAAGCAGGTTTCCCCGGCCGAACTGGACCAGGCAACAAGTGACGAGGCGCTGGAGTTGGCTCGCCGAGGCCAGGTGAGGGCTGCGATCCAGAAATTGGAAGCGTTTACGGCCAGTGCGCAATTACACCAGCAAGCCAGTGGGACGTTGGCGACCCTGTTGCTGAGTAGTGGCAAACTGCAGGATGCGCTGCAGGTACTGGTCTCTGCGCGTTCGAGTTACGCAGATGATCACACCCTGCAAAAACTGCATGCCCGAATCCTGCTGGAACAGGGCTCCTATGCGCAGGCGTTGGCGGTGCTGGATGAGGCGCCGCTGGAGGCTATGGATGCCGAACACCTGGCATTGCGCGCATCACTGCAACAGCGCACCGGTGCGCATGGGCAAGCAGTCAGCAGCTATGATCGGTTGTTAGCACAACATGGTGAAGAGGCTCCCTGGTTGGTCGGTCGGGCGATTTCACTGGAGGCGTTGGGCCAGGGTGATAATGCACGTACAACCTACCGGCAAGCGCTCCGGATTTCCGAAATTGATGCTACGCTTAAGAGCTACGCAAGCGATCGCCTTAAGGCATTGAATTAATTTACAGGAATGATTTAAAAGCATGGTACAGCCCCGCCAAAAAATCCGCCTCGGAGACATGCTGGTCAACCAGGGTGTGATTTCAGATGCTCAGCTGATGGACGCGCTGGATCAGCAAAAGAAAACCGGCCTGCGCCTCGGTAATACCCTGATTGAACTGGGCTTTATCGAGGAGGACGCGTTACTGCGGATTCTTTCCCAGCAGCTTAATATTCCCTTCATCGATATTCGTGATTACAGCTTCGACGAGGAACTGGTGCGTCGCCTGCCAGAAACCGTCGCGCGCAGATTCAGGGCCATCATCCTGAAGGAGGAGGGTGACGAGCTGCTGGTGGGCATGGCGGACCCGATGGATATCTATGGCTACGATGAAATTGCGCGGGTGCTCAATCAGCAGGTTAACCTGGCGGTGGTGCGCGAAGCCGACATCCTCATTTCAATGGACCAGGTGTATCGTCGTATCAGTGAGATATCCAGTCTTGCGGAGGAGCTTGACGATGAACTGGGTGAAGACCAGTTCGATATCGGCCAGTTGGCCGGGGGTAGCGATAACGAAGCAGCGCCCGTCGTTAAGTTGCTGCAGTCTATCTTCGAAGATGCCGTGCAAATGAATGCTTCTGATATCCATATCGAACCGGATGAATCGGTGGTGCGTGTCCGCCAGCGGGTCGATGGTGTGCTGCAAGAGCACGTTATGAAAGAGAAGCGTATTACCTCGGCGTTAGTGTTGCGGTTGAAGCTCATGTCCGGCCTCGATATTTCCGAAAAACGTATTCCCCAGGACGGGCGTTTCAGTATCAGGGTAAAGGGCCACGATATCGATGTGCGCCTGTCTACCATGCCCAGTGTTTATGGCGAATCGGTGGTGATGCGCTTGCTGGACAACTCCAAAGGCGGTATAGACCTGGCCCATTCCGGGATGCCGCCGGAAATACTCGAGCGGTTCCGCAAAATCATTCATAAACCGCATGGCCTGGTGCTGGTGACCGGCCCCACCGGCAGCGGCAAGACGACCACCCTGTATGGCGGGTTGTCGGAGCTCAACAGTCCTGCCAAAAAAATCATCACCGTCGAAGATCCGGTGGAATACCAGCTGGAGCGGATCGTCCAGGTACAGGTTAATCCCAAAATCGGCCTGAGCTTCGGTTCGGTGCTGCGAGCTACGTTGCGCCAGGATCCGGATATTCTGCTGGTGGGCGAGATTCGTGACCAGGAAACGGCAGAGATCGCGTTGCGGGCCTCCATGACTGGTCACCTTGTGCTGTCTACCTTGCATACCAACGATGCGGTGACGAGTGCGATGCGCTTAATCGATATTGGCGTCGAGGGCTATCTGGCGGCGTCAGCGCTGCGGGCGGTATTAGCGCAGCGATTGGTAAGGCGAGTGTGCGATGTCTGTTCGCAGGATTATACGCCGACCCGCCAGGAGCAGATTTTGCTCGAATCCTTGATCGAGTCCGGGACTCTCGAAAAAATCCAGTTTAAAAAGGGTAAGGGCTGCCAGAACTGCAGCCATACCGGCTATCGTGGCCGTATCGGGGTTTACGAGTTGCTCGAAATCAACGATACCATGGCCGACGCCCTGCGCCAGAATGATGCCACTGCGTTCTCTCATGCAGCGATTGCCAGCCCGGGTTTCAAACCACTGATCTATTCCGCTCTGGAGTACGCCGAGCAGGGTATTACCACGGTCGAAGAGATGTTCAGGGTGGCGGAGCAACTGGATGATTCCGAAGAGCACGTCGAGGTGGGTCTTGACGAGCCGTCGTTACCCGAGTTGACGTTACAGTAAAATGCCCAGCTACGAGTACCAGGGACGCAACGACCAGGGTGACCTTATAAAAGGGATCGTCGAAGCGGTCTCTTCAGATATAGCGGCGGGACAGTTGAGCGCTCGGGGTTTGATTCCGATTCGTATCATTGAAGTCGTGGAGCAGGGAGAGCCCTTCGATATCGGGGATTTCCTGGGCTTCAGTAAGGTCACCCTGGAAGAATTGATTGTTTTTAGCCGGCAAATGTACAGCCTGAACAAGGCGGGCGTGCCGATTATTCGTGCCTTGAACGGGTTGGCTTCCTCGTTGCAGAATGAAAAATTCAAGGCGGTGCTGTTCGATGTTGCCGATACCCTGGAATCAGGTGTCGATCTGGCCACGTCGCTTAACCGCCACTCGAGTATTTTTTCTGACCTCTATGTCAGTGTGGTGCACGTCGGGGAGAACACGGGCCGACTGGATTTGGCCTTTCAGCAGGTTGCAGCCTATCTCGAACTCGAGCGTGAGACCAAGAAGCGCATCGGCTCTGCGACCCGCTACCCGTTATTTGTAATGATCGCCATTGTGATCGCGATAGGGGTCATCAATGTGGTGGTGGTACCGGCCTTCGCTCAGCTGTTCGAAAGCCTGAATGCCGACCTGCCCTGGCAGACCCGCTTCCTGGTCTGGTGTTCGGATGCGACCCTGGCCTATTGGCCCTGGATGCTCGCAACAGCCATAGGCGCATTCCTTGCGGTGCGGTCTTATATTGCGACCGAAGAGGGTCGTTACAATTGGGATCGGGCGAAATTGCGCTTGCCATTAATCGGGGCGATTTTCGAGCGCATCAATCTAGGCCGGTTTGCCCGTACCTACGCGATGGTGCAGCGCTCGGGGGTGCCAATTATCCAGGCGCTGACCGTGGTGGGCGATGCGGTCGGTAACGCCTACATGGCCAGCAAGATCGCGGATATGCGGCGCAATATTGAGCGCGGTGAAAATTTCTCACGTACCGCCAATGCCAGCGGCTTGTTTACACCGCTGGTGCTGCAGATGATTGCGGTGGGTGAAGAAACCGGTGCGATGGATGATTTGCTGGATGAAGTGGCCGACTTCTACGAGCAGGAAGTGGATTACGATTTGAAAGGCCTGAGCGACAAGATTGAGCCTATCCTGCTGCTGGTGGTTGCCGCCATGGTGCTGGTCCTGGCGCTGGGCGTGTTTCTGCCGATGTGGGATTTATCCAGTGCGTTCGGGTGATAAAATTGACGGGGGAGGACGGCGCGGCTCTTCATACCTGGAATTCGTGATAGCGCTCACGCTTATCTGTTTGCTGATAGGGGTGGCGTTGCGGGGTTTATTGTCGGTCTCTGCCGAGACTGAGAAAATAAAGATGGAAGAGGTAATTGCCAGTATTGAACAATCGATTTTCAGCATTACCTCGGAACATATGGTGAATAACCGGTTAGCGGATTTGCAGCGCCTGGAAAATACCAATCCGGTTCATCTGCTGCTCAGCCCGCTGCCGGAGAATTATGCGGGAGAGCTGGGCAACCGGGATTCCCGGCCGGAACCGGGATCATGGTATTACAACTATGATCGTCGGGCATTGATATACCGTATAGAGCATCACGCACAATTTATTAGTGCAGGTAACAGTGATGAGGCCGTGTTTAAACTTCGCTTTAAGTTTGCCGATAACAATATGAATCGGCACTTTGATAGCGGTGAGGAGAAGGTCTACGGGTTGGAGTTGATCCCAACGCAGCCTTTTGAGTGGGTGGACTGATTTTGATAAGTGTTTTGGAGATTATATGAGTACAAGAAAAGTGAACGGGCGATCAAAACAGGCGGGTTTTACACTAATAGAGCTGGTGATAGTGATCGTATTGTTGGGTGTGCTGGCTGCGACCGCGTTATCGCGTTTCCTGAATGTAACGGATGAAGCCCAGGCAGCAGCCGTAGAAGGTGTTGGTGGCGGATTCGCAACAGCGGTAACGATCGCCCATGCACGCTGGATCGCTGACTTCAATACACCGGGTACCGAGAATATCCAGATCAACCTGGAGGGCAGCAACGTTAACATGAACGAAAATGGCTGGCCCGCCAACACGGGAAGTACCGGCGGAGGTTTGAATGACCAGACCGAAGCCGAATGCGAGCAGGTTTGGAATAGCCTGCTGCAGAGTCCGCCTTCGCTTACATCCTCGCCGGCCGATCGTGGTTCTGCGAGATATCACGTAACCACTGTCAACTCCAACCCGGATATCTGCCGCTATGAATTGGCGAGCGTGCCGGCCGCCTCGCCGCCGTCGCACCGGATCGAATATAACCTGGGTACCGGGCAAGTGATTACCACCGTGCCGGACCTGAACTAATGTATAACATGCTTGAACATGAGCGATTGTCTACTATAAATAACAGACAGAAAGAGCGTCTTTGACAGAGTGGTTATGCATCGGAAACAGGCAGGCTTTACCTTGATTGAACTGGTCATTGTGGTGGTGATTCTGGGCATCCTCGCCGCAGTCGCATTGCCGCGATTTATTAACTTTACCAGTGGTTCACGAGAAGCCGTGTTGTCCGGCCTGGCAGGGGCGGTTAGCAGCGCAAACACGTTGGTGTACGCCCAAGCCGCAATTCAGGGCAGCCAGAACCAGGCAACAGCCAGTGTCGTTGTACCGGGTATTGATGTCGATGGCGATGGCGGCAGTGATGCCGCGGATGTGGTACCAACCGCTTATGGTTATTTGCGCGATAACGACGCGACCGCAGCAGCAGCGCTAGTGGCGTTGATCCAGATCGGGGATAACGCGGCGTTAAATGGCAGCAATTCGATTTCAGTACAGAGTGCCGGTGGCGTTATAAACATCGGTTATGACTACAACTCGGATGGGACCGTACTGGATGATGATTGCCATATCATTTATGCAGAATCAACGGGGGTCTCCCAGCTGCCCGCAATCACTTTTGAAAACACAGGCTGCTAGGCATACCGCCCGACAGTATTAGCTAAAACGGATTCTTAAAAAATTTACTTTAAACTGGAGCAACTATGAAGCAGCAGCAAGCAGGTTTTACTTTAATCGAATTGGTGGTAGTCATCGTGATACTTGGCATTTTGGCTGCTACGGCCTTACCCCGGTTCGTGGATCTGACCGGTGATGCTGAGCAGGCTTCGGCCGAGGGTTTCGCGGGAGCGATTAATGGCGGTAGCAATATTAACTTTGCTACTTACCTGGCCCGGCGCACAGTGAGTGATGGCTCGGTTGCGACGACAGAAGTCGCTGATACCACAGATGGTTGCACGCTTGACGTTGCCAATGGCCTGTTGCAGGAAAATATGCCTGCCGGATATGCCGTGAGTGGTACTGACGCTGGGGGCGCTCTGGGTATGGGTGTTGCCACTACCGACTGTGTCGTTACCCTTGGTGCCGGCTCCGCTGCATTTGCCGTGACCGGAGCCTTGTAACCCTGGTTTATTACAAAATGCCCTCCCAGCGAGGGCATTTTTATTTTGAAAGAAGTTGGTTAGAGTACGAGTAATGAAAAACGCCGCGGGTTTTAGCCTGCTCGAGTTGATTGTCGTAATCGTAATACTCGGGGTTATCTCCGTGTCGGCGGTCTCCCGATTCGCCAATGAAGACGGGTTTTCCGTTCGGGTTGAGCAGGAAGGCCTGATCTCTGCGCTGACCCAGGCGCAACAGTTGGCCATGTCCGGTCAGCCGGTGGAATTTTCCATTGCCAATGGTTCTCCGCAAACCTACCGCATTCGAATTGGCTCGCCGCTCGCCGACTACAGTGTGGCGGGGATCAATTATCCACTTAACGTCGACAATGAGATATCGCTTGCGCCATCACCGTTGACGCTGACCTATGACAACCTCGGTCGGGCGAGTGCTGCGCCTGCGATTACCATAACCTCCACGTCCGGTGAAACCGGCAGCGTCTGCGTTGCAAGCTCGGGATTGGCCTATGGGTGCTGACACAAAATCGCCAATTCGCCGGTTTTCCGGCTTCACCCTCATCGAGCTCATTATATTTATCATCGTGCTTGGGGTGGCGACCACCGGTCTGTTTGCGGCGCTTAATCGCGGCAACATTGCCAGCGTAAAGCCTATATACCAAGTCAGGGCGCTGGAACTTGCGCAGGCGCAACTGGATGAGGTATTTGGCAAGCGTTATGACGAGGCGAGCCCGAATGGCGGATTTCCGCCCTGCGATTCCGGCGAAGCGGGGGCGGCCGACTGTACTGGGGCATTGGGACCTGAGGAAGGCAGTGCCGCGGACTATGACGATGTTGATGATTATGCCGGCTACTCACCGCTACTGGTCGCTCCCTATAGTGGCTTTACCCTGGACGTGGCCGTGCAGTATGCCGGCGCGGAGTTAGGCCTGGCGAATACCCAGGCAAAGTACATCAGCGTAATCGTGACGCCGTCAATCGGGGCGCCGGTTGAAGTCGGCGCCTATCGGGGGAATTTCTAGCCATGTCCGGGGCCCGCAAAATCAACGGCTTTACGCTCCTCGAAGTGGTTGTAGTTATCGTGGTGTTGGGTATCCTGGCCCTTGGCACCACCAAATTTATTGTCCAGGGTACGCAACAGTATACGGTCTCGGCCGAGCGTACCAAGCTGACCGCGGGTGGCCGGGTCGCCGTGGAGAAGATTGTCAGGCGCCTGCGTAATGCATTACCTAACAGCGTATTGGTTAGCGAGCCGTTGGGTCGCTGCGTGGAGTACCTTCCGGTAGTGGCGGGTACGGCATCGATCGGCGCAATCGCAGTTCCGGAAACCAGCCTTACTGTTGCCGACTTTGACCTGTCCGGCACCGCTCCTCATTTTGCGGCGATCTACCCCATTTCCAGTGCCGAGATTTATATCGGCGCGCCCGGAGCCACAGGTGTTATCGCCGCCAGCGATCTCGCTGCGGGTGCGGGCATATCCAGTATCGGTTTATCGAATCCGGGCGGCTTCGCCTTTACCCGCACCTCGCCAACCGAGCGGGTCTATGTGGTGCAGAACCCGGAGCGCTTTTGTGTGACTGCCGGGGGAAACCTGAACTTCTATTCTGGCTACGACATTCCCGACTATAGCGGCGGTAGCCTGGGTGATGTCCCGGGGGGCGCGGTCGCGGCCACGGCCGAATTGATCGCCCGCGACATTGATAACACCGGCAGCGGTTTTAACTATTCCCCGGGCTCTCTCGTGCGTAATGCGATTGTCGAAGTGACGCTGAATTTCCTGAAAGACAATGATCCGGTGCAGATCAATCATGAGGTGCAGATTCGTAATGTACCCTAGCTCGCATGCCAAATTAATCGGTCACGACAGTGGGGAAATCAGTGTGCTAGGTCGGCGGATCCCGCATCACCAACAGGGCTTCAGCCTGCCCGTGGTGGTGTTTATTCTCGTCATCATGGCGTTACTGGCAGCGGGTATTACCCAGTTGAGTTCCCGCAGCAATCTGGCGGCTGCCCAGGAAGAGCTTTCCAATCGCGCCTTTTTTGCCGCGGAGAGTGGCGCGTCCTGGGCCATGTCCAGTTTGTTTTTCAATGCAGGCGGCGCGGCGGACAAAGCATTTTCTGACGCCGCGTGTACAGCCGTTTCGGGTTCGGTCCTGAATTTCGCCCGGGCTGGGCTGGCCACCTGCAGCGCGACCTTGAGTTGCAGTAACCAGGCGCTGGGAACGGCGGGTTTCTATAGGCTGCAGAGCCAAGGCAGTTGCAGCACGGGGCAGACAAAGACGTTCAGGACAGTTGAAGTGGGGGCGAAGAATGGCTCGTAATCTCCTGCTGTTTGTAATATTAGTCTGCCTGGCGCGGGGCGCGTTTGCTCTCGATATGTGTGTGCCCGGTGACAACCAGACATCCACAGCAGTTACCGGTACGTTTTTTGATTCCGGGGGCGCTGGCGGCAACTACGATAACAGAGAAAGCTGCTCACTGCTCATTCAGCCGACGGGAGGCGGTACGATCACCTTAACCTTTAGTGCTTTCGATACACAGGGTGCGCAGGATATACTGACAATTTACGATGGAACAAATACTAGCGGCACGCCTCTGGGCACCTTTTTCGGCGCTCTCGCCACACCCTTCACTGTTTCCGCAACATCGGGCGCTATGTTCATTGACTGGTCTACTAATCCCGGTGGTAATGATCCCGGTTGGGAGGCTGGCTGGGCTGCCGCGGTTGCGTCTCCACTGGATCACTATTCCATTTCCCATGCTGGCACTGGCATAACCTGCCTGACCGAGGATATCACCATCACCGCTCATGACAGCAGTCATGCCGCGGCGGCTCCCGGTGCGGTTAATCTCAGTCTTTCTACCTCGACACTCAAGGGTGACTGGGTGGGCAAGGTGAGCGGCGGCGGCAATCTCGTCGATGCGGTTGCCGGGGATGGCGCTGCGACCTATAACATTCCGGCTGGCGAAACCAATGTGGTGTTGCGCTTCAACTACACGGATATCGGCGCGGGCAATTCCGAGACCTTTAGTATCAATGTAACGGACGGCAGTGTTGTGGAGACCGGCGGTGTGGCCACCACGGCGCTGGATGATCCCGGCCTGACCGTCAGCCTGGTGGGGCTGGAGTTCACTAATATTGCGGCCCAGATATCGGGCAAGGACTCCAATGTCGCGCCAGTTAGCAGCATCATCCTGCGCGCGGTGCGGGCGTCCGATAGCGATCCGAGTGTCTGTGATCCCCTGCTCTCTAACCAAAGCTTCGATGTGGAACTCGGCACAGAATGCCGCAATCCCGGCAGTTGCAATGGTGGGCTAACGCGCATCAATGGTACGGTGATTGCGACCAACAATGACAACGGCGGGGCGCAAACCGCGGGCTACGGATCGGTTAACCTGCCGTTCGATGCTGACGGTGATGCCGATTTGGTGGTCAATTACTCCGACGCGGGGCAGGTGCAGTTACACGCGCGGTTCAACCTCCCGCTCGACGATGGTAGCGGGCTGCCGTCGGGTGACTATGCGCTCGGCTCATCCAACGATTTCGTGGTGAAACCTGCAGGGCTGTGCGTGGTAAGCACAGGCACCAACGCGGACTGCGTTTCGGGGGATGCCTCCTGCTCATTGTTCAAACGCGCCGGTGAGGTGTTTAACCTCACAGTCAGTGGAGTGGATTGGCAGGCTGCCGGCGAAGCGGATACGGATTTTTGCAGTGGCAATAACGTGACGCCCAACTTTCAGCTGACCAATATAGCCCTGTCGCCGAACCTGGTTGCGCCGAGCCCAGGCGCCAACACCAACCTGGGAGATCCGGCGCTAGACATTGCCGCGGCCGATATGGGCAGCCATACCACGGCGATCCAGGGCAGCTCGGAAGTCGGAGTGTTTACCATAACCGCCACGCCACCTACCTATTTCGGTGAAACGATCGCGGCATCGACGTCGGCAAACATCGGTCGTTTCTACCCGGATCGCTTCGAACTGTCGCTGGGTGCAGTGACGGAGGCCTGCGCGACGGGCGTATTTACCTATCTCGACCAGGACTTCTCGGTCGATTATCGCCTTACCGCCCTGAATACGGGCGGGATAATAACTGCTAATTACCGGGATGCTTTTATTGATTTTGTTACGCCCCCGGCTAATGTGACTTACGGCGCAGTGGATACGGGCGCAGCGGTTGCGCTGACTGCCAGGTTGGCCAATCCCCCTACTACCTTCGTTTGGAATGACGATGGTACGGGAGACTTGGCCGCGGACCTTAATCTTGCGAGGCTAGTGCCTCCGGATGGCCCGTATGCAACGGATATCGGGGCGCTGCCGACCGACGCAGATGGCGTCACACTTGCCACTGTCGACCTGGATGTCGATGTGGACCTCGATACCACCAACGATCACCGCTTGATCGGCCAGACAACCCAGCGTTACGGGCGGCTGTTTATCAATAACGCATTTGGCCCCGAAGTACTGGCGTTAAGCATGCCTGTAAGGGCAGAATTTTGGAACAGCACGGCGTTCATCGTCAATATGATGGATAGTTGCACGACCTTGACGGATGCGCCGCCACCGGGCGGTGCACCTGCAGATCCGGACAGCTGGGGTGACTTCGACCTGTCAGTATATACGGACAGTTTAGCGCCCGGTGAAACCACGCCGGCCTACAGCGCGATCTTAAACGGTACCGGGGCGCTGGATTTATCTGCACCGGGTGTCGGAAATACCGGCGCAGTGCGCATCGACGTGCGCGGTCCGGCATGGTTGAGGTTCGATTACGATGCCAATCCAGTGACCCCTGACGAAGATGCCCATGCCGAGGCTACCTTCGGCCAATATCGTGGTAACGATCGGGTGATCTACTGGCGAGAATTGATTCCTGTGCAATAATTAACAGATATACAATGGGGAGAAGTGAAAATGCGCGAGCCTGGCCTGGAGATCGATGAGTCGCAACGTCTTGAAAAGCTTGATTCACTGCGGATTGTATATTCTCCGGCTGATCATCGCTTCGATCGCATTACCAAAATGGCGCAGCAGATGTTTGACGTGCCGATCGCGCTTGTATCGTTGGTCACAAAGGATAAGCAATGGTTCAAATCCGCCCAGGGTTTGTGCGCCGCAGAGACTCCCAGGGAAATCTCGTTTTGTGGCCATGCGATTCTCGCCAATGAAACCTTCGTTGTAAATAATGCCCTGGAACACCCCGATTTTTCGGATAACCCACTGGTAACCGATAGCCCCAACATTCGCTTCTATGCAGGCCATCCCATCAGCTACAAGGGCAGTAATATGGGTACGCTGTGCCTGATAGACACCAAACCCCGGGACTTTTCAGCGGAGCAAATCGAAAGCCTGCAAACACTGGCCCAATTCGTCGAAAACGAACTGGAAGTGTGTGCGCTCAGCGAGTCGCAGGCAGAGCTTCTTGCTGACCTGAAAGAATCACGGCGCGAGGCGATGATTGATCCGTTGACCGGCCTGTGGAATCGGCGGGGCGTGGACGAGCTGTTGCCGCGGGAACTCGCGCGTGCCCATCGGCAAGGCAGCAGCGTTGCTCTGATGCTGCTGGATGTCGATTATTTCAAACCGATCAATGACCGCTTCGGTCACGATGCCGGCGATGAAGTATTAAAAGAAGTCGCGAGTCGGCTCCGCGGTGCGCTGCGGCCGCACGATGTCGCATGCCGATATGGCGACGATGAGTTTCTTGTATTCCTGGGAAATTGTAGCCAGGAGGGCGCCCAGGCTGTCGCCAGGCGCATTCTGGACAGGGTCCGTGTCGAGCCGGTGAAGCTTGCATCCGGTGAGACTGAAGTGACCGTCAGCGTGGGGGTGGCGTCGGCCGGAGATATCAGTCCCGAACTCCTGCCGGAGTTGGTCAAGACCGCCGATATGGCATTGTATGACGCGAAAGCTCGGGGCCGGGACTGCTCGGCGCAGCTGACGTTAGACCCGGCAAGAACCAACGCCGCTTAAAGGCTTCGCGCCCGGTCGGTGGCTACGTCGATTCAGTCGGTCGTTGAGCTTTCCATTCCCAGTTCCTTAATCTTGCGGGTCAGTGTATTGCGGCCCCAGCCGAGCATTAGCGAGGCATCGCGTTTACGACCTCCCGTGTGCTTCAAGGCAGCCTCAATCATGACGCGT
>CAXMOT010000009.1:0-4024 GCA_964195105.1 uncultured Gemmatimonadales bacterium | reverse complement strand
GTAAAGCCGAAACGGGAAATAGACCTTGTTGCGCAAGTCGCCGGACGCGTAATTAAAGTTGAAAGGCAGTTTGTGAACGGCGCGTTTTTTGATGAAGGCGCGTTGTTGATTGAAATAGATTCGCGTGACTATCAAGCGGCTTTTTTGAATGCGCAGGCGCGTCTTGCCCAGGCCAAACGGGTACTTGCCGAGGAAGCCGGGCGGTCTCGCCAGGCGAAAAAGGAGTGGCGCGAACTCGGTAATAGCGACGCCAATGATTTGTTTATGCGCAAGCCCCAACTGGCCGAAGCCGAGTCAGCGCTGGCATTTGCTGAAGCTGATTTGAGCGTAGCCAAACTCAATCTGGAGCGAACCAGGGTTCGGGTCCCATTTGCCGGCCGGATCAGCGAAACCCTGGTCAACCTGGGGCAGTTTGTTTCCGTCGGAACCGCGCTGGCAAGGGTCTACGATACTGCCGCCGCGGAGGTCCGCCTGCCGTTATCCGACCGGCAAATTGCCATGCTCGACCTGCCGCTGGGTTTTGCATCAGCTGATAACCGGCCCGCGGTCACGTTGTCAGCGACCATCGCCGGCAAGACCTACCAGTGGCTGGGATCGATTACCCGTTCAGAAGCCTCGATCGACGTGAACTCACGTATGTATTACGCCGTTGCCGAAGTGGCCAATCCGTTCAAGGTCACCGAAGATAACGATGGTCAGGCGCACGCTCCGCTTATGCCCGGGTTATTTGTTAGCGCGGAGATTTCAGGGAAGAGCCTGTCCGATGTGGTGATTCTGCCACGTGCAGCGCTGGTTAAGCGGCAAAACATTTATACCCTTGACGCTGACTCAGCCGTTCAATCTACCCCTGTAACAGTATTGAAAAAGCAAGCCGATACTGTGTGGATTCAAACGGCGGTTGCCGACGACACCGCCATTGTCCTCGAAAAACATGCCCTGGTTTCTCCAGGAACTGTAGTCGAACCGAAGTTTGAAAATGGCGGTCCCGTGGGCAATCCCTCCAATACAGAAGGGAGTGAATAACCATGCGCAGCATCGTTCGCTGGTTTGTCGAGAATCCGATTGCGGCCAATATTCTCATGGTCGCGCTGCTGCTGGGCGGCTGGACTGGCTCCGGCGCTTTGAAAAAAGAGGTATTCCCAACCTCGGACGTTAATCTTATCAACGTGAGCATGAGCTACCCCGGCGCGGCACCGACCGAGGTAGAGCAGCAAATTGTCATTCGCATTGAAGAAGCAGTAGCCGGCCTGCCGGGAATATTCCAGATTACGTCCGAGTCGCGCGAAGGCAATGGCCTGGTGCGGATCGAGGTAATCGAGGGCTTCGATGTCGGCGAGGTGCTCAGCGATGTGAAGTCACGGGTGGACGCCATCAACACCTTCCCCACGACCGCGGAAAGACCCATTGTTAACCAGGTAAAGTTTCGCAATACCCTGGGCTATTTCTCGATATCGGGTGATGCGGATATGGCCACCCTGAAGGACATTGGCTACCGACTCCGTGACGAACTGCCACTTCTGGAGGGCGTATCCGAAGTGATTATCACTGGCCTGCTGATAGACGAGTTGGCCATCGAAATATCCGAGCAGAACCTGCAGCAGTATCGGCTAACCTTTTCCGATGTTGCCGCGGCCATTCGCGGCTCCTCCATCAACACCCCCGCTGGAACCATCAAATCAGAGCAGGGAGATGTGCAAATCCAGACCCGTGCGCAGGCCTATAACGGGGAGGACTTTGCAAACATCGTAGTGCGCAGTTTCAACGATGGCAGCCAGTTGTTGCTGGGTGACATTGCGACTATCAAGGACGGTTTCGCCGAACAGGAATACGAATTCATTATCAACAACAAGAATGGCATGAATTTCGAGATGAAGCTCAGCGACGACCCGGATCTTTTCGGAGGAACCCGGAATGCGCGCGAGTACCTGGAGGCGTTTGAAAAAACCTTGCCCGAAGGCCTGAAATTAATACTGGCCTATGAAAACAAATCTGTATTTGACGAACGCTTTGAGCTGCTAAAAGGCAACATCATCAGCGGACTCTTTTTGGTTTTTATTATTCTGATGCTGTTCTTGCGACCGCTGCTGGCCTTTTGGGTCGTTGGTGGTATCGCGACAGCGTTTATGGGTGCCACCTGGATTTTACCCTACTTTGACGTCTCCCTTAATATGCTGTCGATGTTCGCATTTTTAATGGTGCTGGGGATCGTGGTAGATGATGCAATCATTGTCGGTGAAAGCATTTACAGTCGCCAACAGCAAGGCGTCGAACCGCGACTAGCATCGACGGACGGCACCATCAATGTGCTGAAACCCGTGATCCTGGCTGTCTTCAGCACGATTGTGTTTTTCGCACCAATGGTCGACGTCCCCACAGAAGTAAAGCCTTATACGATTTCAATTTTCTATGTAGTTATGTTCTGCCTGTTATTCTCGCTTGTTGAAAGCCTGCTGATTTTGCCGTCGCACCTGTCCCACATGAAACCCGAGAAGAGCAGTCGGTTCGGCGCGTTGCGGGTACTGGAAAGAATTCGCCATACCTTTTCAAACGGCATGTTGAATTTTGCGCGCAATCGCTACCAGCCCTTCTTAAAGAAACTATTGCAACGACCGGGTAGTACGTTTCTTGGCTTCCTGATGCTGTTTCTCGTATCCGTTTCCCTGTATACAGCCGGATGGGTCGGGGGCGCGCGTTTCCCAACGATCCCCCAGCCTTTTGCAACCGTTAGCGTAACGTTTCCCGAAGGCTCGCCATACCAATACTCCACCGATCTGGCCGTGCATCTCTCAACACAGGCGCATACCCTGAAGCAAGATGAGGAGTTGCTGGCCCAGAATGGCGGAGAACCCTTCATTCGCGAGATCAACACCACGACCGATGGAAACTCCGCCAATATGTTTGTGGGACTGACGCCTACGGAGGATCGCAAGCTGGGTGTCGAGGCCGTTACGGCAAGGCTACGTGAGTTGATAGGCCCCATTCCTGAAGCCCAGAGCTATTCCCTGGGTTACTCCTTCGGCGGCAATAGGCCGGATATCACGTTGAACCTGCGGCTCAGTACTAATTCCCCGCTCCGACAGCAAGAGGCGGTAGCGGAGATACGCAAGGTATTAGGTGCTTATGAAGGTGTAGTCAATGCGCGCAGTGACCTGGATACAGGGCGCCTGGAAGTTGAGCTAGGCTTGAAACCCTATGCCCAAACGCTGGGCATCAGCATGGCCGATGTCGCCACACAGGTCAGGCAGGCATTCTACGGCGAAGAGGTGCAACGTATCCCGCGCTCCAAGGAAGACGTCAAGGTGATGCTGCGTTACTCTGAGGAAGAACGGCGCAGTATGGATACGCTGGATGATATGCGCATCCGCACGCCTGGACTGGATGAAATACCCCTAGCGTCCGTCGCGGACATTGACCTGGTACCCGGTGCCAGCACCATTCGCCGCACCGACCGATTCCGTAACATCACCATCACGGCCGATGTGCTTGAAGGCTTCGATGCTAACCAGATCGTTACCGAAATGCTCGCAACATACAGCGACCAATGGCAGCAAAAATACTCCGGTTTTAAACTTTCCACCGACGGCAACCTGCGCGCGCAGGCGCAGTTCGGCGATAATTTCAGCCAGAACTTCCTGCTTGCCCTGGCGGTGGCGTTTGCGTTGTTTGCGATCGCCTTCAAGTCAGTATTCCAGCCGTTTCTCGTGCTGCTGGCAGTTCCATTCGGGTTCATGGGAGCGATCATCGGGCATTTGATTTTCGGCCACCAACTCAGTATTTTTTCGTTTTTTGGTTTCCTGGCCTGCGCAGGAGTGGTGGTGAACGATAACCTGGTATTGCTGGACCGGATCAACCATCTCCGCAGCCAGGGCTTGAGTGCACTCGAGGCCGTATCAGAAGCAGGTGTGGACCGCTTCCGGCCAATCGTTTTGACCTCGCTGACGACCTTCGTGGGTCTGATGCCGATCCTGTTTGAACGCAGCACCCAGGCACAATTCCTGATTCCGATGGTGCTATCCCTGTCCTT
>CAXMOT010000008.1:0-9128 GCA_964195105.1 uncultured Gemmatimonadales bacterium | reverse complement strand
ACCGTCGCCGCTATTGGCGATATGGGCGGCGATGTGTTTGGTAACGGCATGTTGCTTTCCGAACACATCAAGCTGGTGGCGGCCTTTAACCACCTGCATATTTTTATTGATCCCAATCCCGACGCCGCCAAGAGTTTTATTGAACGGCAGCGGCTGTTTGCGGCGCCCCAATCGGGCTGGTCAGAATACAACGAGCGCCTGATATCGAAGGGTGGGGGCGTGTTCCTGCGCACCGCCAAGTCGATTCCCATTAGCGCGGAGATGAAACAATGCTTTGGTATCAAGGCCGGCAAGTTAACCCCTAACGGGTTATTGCAGGCGATCCTGAAGTCCAGTGTTGACCTGATCTGGAACGGTGGCATAGGCACTTACGTTAAAGCAACATCCGAATCAGATGCTGACGTCGGCGATCGAGCCAACGATGCCATCCGGATCAACGGTAAGGACGTTCAGGCGCAGGTGATCGGTGAGGGCGGTAACCTCGGTGCAACCCAGCTGGGTCGGATCGAATTTGCGTTGCATGGCGGCGCGGTCAATACCGACTTTATCGACAACGCCGGTGGCGTGGATTGTTCGGACCACGAGGTCAATATCAAGATCCTGCTCGATACACTGGTAGCTGCCGAACAGTTGACGGTGAAGCAACGAAATCGCATCCTCGCCACGATGACCGATGAGGTTGCGGACCTGGTGTTGCTCAACAATTACCGGCAGGTACAGGCGATCAGTGTCGCCGAAGCGGGTGTGAGTAAAGCCGTGCATGGCGACAGGCGCTTTATCAGTGATTTTGTGGCGCAGGGTAAACTCAACCGGGAGCTCGAGTTTTTACCCGGTGAAGAAGAGCTGGCCGAGCGTATCCAGAAAGGGCAGGGGTTAACCCGTCCCGAGTTGTCGGTACTGACCTCCTATGCCAAGGCGGACCTGAAAGAACGCCTCGTGGATACCTCTGTGACGGCTGATCCGTATCTTGGCCAGGTTGTTGAAACGGCGTTCCCGCCGTATTTGCGCAAGCGGTTTAAGGATGAGATATATGGTCACCAGCTGCGGCGCGAAATTATCGCAACCCAGTTGGCGAATGAGGTGGTTAATACGCTGGGCATCACCTTCGTATGGCGCACCCAGGATTTCACCGGAGCCTGCCCGGAGGATGTGATCACCGCCTTTGTGACCGCTCGGGAGATTTTCGGGCTGCAACAGGTCTGGGAGAACATCGAACAATTGGATAACAAGGTGCCAGCCGCACTCCAGCTGCAAATGTTGAGAGAACTCATGCGGCTGATGCAGCATGCGGTACGATGGCTGCTCCAGCAACGCATTGATGGTCTTGATGTGCCTGCGACCATCGCACGCTACCAGTCGGGTGCGAAAAAATTGGAGAAACTGCTGCCGGGCTTCCTGGCCAGTGGCCTACAGACCGGTTGGCAAGAGGGGCGGGACGAACTGGTCCGGGACAACGTACCTCCGGAGTTGGCTACGCGGGTTGCGACCTCGCGAATACTTTATTTTGCACTGGACCTTGTTGAGGTCAGTCATGCCACCAAGGCCGGTGTCGACAAAGTGTTCCATGCATTTCTTCTCATCTCCAGGGAGCTTAATCTTGAGGAGTTTCGCGAGCAGATCAACAAGATCGATGCACATAACCAGTGGCATCACATGGCGCGGGAATCATTCCGGGATGAACTGGACGCCCAAACCCGGGCCTTGTCCCAGTCCCTGGTTGTGCAGAAAACCAAAAAGCCAGGCGATATCGAAGCGGCCCTCGAGCAATGGTTGGTCGCCCATGAGGAGCCTTTGCGTCGCTGGCGTACACTGCAGAACGAGTTCCAGCGCGGGGGAGAACCGGATCTGGCGCTGTACTCCGTAGCGATTCGTGAGCTGGCGACGCTGGCACAGGTCAGCACAGGAATAGCCGGATGATGGCCTGCGCGCGAAATCGGGGCAAAGGTGGGCAAGTAAAAAAATGTCGTATAAGTATTTGTCAGGGCTTGCTCTAGTGATAGGATATGCAGCGCAAGAACAGAATTATAAAAAAATGTGTTGTATAGGCATGCAAATGTTGGATTACTGTTACAACTGATGCGCTTTTGAGTGTATATAATAAATTACAATAAAATCCGTAACTAACCAGGCGTTGCCCCACCGGTAAATGGTGTGGCGCGAACGAGGGAAAATTCATGGCTAGATCAAGATTTAAGGCGCACGAAGATGATACAGGTGACATCGATTTAACACCGATGTTGGATGTTGTATTCATCATGTTGATCTTTTTTATCGTCACGGCTTCTTTTGTTAAGGAGCAGGGCATCGAATTGAATCGTCCCGATTCCTCTGACGCGCCACCGAATGAAGAAAGTGTTTCGGTCGTGGTGGGAGTATCTGAAAATGGTGAAATCATGATGGAAGGGCGTCGCATTGATATTCGTGCCGTCCGCGCTAATGTTCAGCGTATGCTCGCGGAAGCAGCCGACGCACCGGTCATTATTCAAGCTGATGAGAAAGCGAAAGCTAGCCTGCTGATACGCGTTGCCGACCAGGCAAGAGAAGCCGGCGCTTACGACGTCTCGCTGGTAAAACAGTAACGACGAGTAGACGTCTCTGCCAGCCTGGCTGAGCAGTTACAAGTAATACGAGGGGCACCTGGTTATCCGGGTGCCCCTTTTTTCTGTTTATCGTTTATAAAAGCAGTGCCTGACCTGTGCCTTCACTTATAGTAAAGCTCTCTATTTCTGCTGACGACTACCTGGCTCATTACCAGGGCCTGGCCAAGGATGTCGTGGTGCAGGCGGAGAGCGGCCAGGTGGTCAGGTTTCCCTGTAACATCCTGCAACGCTTCGTTACCCATGAGGGCATCTCTGGTAGTTTTGTGATCGTGTTTGATGCGGATAATAAATTTCAATCGATTCGCAAAATTACTTAACTTAGCCTGTCGAGCATATCGTATAATCGCGTTCCCAGAATCACTCCAGACATCTCCATGGCCTACAAGTTACTGAACAAACTGTTGTTTTCGATGCCTCCCGAGGCGGCGCATGCTGCGGCTCTCAGCGGCATCAAACGCGCGAATACGTTAGGACTGTCGCGGGTTTTATGGCCCACGCCGGCCTGCGAGTCGAGACAGGTGTTGGGGCTGGAGTTCCCGAACCCGGTTGGAGTGGCCGCCGGCCTCGACAAGAACGGTGATTATATCGATGGCCTTGCGGCACTCGGTTTCGGCTTTGTCGAGATTGGCACAACCACGCCGCGACCGCAGCCAGGGAATCCCAAGCCGCGGTTATTCCGCTTGACCGAGCAGCGTGCGATCATAAATCGCATGGGATTTAATAATAAGGGCGTTGATTACCTGGTCGAGCGGGTACAAAAAAGCTGTTACCGCGGCGTACTGGGGATCAACATAGGCAAGAATCTGGATACGCCGGTTGAGCGGGCGCTGGATGATTACCTGATCTGCCTGCGCAAGGTGTATGCCTATGCCAGCTACATTACGGTCAATATTTCCTCACCTAACACCCCTGGCTTGCGTAAGTTGCAGGTTGGTGATTCGCTGCACATATTGTTAGCCGGGGTAAAGCAGGAACAATTGCGCCTGGCCGAAGAGCATGGGCAATACAAACCGGTTGTGGTCAAGGTCGCACCCGATATGTCCGAAGAAGAGGCCTCGGTGCTGGCAGCTGCGCTGCTCGAGCACAAGATCGACGGCGTAATCGCCACCAATACCACTTTGTCCCGGGCCGGCGTGGAGGAATCGCCCTTCGCAGTTGAAGCTGGCGGCCTCAGCGGTGAACCACTGTGTGATGCATCAACCCGGACCATCGAAATCCTCGCGCGGGAGTTGCGCGGCGCAATACCGATCATTGGTGTTGGCGGTATTTCCGATGCCGCATCTGCACAAGCGAAATTCGCAGCAGGGGCGAGCCTGGTGCAGGTCTATACCGGGTTTATCTATCGCGGCCCCGAGCTGGTTACCGATATTATTGCCGGCCTGCGTTCTGAATAAGGCCTTAACTAATGCCTTATTTACCCAAGGAAACTCTAAATAATACCTTGATGCCTCTGGCTTACAGAGACTTGCCGGATCGCGTCGGCAAAACCAACAAAGAGCGGGTAAGTCTCTGCAAGCCCCATGGGGCACGACCTGAAGGCTTCATCTGCTGTGTTGGAAGCTTTGCCAATGCAATAAGCATTGGCGGCAACTCCCGCCTTGCAGCTAAAACCTTCAGGCCGCGCAGAGGTATTAAGGTATTATTCAGAAGTTCCCTAACGCGGCGGCGTGATAAGCGATGTGCTCGCCGATGAAGCTCGCGATAAAGAAATAGCTGTGGTCATAACCTGCGTGCATCCGTAACTCGAGTGGGTGGCCGCTTGCCGAACAGGCCTGTTCCAGCGCGCCTGGTTTGAGCTGCGTTTCCAGGAAGTCGTCAGCGCTGCCCTGGTCCACCAGCATAGGAAGTTGCTCAGCTGTTCCGCTACGTATGAGCTCACAGGTATCATGGGCCTTCCACGCCCGCTTATCGTCGCTCAGGTAGCCGCTGAAGGCTTTTTGGCCCCAGGGGCACTCAACAGGGTTGCAGATGGGGGCGAAGGCCGACACGGACTTGTACGCGCCAGGATTCTTTAAAGCGATGGTTAGCGCCCCATGGCCGCCCATGGAATGGCCCATTATGGACGTGCGGGTCGTATCCACCGGAAAGTGTGCGGCGATGAGTCGGGGTAGTTCCTCGCAAACGTAATCGTACATTCGATAATGCCGGTTGTAGGGCGGCTCAGTCGCATTGACATAAAATCCGGCGCCCAGGCCAAAATCCCAACTGCTACTCGGATCATCGGCGACACCCTCGCCGCGCGGGCTGGTATCGGGCGTTACGATGGCCACACCATGTTCGGCGGCGTAGCGCTGTGCGCCGGCTTTGTGCACGAAGTTCTCATCGCTGCAGGTCAATCCTGATAACCAATAGATCACCGGTACTCTGCTTTGCTCGGCCTGCGGGGGCAGGTAGATCGAGCAGTTCATCGAGCAACTGAGGCTGCTTGATGAGTGGCTAAAACGCAGTTGCTGTCCACCGAAGCAGGTGCTGGCGGCAATTTGGGTCAGGTTCATAGCAGGGTACTCTTTCCGCGAATCAGTAGAGTACGACCGAGCGAATGCTTTTTCCCTCATGCATGAGGTCAAACGCGGTGTTGATTTCATCGAGCGGCATGGTGTGGGTGATCAGGTCATCGATATTGATTTTGCCATCCATGTACCAGTCCACAATCTTTGGCACATCGGTGCGGCCTCGCGCGCCGCCGAATGCTGAGCCTTTCCAGGATCGTCCGGTGACCAACTGGAACGGGCGGGTCGAGATTTCCTGCCCGGCACCGGCAACGCCGATGATGTAGGACTCGCCCCAGCCTTTATGGCAACACTCCAGTGCCTGGCGCATGGTATTGACGTTGCCGATGCACTCGAAGCTGTAATCTGCACCGCCGTCAGTAAGGTCAGAAATTGCAGCAACGACATCATCGACATCCGTCGGATTGATGAAGTCGGTCATGCCAAATTGGCGGGCCAATGGGACTTTGCTTTCATTCAGGTCGATACCGATGATCTTGCTGGCGCCCACCATTCTCGCTCCCTGGATCACATTGAGTCCGATGCCACCCAGCCCGAATACCACAACATTGGCACCCGCTTCGACCTTGGCGTCAAACGCAACCGCGCCGACGCCGGTGGTGACCCCGCAACCGATATAGCAGACCTTATCAAACGGTGCGTCCTCGCGAATTTTCGCGACGGCTATTTCCGGCAGAACCGTATAGTTTGAGAAGGTGGAACACCCCATGTAGTGCAGCAAGGGTTTGCCATCCAGCGAAAAGCGGCTGGTGCCGTCGGGCATCAGTCCCCGGCCCTGGGTTTCGCGGATCGACTGGCACAGGTTGGTCTTGGGATGCAGGCAAAAACTGCACTCGCGACATTCAGGCGTATACAACGGAATAACGTGATCGCCGGGTTTGACCGAAGTGACGCCCGGGCCAACGGCCTGCACGATGCCCGCTCCCTCGTGACCTAGAATAGCCGGGAATGCACCCTCGGGATCGTTACCGGACAGCGTAAAGGCATCGGTATGACATACCCCCGTGGCTTTTATCTCGACCAGCACTTCACCCGCCCTGGGGCCTTCGAGGTCAACTTCGGCAATTTCCAGAGGCTTGCCTGCTGCAAATGCGATGGCTGCGCGTGTTTTCATTGCGGGTCTCCGGTTAGGTTTATCTGGGGTAAACAGCAGTTTATTCCACGTGCTGGCGTTTAGCTATGACGTCATGCGCCTGTCGGACGGATTCAACAGATTCCTGGCAGGTTATCAAAAAACGTTGGCTACGGAGGTAGTTTTTAAACACCCTGCTAGATCGGGGGTCACGGATTGTGGTTGGAGTACCAGAAGAGCACTGAACGAAAAAGCCCACAACGAGTTGCGGGCTTTTGGTGGTTAATCCGGGAGCGTGTGATGATCTAGTGCGACATCTGAACCAGTTTGGGTACGCCGGCGATACCTGTGAGGCCGTCCAGGTTGTCCTGGTGTCCTTCACGCCATCCGACCATCCATTGTTGTTGTTCGGGTTGGTGGCTGATTGGGCATGTTTCGTTCGATTTACCGGAGAGTCCGGCTTGATAACCTTTCTTGTAGGCACGCAGGCTGGTGTCCCGTTTCTGAGATTTCATAGGCATGTTCCTTGAAGGTAATGAGACAGAAAACAACGGTCTCAATGGGTTGGTGAAGGGGGGTGCTGCTGGGTGAAGCTGGAAATGAATAGCGCGGGCTTATATGCATAGTTACCTAGATTAAACGCTTTACCGGGTTGGAGGGAATTATTTTATTTTCATAGATCCGACGGTTTTTAGTTGGTTTTGGAATAGTTGGAAAGTCGGCCTGGTCCTCAAAATGAAATCCGCTGGCTCTTTTATACGAAAATTAGCCAGTTAGAATCGAAAGTTAATGTGGACGGAATTGGCCCCGCGTGGCGTTGCTTTTTTTCGAAAAGCCCCGATTCATCCGGCGAGGTCTATTTTTGTGGGATAAAAAAGTTTGTAGCAGGGGTGAAATACTGGCCGCGCGCGAATCAAATTTGGCTAACAAGCAAGTTTTTTTTGAACGCGGTGGAACTTACTACGTAACGGCGAGTCAATTAATGTATGAAACGTTGGGTGTTGCCACTGGCCCCAAAACCAGTCCAGCATCAAAAGTTCTCATAATTTTTCTCCTCCCCCTAGAATCGGGCTGGGTTAGTCATTTAACCCAGCCTTTTTTTTATTCTTTTTTTGTCTTTTCTGAGATTTTATGACCTGAGTCAACCTGCGCTAATTGGAACCTGCACGGGTGAACTATCCATGCGCTGTTAGCGAGTAATAATAGCCGTCAGTTTAAGTTGCTCCCTAAGGGTGATAGTATAGGAGAGGTGTTTGCGTTCGGTCTATCATCGGCCTAGTAATATTATATTTAACAGTGACTTAAAGATTATAGTTTATGAATAGTTTAACTCATATAGACGACCAGGGTCGCGCAAATATGGTCGACGTTGGGGCCAAGGATGAAACTCAAAGAGAAGCCACTGCGCAAGCTCGGGTGCGCATGCAGCCCACAACACTGGCGCTTATACTTGGTGGCAAAACGAAAAAGGGTGATGTAATGGCTACTTGCCGTATCGCCGGCATTCAGGCCGCTAAAAAATGTTGGGATTTAATACCAATGTGCCATCCGTTATTACTGAATTCTGTCGCCGTCGATTTGGTGCCGGACGAAGTGAATTCAATCATGGCGATTCGTGCGACCTGTAAAGTCAGCGGCAAGACCGGGGTTGAAATGGAGGCGCTGACAGCTGCTTCTGTTGCCGCATTGACGCTTTATGATATGTGCAAGGCGGTCGATCGGGGTATGGTGATTGAGCAACTGTGCCTGGTTGAGAAGAAGGGTGGCAAGTCGGGGCATTGGGTTGCCGCGGAGACACCTTAATGGATTTCCAGGTGCGTTACCTCGCACGTCTTCGCGACGAGCTTCAATGCAGTGAAGAGCGCTATTCATCGCTGCAGCCCTGCAATACCCTCGAGGAATTGATCAGTGAATTGGCAACGCGCGGTGAGTTGTGGCGCGAGGCCTTGACCGACCCCAGCGTATCGGTCGCGGTAAATAAGGTCTTGGTGGAGCGCAACAGCCCGCTGAATTCGGGTGATGAAGTCGCCTTCCTGCCGCCGGTAACCGGAGGCTAGGAGTATTATGATCTCTGTGCAGCAGGAAGATTTTAGTCTCAGCGATGAATATAGGGCGTTGCGCGAGGATGCACCCAGGGTCGGTGCTATCGTTACCTTTACCGGCCTGGTGCGTGATCGCAACGAAGGCGCAGCAGTAAGCAGCCTATGCCTTGAGCATTACCCGGGGATGACCGAGCAGGTGCTGGAGGATTTAGTGGCGCAAGCCACCGCGCGATGGGATATTATCAACGTGCGGATTATTCATCGCGTCGGCAGGTTGGAACCGGATGACCAGATTGTCTTTGTCGGCGTAAACAGCGCGCACCGCTCTGATGCGTTTGCGGCCTGTGAGTTCCTGATGGACGCACTGAAAACAACGGCGCCGATCTGGAAGCAGGAAGTGGCGGATGGATCAGCGCGTTGGCTGGACGCCCGCAACGAAGATTCCGAGCGGCTCGCAAGCTGGGAGCCAGAGCTTCAGCGAAATGAACAGCTTCAGAAAAATGAACAGAAACGGCAAAACCAACACCAACAGCAACAGGGCGGGGAGTCTTGAGTAACCAACTGGTCGATCAATTTGGCAGGCAAATCAACTATCTGCGGATGTCCGTAACGGACCGCTGTGATTTCCGCTGTGTCTACTGCATGGCAGAGGAAATGACCTTCCTGCCACGTGCGCAGATCCTTACCCTCGAGGAACTGGCATTCATCGGTGAAGTGTTTGTCGAATTGGGCGTCCGGAAACTCAGGATTACCGGCGGTGAACCGCTGATCAGGCATAATATCGAACAATTAATGGAGCAACTGGGCGCACTACCGGAGCTGGGTGAATTGACACTTACGACCAACGGCTCCCAATTACAGCGCTTCGCGCCCATGCTCAAACGAGCCGGGGTAAAGCGCCTCA
>CAXMOT010000007.1:0-19176 GCA_964195105.1 uncultured Gemmatimonadales bacterium | reverse complement strand
TAACGGCTGCCAGCGAGCGCAACGATATCAAGCGCAATCCGTTTCACCCGTTCTCAAATTTCGACACCGTAACGATGGCCGGACTCACCTATGGGCAAACCGTACTGGCGCGAGCGTGCGATGCCGCGGGCATTGATTTCGATGACGAGGAAGCTCACTCCGCGCGCTACGACGCCGAGAAAACCGCCGAGCTGTTCTGCATGATTGTGAATCACTGGCGTGAATGCGGAGGATGGCACGGACCGGAGTAAGCTCGCTGCGGTAAACTGCCCCTTATTATCAGGGTGACGCAGCGGTCACTCAGCGGCAATAGGTATCGGCACCAATAACCCCATCACTTAACAAACGCGCAGCGCTAACCCCATAAAATAAAAAACCCGTTAGTAGCGGGTTTTTTAATACCTGGCATAAAGATAATCCGGCGCGGCTAGTTTTGTGCCTGTTCAGCCTGCACGCTCACGGCATCCGTGACCATGGTTTGCAATTCACCCTTATCAAACAACTCAACAATAATGTCGCAGCCACCGACCAGTTCGCCATTGATATACAACTGCGGAAACGTCGGCCAGTTAGCGTAGGTTGGCAGGGTCGAACGAATTTCAGGGTTCTGCAAAATATCCACGTAAGCAAAACGCTCACCACAGGACATAAGCGCTTGGGTGGCTTGCGAGGAAAACCCGCACTGGGGTTGTTGTGGTGATCCCTTCATGTACAGAATGATCGAATTAGTTTCGATTTGTTCTTTTATTGTATCCAGTATATCCATAACCTCACCTCGGCACTCACGATCGCTAGGAATTGAAAGACTTGAAAATCGGGCGGCATTGTATAGCTTAATTATAGGTTTGGGTAGAGATTTTGATTCGTGGCCAGGACCCACCATTCCGACCAAAGAAATCCAAATCAAAATGTAGAGCCCCACGATGAACATTAGTTCCATGAATAGGCGCCAGTAACAGGCCTTTTCCTCGTCACCCCGGAAGAATGGGGTTCAAAGGCAGATTATTTGCATCAACGTCGCATTGATTCATTGTCATTGACAACATAATTTTTTACTATTGTCTATTGGTTGGCAGCTTGGGCTGCCATTTTGCGTTTTGAGGAATCACAGAATTATGGCCAACAGCCTGTTAATGCCCACCTATAATCGAACCGCCACAGCTTTTGAGTATGGTCAGGGCGCCTGGTTGTACGATACCGACGGTAACAAATACCTCGACTTGCTGAGCGGGATCGCCGTGTGCGGCCTCGGTCATTGTCACCCGGCGGTGACGCAGGCAATCAGGGATCAGGCCGGACGCGTTATCCATACCTCCAACCTGTACCAGGTTCCATTGCAGGCGCGCCTGGCAGAACTGCTGACCCAGGTGTCCGGAATGGACACTGCTTTCTTCTGTAATTCAGGCGCTGAGGCAAACGAAGCGGCGATTAAACTCGCGCGCAGTTACGGTGACCAGAAAGGCGTCGAGACCCCCGCCATCATCGTTATGGAGGATTCCTTCCACGGTCGTACCCTCGCAACGCTAAGCGCATCCGGTAATCGCAAGATCCAGGCCGGCTTCGAGCCCCTGGTCAGCGGTTTTGTGCGGGCTCCCTTTAACGACCTCGAATCGATACGGACGATCGCGACTAACAATTCGGACGTCGTTGCGATCATGGTAGAACCGATCCAGGGTGAAGGCGGCGTGCGCATTCCCGAACAGGATTACCTCAATCAACTCAGGGCGATTTGTGACGAGAATGATTGGCTACTGATGCTGGATGAAGTGCAGACCGGGAACGGCCGAACGGGTGCATACTTTTCCTACCAGCGCTCTGGAATTTTACCGGACGTAGTAACCACCGCAAAGGGCCTGGCCAACGGCGTGCCTATCGGTGCGTGCCTGGCCAGTGGCAAAGCGGCCAGGGTTTTCAAACCCGGCTCGCATGGTTCCACATTCGGCGGCAACCCGCTTGCCTGTGCGGCGGCGATCGCTACGGTCACGACAATTGTTGAAGAGCGGCTTGCTGATCGGGCGGCCAACCTCGGCGCCCAGATGCTCGAGGAACTGCGCGAGCAATTAAAGTTTGCCAGTTACGTCAAGGATGTCCGCGGAGCGGGCATGATGTTTGGCATCGAACTTGATGAACCCTGCAGCGAATTGGTCATGCTCGCGATGGCGAAGGGCATGCTCATTAATGTAATCGCGGAGAATGTTATACGCCTGTTGCCGCCGCTGGTTCTCAGTGACGAGGAAGCTGAGCTGGCCGTTGCGTCGATGACCAAGCTCATCAAGGTTTATGCTGGCGACGACCGGGGACGACAACGACGTGCGGAATCACGCAACAGCTCCGACCGTCGAAAACTAACCAGCTAGGAGATTGTCGGACTTAGGTGATCGTAGCGAGGGAAAGATCGATTTGACGCAGATTTTTCGATTATTTGAGGCGAATAGCCTGCTATTTAACGAGAATAATCGGTAAATCTGACCAAATTCGGCTTTTCCGCAGTAGATTAACCCTAAGTCCGACAGCCTCCTGGTATTTGAACTGCGGGAATCCATCATGAGCGTCAGGCATTTTCTGTCCCTTACCGATCTCAGCCCCGTTGAATTTGAACAACTGATTCAACGGGCGATTGAGCTCAAACACCTGCAGGCGCGGGGGATTTCGCACGCCTCCCTGCAAGGACGGGTGATGGCGATGGTATTTGAGAAATCCTCTACCCGCACGCGCGTCTCATTTGAGACAGGTATGGCACAACTGGGTGGCCATGCCCTGTTCCTGTCACCGCGGGATACGCAGCTTGGCCGCGGCGAGCCGATCGAGGATAGCGCGCGGGTACTGTCGCGCATGGTCGACATCATCATGATTCGTACCTTTGAGCACAGCAAGATCGAGCGCTTCGCAAAATATTCGCGAGTGCCAGTTATCAATGCGCTGACCGACGAGTTTCATCCCTGCCAGTTGCTCGCTGACATGCAGACCTTCCATGAACACAGGGGTTCGATCAGGGGCAAGACGGTCACCTGGATTGGGGACGGCAACAATATGTGCAATTCCTATATCAATGCCGCGAAGACGCTGGATTTCAGCCTGCACGTTGCGTGCCCCGAGGGCTATGAGCCACTGCCTCGATTGCTGGAGCAAAACAAAGGCCGGGTTACCGTGTTCAGGGATCCCGCTCAAGCCGTCATTGGCAGTCACCTCGTGGTAACCGATGTCTGGGCCTCAATGGGCCAGGAAGAGGAGCAAGCCGCCCGCGAGCAACAGTTCGCAGGTTACCAGGTCAACCAGAAGCTAATGGATCTTGCCGCACCGGACGCGTTATTCATGCATTGCCTGCCCGCGCATCGCGGCGAAGAAGTCAGCACCGGGCTAATGGACGATCCCCGCAGCGTAGTGTGGGACGAGGCCGAGAACCGTTTGCACGCCCAAAAAGCACTGATCGAACTGCTGCTTCAGGACGTAATCGATAGCTAGGAGCCTGTCGGACGTAGGTGTTCGTAACGAGGGGAAGTCCGGTTTGAGGCAGATTTTGGGCTCTTTTGAGGCGAATAGTTATTCTATTCAACGAGAAAGAGCAGAAAATATGACCAAATCCGGCTTGTCCGCAGTAGATTCATCCTAAGTCCGACAGGCTCCTAGCACCAAAAATACCTTCCGCAATGCCGCAGCAAGCCCGTCTGCTCGATCTGTAAATTCTTACCTGATCATGGTTTTTTTCAGGAAATTCGCTGAATTCGTACTATTCTTAATGCACGTTACAGTGCTTTTTAGAAAAATACCTACGGTGAGATTAAATCAATGTTTGCGCAAAAACTGGAATTACTAGACGACTCCGAACACGAGCCTGAGCAAGACCAGGTCCTCGAGCAGATCGAGGCGGCAATTAAAAAGGAAGAAATTCGACTTCCTGCAATGCCTGACCTGGTGATGAAGATTCGCGCGTCATTCAAAGACGAGCAGTACGATATCATTAATATCGCCCGAATTATCCAGACGGAAGTCGGACTGGCTGCGTATATCCTTAAGATCGCCAACAGCCCGTTACACCGTGGCCCCATGCCGATTAAAACGGCCAAACACGCCATCTGCCGGCTAGGCCAGCATTCGGTGCAGAATATTGTGCTCACCTACACCGTCCGTTCGCTGTTTGAAACAAAAAACAGTGCGCTGAACGCCCTGCTGCAGAATCAATGGCAGATGAGCACCCATATCGCCGCCATCAGCGCGATCCTCGCTGAGCGGTGCGAGGATTTCGATCCAGACCAGGCGATGCTGGGCGGGCTATTGCAGGATATCGGCGCATTGCCGCTGCTCGATTGGTTGAAGAATAATCACCTGCCGGGAGACGACCTGGTGGAAAAGTTCCACCAACTGCGCACCAGCTATGCGGGAAAAATCGGCGAGATGATTTTGCGCTCCTGGCAATTCGACCCTGAACTCATTGAAGTGGCGCGGTCACGCGAAGAGTGGGAACGTAACTCAGGCGACACGGTCGATACCTCCGATATCGTTTCTATTGCCCGTCACCATTACTACATGGGTAACGGATATGGCAGCGACTGCCCGAAGCTGACCGATATCCCGGCTTACCACAAGCTTGCCTTCAAGGAATTAACACCGGACGAGAGCCTTGTGATACTGGAAGAAGCCAAGGAAGATATTGAAGAACTACACAAAATGCTTGTCTAGCGCACAGATTCCAGACAAGGCCCCACAAAAAAGCCAGACAAATGCCTGGCTTTTTTTATGCCCACCTAAAACGCCTTGCGCGTCTCCTGGCAGGCTGTTGAAAAACAACCTGCCAGGCAACTAATCCCTCCAGACTGAAAACAAGCGCAACAGGTTACTTGGGCATCGACCCGATCATGCCGCGTATCGCTGCCGGCAGATCAGCAGGGATCAACACCAATTTGCTATTCTGCGACTTTGCCATGTCCGAGACCGACGAAATATAACGCTCGCCCAGCAAGTACATAACAGGCAATTCGTTACCCTGTATGGCTTCTGTGACCTTTTTAATCGCTTGTTGGCTGAGCATTACCTGCGCTTCCGCATCGCGTCGCGAGGCCTCAAGAATCGCCGCTTCCTTCTCGCCCTAGGCGCGAGTCACCGTTGCACGCCGCGCACGTTCCGCCGCGGCCTGCTCTTCCATCGCACTCTGCATGGTGGGAGAGGGATTAATATCCTGGATCTCCACTGTCTTCAGGACAATACCCCAGTCCGAGATATCATTGTAAATCATGCTTTTCAGTTTCGCTTTAATCTGGTCACGGGAAGACAACGCATCATCAAGGCCATTCCAAATACCAGCCAATGCCAGTAGGCAAGTTCAAACTCCATCAAAGCTCTCCTAAAAACGTTAATCGCCCGGCGATTAATCAAGTTATTGTTCACGGGAGTTCACGCCACGCAACTTTATCATTACAATATGCCGCCCGGTACTATGACAGCCGCTTTATTTTGGCGTAACCGGATATAACGGATATTGATCCACGCGGGCCATGTTTGGCGGCGAGAATCCAAACACGACACCTATCCGGTCTGTTGTAGAGTACAGCCAGAGATTTGAGATTAGCGGGCTGTTGGCAACTAATATCTATTGAGGACGAAAACAATGTACACGAAGACTCTCCTGACCGGCTTGCTATGCCTGTTATTGACGGCCTGCGCTTCCACCAAGAATCATTTCGCCTCAAAGACCGAACTGGATTCCGACGTTACTGCTACCATTGAAGAGCTCTACCAGCACAGCTCATCCGCGCGCACCCTCGCGCGCAAGGCATCTGCGATGCTGGTATTTCCAGCGGTCGTGAAAGGTGGTGTCGTTGTCGGCGGTGAATATGGCGAAGGCGCCCTTCTTATCAACGACCGTACTCAAGATTATTACAATATCGTCGGTGGATCGTTTGGATGGCAGCTAGGCCTGCAGGTCAAGAAACAGGTCATTCTGTTTATGAACGATGAAGCTCTCAACCGCTTTCGCACCAGCAGCGGCTGGGAAGCAGGCGTCGATGGCAGTGTCGCAATCGCCAACCTGGGCGTGGGTGGGGAAATCAGCACCGAAACGGCCCAAAAGCCGATCATTGGTTTTATCTTCTCCAATAAGGGACTGATGTACAACCTCACATTCGAGGGTTCAAAAATCACCCGCGTTGAAATGTGATCGCGCCATTCAACAGGTTTCAAGGGCACGCGCATGACCTGCGCCCCCGGGCCTGAGAAAACAATACACCCATGACTATCGCAGCGTCGCTACTAACCAACTGGTTACTGGTAACGAGCTGGCTGGTTTATATCGCGTTTGTATTACTGGCCCTGCGCTATGCCCCTTACCATGCGTTATTCAGTGATCCCCGAAAACAGCATTTTCTATACGCCAGCAGCATTATCCTGGCGCTGTTTTGGCTGCTGGAAATACAGGTCAGTGCCGGCTTCGCAATACACCCGTTATTGATCACTGCTACGGTATTAATTTTTGGCTGGAGCCTGACGCTCATCTCAGCCAGCATAGCGCTGGCGTTTATTACGTTGCTGGGCCGCGCCGACTGGGCTGCATTTCCGCTCAACGCAATACTCACATTTGCGGTACCGGCAACGGTTAGTTGGCTGGTACTGACCCTGTTGAACTCGTTAAGATTCAAGAACCTGTTTATCTATATGCTTGGCGCAGGTTTCGCGGGAGCAGCACTTTCGGTAGCGGCAACCGGCCTGCTCGGGGCGGGGCTATTTCACCTGCTGGACAGCCCGCTGCTGCCCACACCGGGGCTTTCCAGCTTGCCACTGATATTGCTGATAATGTTTCCGGAGGGCTTTATTAACGGCACGCTGGTGACCGCCATGACGGTATTTTTCCCGGACATGGTAAAAACCTTCGATGACCGTGATTACCTGGATCGCCCATAATCCTAGAAACCTCGGTTGGGCGTGAAAAAGATGTGCAACATATTGATGTGTATGGGGAATTTGAAAAACTCATAGTCACCTTATTGGTGATGAGAGCTTTTCCAAATTTTCCAGGTGCGTCAAGAGGTTGTGCATACTTTCATGATCCAACTGAGGTTTTTAGGATACTATAACTAGCAGGACGCCATGTTTCCGCTCTACGACGAAAATCCCAATCTGCGCTTCCCGATAGCCACGGCAACACTCATCGCGCTCAATATCCTGAGCTGGATATTTCTGCAGGGTTATGGCACAGGAACCACTCTCGCCGAGTCGCTGTGCACCTTTGGCCTGATACCGGGGGATTTACTGGGCAGCATACCGGTCGGCACTCGCTTGCCCCTCACCGAAAATCTCTATTGCCAACTCGGCGGCGCGCCAAGCTGGTATACACCGATTACCTCCATGTTCATGCATGGTGGCTGGATGCATATCATCGGCAATCTCTGGTTTCTATGGGTGTTTGGTGACAATGTTGAAGATGTCATGGGCCCGGTTCGATTTGTGGTTTTTTACCTGTGTTGCGGCTTGGCGGCCGCATTCAGCCAGGTATTAACTGACACCAGTAGCATTATCCCGATGGTGGGCGCATCCGGTGCGATTGGCGGTATCATGGGCGCCTATATTCTGCTCTACCCCCGGGCGCATATTCATACGCTGATTTTTCTTGGCATTTTCATAACCACCATCGCCGTGCCCGCATATGTGATGCTTGGCTACTGGTTTGCAATTCAACTACTGAGTGGCTTACCCGCACTGGGGAGTAGCAAGGGAGGCGTTGCATTCTGGGCGCATATCGGGGGTTTTGTCGCCGGGGCGATTCTGGTGCGGCTATTCACGCGCACCAAACTTATCGAGGCTCACCGCGTCCAGAGAAGGCGGTTGCGTTCGCGTTATCGTTGGTAAACGTCTCTCTAGCAAGGTGTTGAAAAACTATCTGCGTGGCCGCTGCGGCGTTAAAAACAGGTTCAAAATGCTCATTTATGCCAAATAAATTCCGCTTTTTCGCCTGTTTTTGCCTAGCATCGCCGGCCTCGAAAAGGTTTTTCAACACCCTGCTAAGAAACCAATGGTTTCCTGTTTCCCGGGACCAGAGTTCGAATCGACATTTGCCCGATGGTTCGCTCGCAGCGATAGTGTCGCAGAACCATGTGTCGGATTTGTGAAGCGGAACCATTATCCAGCTCGATTTATGACGGTGGCACCAAGCAGGCAGCAGGCAGGTCCTAATCTATCGCGCGGAGCAGTTCACTGAACTGGTGGCCGTTGTTGACATAGTGCTCGGCACCATGTTGCAGGCCGACACGCTGTTCCTCAGTCAGGCTGCCCTTGATCTTGCCCGGCGAACCCATCACCACGGAGCCGTCTGGCACTTCCATACCCTCGGTGATCAGCGCATTGGCAGCAATCAGGCAATGCTTGCCGATTTTTGCGCCATTGAGTATCACCGCGTTTATCCCGATCAGGCTGTAATCATCTATCGTGCAGCCATGCAGCATCACCTTGTGGCCGACGGTAACACCCTTGCCGATCGTGAGCGGAAAACCGGGATCGGCATGCAATACCGAGCCGTCCTGGATATTACTCTGTGCGCCGATAGTAATGGTTTCAACATCGCCACGAATCACCGCGTTAAACCAGACGCTGGCTTCATCGCCAATAATCACCGACCCGATGATCGACGCATCGGGTGCGATAAAACCTGGATTATCGAGGATCGGGGTACGCTCGCCAAAACTGTATAGCATGGTGGGTATCCTTATTTGGAAAAGAGTCCCTTCAACTTATCACTGACGCCCTTAACCTGGTCAGTGACCGCATCATCGACGGCGCCCTTAAGCTGGTCGGTCGACAGAATCTGGCCCACGCTGCCGGTCGCGCTCTTGGTAATAATGGTGACCAGTTTATTCACGACTTCGGCCGCACTGCTGCCACCCTCCTCTTTACCAATATCTTCCATGTGAATATCAGCAATGGTAACCGATGCACCCTTGCCGCCGAGCAGTTTCGCAACCACTTTGACCTTGGTGTTGTTTACAAACAAATCGTCAATAATAAGCGCCGTGGCAGACTCTTCTGCACTGGCATCTGCTTCGTCCCCACTTCCCAGCAACGCGGCGCTACGCTCTTCAACATTACGTTTGAGCGCATCGATATTTGACCCGCCCCCGGCCAGTTCGTAGGTCAACTCCGCACCATCCACCAGTATCTTCTGGATGTGAATTGCATCGCCGAACAGGCTGTTAACATCCAGTTGCACCTCCACGACCCCGACGCGAACCGCATCCTCGGACTTGAACCCCTCAGGGTTACCAATGACCAGGTTGTTGATTTTTGCGTTACCCGACAACAGGGAAAGGCTCACGCTATCGAGGGTTACCGGGGTGCCGGTGATTTCCGGGCCGTATTCCACCACCGCGGTGCGGATGATATCGCCTGCCTGCGAAGCAACATAGAAAACGCCCCCGCCAAGCAGCACCAGGACAACCAACAAAACGATCAAAAACTTTTTCATGCCATACTCCTCAACAAACTATCCATCCGCGAGCTTTCGCACCGCGCCACAAAATAAAAAGAATACGGGATCATCTGGTGTAACTCAAACTTATCCAATACCTGCCCTCCGAGGGGCCGCTCCTATTGATCGTAATGCCCAGTTGCTGTCTAATTCACGCTCAGGTAACAGCTCACCGGCGAAGCGGCTGTTAACGCCCAAATAGCGCATAAAAACAACGAGGAATGACTGAATGCCCGAAACTCAACTGGACAATGTCCGTGTCGTAAGAATTGGACGCTCCAACATGTCGCAGGCACAGGCGATCTTCTTCCATGCCTATAAAGACAATCCGTTTATGATGCATATGCTCAATGCTAACAAACGCGGCTACGAGCAACGCCTGCGCGGCATGATTCGGGAAGATATGTTGCAGCACTTCTCGGGCGCTAACATTGCCCTGGCTATTGCGCTGGGCGACCGCCTGATTGGCGCTGCCATGATCAACAGCGCTGACGAACCCGAAGACCTGGGCTCCAGCTGGCGGTGGCGGCTGGGAATGTATTCGGTTGCCGGCATTATGACCACGCATCGCTTACGGCGTTATTTTGCAGCCAAGCACAATGCCCTTGGCAAGATTGATCACCACTGGATCCTGCTGATCGGCCTCCATCCTGAATTTCAGCACCGCGGCTTCGGCCATCGATTAATGGATGCCATTCACCAGGAGTGTGAGCGCGATTCGAAGTTTAACGGCATCAGCGTCGACAGCCATTGCGACCATGACAGGGAATTCTTTGAGTCCCTGAACTACTGTCCGGTAAGTGACCTGAGCACCGGAGATGTTCATATAGACCTCATGTACCACTGCCGCGAAGGTGATGAAAACCCGTTTAGCCCGGCAACTCGCTAAACGCTTAACCAGGCGCACCGCCTAATGAGGCATAACTGAAAACAACTGCTATACTTTCTCTACCAAGGAACGAGCCTTTATTCGCCTTTACCCGGGAATTTGTAGCGGCAGGTTTTCTCATGTTAAACGACAACAGAATCAATCCACGCGTGAAAGCGAACTTCGCGGCTGATGTCCTGCTCGCCGAGCAGCAACAAATTGAGGTTCACGCAGCTAATATTTCACTCACTGGCATCATGCTCCATGCAACACAGGCCGATTTTCGCGCCATACTGGGCGAGCGTCACGCCAACTTCCCCCCCCACCAGACCGAGCCACGCGAAATGAACGTCAAGTTCTGTTTGCCCGGCGGGCCAGGCTTGGGTCGTATGGCCAAGATCGATGTACGGTGTCGCGCCATCCATGTGCGGCGCATCTCCCAGAATTGCTTTCACATCGGGCTCAAATTTATCGGGCTGGACGCAGGCGCCGAATCCAAAATCGCCAAGTTTGTATCGACATCATTGATGGCAAAGTCACGCCCGGCAATGTCCGCCTGACACCCCCTGAACCTGCTTGGCTGGCCACCGGTTCAACTCTCCTGTCTTAACCTTATTGCTTTTCACCTATGCCGGGTCTTACCATTAGGCTCGAGGAGACTGTCAGACCTAGGATGAATCTACTGCGGAAAAGCCGCTCACGTAATAGAGGGGGATCAGATTTCTCCAGCGCGTGCGGAACGATTACGCCCGTCTCACATCAAATAATGCAACGTAGGGAAATTCCATGAAAATCCGTTGTTATATAGTCGCCGCTCTCCTGCTCGTGCCATTATCCGGCTGGGCGGCACCTTCGCAGCTCGCGTTCAACACCGCTACGCCGGTGCTATCGATGTCGGCCAAGAAAGAGACCAGGATTGGCAAGGAGATGCATGAGGATATCCTCAAGTCGATGCCGATCTACCGCGATCCGGATTTACAAGCCTATATCAACGCTGTCGGGCAAAAGGTTGCCGCGCACGCTAACCGTAAAAAAATTGAATACACCTTCACCATAATCGATAGCCCTAATATCAACGCCTTTGCCCTGCCCGGAGGGTACATCTACATCAACCGGGGGCTGCTCACCTACCTTAACAGTGAGGCGCAGTTGGCAGCAGTGCTCGGCCATGAAGTCGGCCATGTCGCGGCCAAGCATGCGTCCGAGCAGAAAAGCATGAACACCGCGAAAAATGTGCTCTCAGGCATTCTCGCAATCGGCACCCAGATTACGTTCGGCGCGGGCGGCAACGAGATTGGCGAGTTATCAAATATCGCCGGCACCGCGCTTGTCAGTGGCTATGGCCGTGACCATGAACTCGAAGCCGATCGCCTGGGCGCCCAATATCTGTACAAATCAAACTATGACCCCAAGGCGATGGAAGAAGTTATCGGAGTGCTCAAAGACCAGGAGCAATTTTCCAAACTGAAAGCCAAGGCCGAAGGTAAGAAACCAAGGGGTTATCACGGCCTGTTTGCTACCCACCCCCGCAACGACAAGCGCCTGCGTGAGGTGATCAGCGCGGCCGGCGAGCTCCCCAAGTCGGATGCGATTACCAACCAGGACATTTTCAGGCAGAAAACCGCCGGCCTCGAATTTGGCGACAGCCCCAGGGAAGGGGTTCGCAAAGGCAGTCGTTTTTACCACAAGATGCTGGACTTTACCCTGGCTTTCCCGAGTAGCTGGAAAGTCCAGAACTCGCCCAATGCCGTCGTGGCTTACCCGAAGCGACAGGACGCCTTCATCCAGTTGCAGACGAAGGGTGACGTCGCCGAACTGACGCCCGAGCAGTTTATCCAGGAACGACTGAAAATTGACGGGCTAACTGAAGGAGAGGCGTTCAGCCAGAATGGACTCGACGGTTATAAGGGGATCGTCCCGCAAACCGTGAAGCGCGGCCCGGTGCGCGTCGCCGTCATTTTCCACAGGAACAATGCCTACTATTTCAGTGGCGTGAACCGCAAACCCAATGCGGCGATTAACTACGACCCCTTCTTCATGGCTGCGATCGGCAGCTTTCGCCCAATGAAGGGAGAGGACTATCGCAATGCCGCGCAACTAAAGCTGAAGTACGTTCGCCTGGAAGGCCCCGTATCCTACGAAGCGCTCGCCAGGGGCAGCAAGATTTCGGAATATCCCGAAGAGGAACTGCGTTTGCTCAATGGTGACTACCCTAACAAAGAGCCAGCCACCGGCGAGTGGATCAAGGTTGTAGACTAAAGAGCCTGAAACCATCGGCGTTGTAATACGGTCGTTCCGAAACACACTGAAAGCTTAAAAACCAGCTGCTTTTCAATAGGTTTTCATATCGCTATCTATTTCATTGGCCCATGCCAGGATGCCACCCTTAAGATTTAATGGCCGCTTAAAACCCTGTTGTTGCAGCAACTCACACACTTTGGCCGCGCGAGCGCCACCTTTACAATGCACGACTATTTCCTGCTCCCTGTCCAATTCGTCCAGGCGAGTTGCAACGTCCTGCATGGGAATATGAATCGACCCATCAAGTCGACAAATCTGGCATTCATGGGCTTCACGGACATCAAGAATACATACTGGCTCACCCGCAGCCAGGCGAGCCGCCAAATCCCGAACCGAAATTTCACCCTCGGTGGCGGGTGCGGGCGCAGCGGGCACTCCACAGAATTGCTGGTAGTCGATCAACTCGGTAACGCTCGGTTGATCTCCGCATACCACACAGGCGGGTTTCCTGTTTGCCTGGAGCTCTTCAAACCGCATGCCCAGCGCATCGTATAGCACCAGGCGGCCGCTCAGCGACGTACCCATACCGGCAATGATCTTGATCGCTTCCGTGGCCTGGATACTGGCAATGATGGCGGGCAGGACGCCCAGTACGCCGCCCTCCGCACAGGAAGGCACCCTGCCATGCGCTGGTGGCTCCGGGTACAGGCAACGGTAACAGGGCCCGCCTTCATAATTAAACACCGACGCCTGCCCTTCGAAACGAAAAATACTGCCGTAAATATCCGGCTTGCCAAGTATCACGCAGGCATCGTTGATCAGGTAACGGGTAGGAAAATTATCCGTCGCATCGATAACCAGGTCGTAGTCAGCAATGATCTCAAGTGCATTGGCGGCCGTCAGCGCCTGTTCATAGACACGAGTCCGGGTATACGGATTAAGATCGCGCAAACGCGCTGCCGCCCGGACGGCCTTGTTCTTGCCAATATCCGACTCCCCAAACAACACCTGGCGCTGGAGGTTACTTGCGTCGACGCGATCATGATCAACAATGCCAAGCGTGCCCACGCCAGCAGCCGCGAGATACAGACACAACGGCGAGCCGAGCCCACCGGCACCGACGATCAACACCCGCGCCGCCTTCAGTTTCTGTTGCCCCTGTTGACCAAATTCCGGCAACATCAAGTGGCGACTGTAGCGCGCCAGTTCCGCCGCATCGAGTTCCGGCAATACGTCATCATCGCCCGAGTTCGCCTGCATGATATTGGCGCCAGCTAATCCGGGCGGCCACGCCGCCTCAACAGGAGCCTGCGACGAATTACTGAGATATCTCGCGCATAGTCGCTGCAAGGCTGACCGCAGCGTAGCGGGGCTTATTTCAACCCGGCTGATTGCACTGGCAAAGCGATGCCACCGAGCGGCAATATTTATTGTAACTGCAGATCCCATAACGTCCCCAGGGCCACCTGTATGCTTCACAGGCGAATCCCACTAGCGATAAATGTCGTGCCCAGGCACAACCACCCGGATACATTAAGAATTCGAATTAGTACTCCATTCACCTGGTCATTGCAAGCTGGCACGGGCCAACCATCACGATGTGAATACTGCTTAGGTAACATTACGAATTGTGACGTTAGTCCAGATTCCATTAATATTTATCACCCCCCGCAGGCAGTGCCGGGTTCTAACTCAAAACTATAAAAACTGCTTTTTACTTATTTGAAAGATTGGGTTAACGCGTCGTCCCGAAATACTGAACGACAGAAAATTACATTTCCGGAGTAATATTGATGGCCCAGCGATTCAAAGCAGGCACTACCGAAACATCCAGCCAGCAGCACAATCAAAACTGCAAGAGGGCGGCCCAATTGCTGCCGGATTTCCCGGAGGGTTACGCCGAGATCAGCATCGACCGCAACCGGTCAGTCTCCATCAGTATCCTGAAGAGTCAATCGAAGCTCCGGCCAGCATAACCATTGCCTGTAATAACCTTTACGCTCGCAGGCATCGCAACCATCTGTCTTAAAACCCATTATCCAACAACAGTCTTCGCAACACCCCCGCGCCGGGTATCGCCAACACCACTGAATTCGTACCCGTCATACTGCACCGCATGGACACCGCCGAAAAACAGGCTGAGTTCGTCCCAGCACTTGTTGTCAGGATAGTCGGCCACCAGCTTTTCAAGCACTGCGCCCTGATAGCCCGGCTCGATATTAAGGAAATCGTTCTCAAAGTGGACGCGGGCACTGGCGACGGCCGCCGCGAGCGGCATGTCAAAATCGATAAGGTTAATGATGGTTTGCAGAATCGCCGTGCGAATGCGATTCGACCCGCCTGAACCCAGCGCGACCATAACTCCGTCACTGCGGTTAATAATGCCGGGAGACATCATCGAGGTCATCCGCTGATCCGCATGCCATTGATGAAACCCGCCTGGATTCAAGTCTTCTTCACCCAACATGTTATTAAGCATAATTCCTGTGCCCGGCACGATGGTTCCACAGCCTTCACCATTGGATACCGTCATGGCAGCCACGTTACGCTGGGCATCGATCACGCTGATATGAGTGGTGCCTCGATTTGCGCGCGACCGACCGCGAATCTCCTGCGCATACTTCTGGACCAGCGCGGGATCCAACAGGGCAAAATCCGTACCGGCCATGTCAGGTCGGTTGAGGTGGGCTTCGATGCGGGCCTGATTGGTGGCGTCCATCGTCGCGACCAGCCCTGCCAAATGCTCATAACTACCATAGCTGTGTTCCTGTGCGCAGGCCTGCCACAACTGCAAGGCGAAATTGATCAGGATGCCACCGGAACTGGGCGGCGGGTTGGTGATAAATTCATGTCCTCGATAACGCGTTACCAGCGGTTCACGCACCTGCACCTGGTAGCTCGCCAGATCCTCGCGGGTAAGGTGCCCGCCCGCCTGAATCTGCCTCGCTATCAACTCCGCCAGTTCACCGCGATAAAACAAGTCATCGCCTTCACGGGAAAGGTGATCCAGCGTGTCTGCCAACTGCGGCAGCCTCAGGATATGCCCCTCGGCAACCACACCCTCGCCTGCAGCATCCTGAAAGATCGACCTGGCCTCCGGCGTCGCTAACAGGATGGGCGAGACGATATCAAGAATAGTCGCCTGCAAGGAGTTTAACGGCGTACCGTGGCGCGCATACTGAATTGCCGGCTGCATCAGTTCGATCATGGGTAATGAACCCAACCGACGATGTATCTCAAACACGCCCTTCACCGACCCGGGCGTCGCAATCGAGCCCAGCCCAATATGGAATTCCTGCTGCGCGGCGCCAAAGTCCGCCAGGATAGGCTGAAAATCCAGCCCCGCCTCAGTCTGTTTTTGCCGCGGTGTCTGGACGAAAAAATCAAATACGAGAGGAGCCTGCCCTGCCGGTTGTGCGACCAAAAAACCGCCACCGCCCAGCGAGGCCAGGACCGGCTCGACAACACAGGCGGCAAAGTGCGCCGCTATAATCGCATCATATGCATTGCCACCGGCCAACAGGATTTCCTCGCCAGCGGCAGCGGTTAGCGGATGCCCGCCGGCGACGGCGCCTTTTGCCTTGCCACCTGATTCTTTTGTTTGCCTGGGTGACGCTTTCATTTGCAGGTTCGACCCTTTCAATTGTCCGTTCGATATCGAAATCATGCTAGATTGAGAGGCATTGCAGCACCAGTAAAAAATGATATTTATTTGTGTTTGCGCTATAAAGGAATGGCATCGGCAACGGAGGCTGAACCTTGGGCACCAACGTAACCCACACCGATTTTAATGCGGCGGATTATCGGCGCTTTGACACGCAATTGCGCACGGACCTCTCGGCACTGGAAGAGTTGCTGAAGCGTCCCGATTTTGCCCGCGGCCCGGCATCGCTCGGGGCAGAGCTTGAACTCAGCCTGGTCGACCACCAGGGCAACGCCAAATGGATCAATGAGGAGCTACTGGCCCTGGCAAACGATCCGCAATTAACTCTCGAACTCAATCGCTACAATCTCGAATATAACCTGTCACCGGTACCCGCGCAGGGCAAACCCTTTAGCAGCATCGCCTCTGAAATACGGGCCAAATTGCTCGGGCTCCAGGCGTTGGCTGCAAGCCTCGATGCCCGCCCCGTACCCATCGGTATTTTACCCACCGTCACCAAAGCCGATATCTCGCGCGCAGCGATGACCGAAAGCAAGCGTTACCAGGTATTGACCGAGCGGATTACCAAAATGCGTGGCAGTCCCTTCGAGATCAGTATCGCCGGCGCTGACCCGCTATTCCTGACCCTGCGAGACCTCAATGCAGAGGGCGCTAATACCTCCTTCCAGATTCATCTGCGGGTTAATCCTGGTGATTTTGTAAATGTCTTCAATGCATCCCAGTTGATACTCGCACCGGCATTGGCGATAGCGACCAACTCACCGGTGTTTTTACAGCACCGGCTGTGGGAAGAAACGCGCATCCCGTTGTTTAAACAGGCCGTTGAAACCCGCACCCTGCAGGAGCGCAAGCAGGGCTGCACCAGCCGCACCGGCATGGGCAAGGGCTGGATCAGTGAGTCTGCGCTGGAGGTATTCTCCCGCTCGGTGAATGAATTCAAAGTAATATTCCCGGAATGCGACCACGAAGATTCGACCGGCATCGTTACCGGGGGAGGCATCCCCCAGCTCGCCGCGCTGCGACTGCATCATGGTTCAATATGGCATTGGAATCGGGCAATATATGATCCCGCCGCGGGTGGCCACCTGCGGATTGAAATGCGCGGTCTGCCGAGCGGACCAACGCCCGTGGACATGGCGGCGAACGCGGCATTCCTGATTGGCTGTGTGCTGGGGATCGCCAGCAAGATGCCCAATATCACAGAGTTGATGCCCTATCCGCTGGCCAAATTCAACTGCTATCGGGCGGCCCAATCAGGCATGAGCGCAAATATTCTCTGGCCCAATGCAGCGGCAGACGAGCTGGTAAAGATACCCGCCTCACAGGTCATTCAGGAACTGTTGCCCTATGCCCAAGCAGGCTTGTCCAGCATCAAGGTCGATCCCGGTGAGATTCGACAACACCTGGATATTGTCGATCACAGGCTCACGGCGCAAATCACCGGCGCCCGCTGGCAGCTGCAGCGACTAGAACAATTGGAGAGCGATACGAACCGCAATGAAGCGCTACATAAGATGCTTAATGAATATGTCACAAGGGCTGCAGAGGGATCTCCCGTGCACCAGTGGAGCCATTGATGCCAGCCAATCAAGCCTATCCGATTTCATACTGGGAGAATCCAGGCCAGGATGAAGTTGCCGATTCAGTACCCAACTTGCTGCAGCAACTGGACGGCCCGACCTGGATCTACATTCAGGGCCAGGACTCGTCCCGATGTCGCGTGATAACCACATTGCTGCACGGGAATGAACCGTCCGGCCTGCATGCCCTGCATAAGTGGCTGCGCTCTGACTACCAGCCGGTTGTCGACCTGTATTGCTTCGTCGGCTCCGTAGAGGCGGCACGGGAAACCCCCGGGTTCCACCATCGCCAGCTTCCCGGCGCGCGTGACCTGAACCGCTGTTTTCGACCGCCCTTCAATGACGAGCAGGGACGAATCGCGGCGGACCTGCTACACCGAATCTGCGCAGTGCAACCGGAGGCGGTCATTGATATCCACAACACCTCCGGCGCCGGCCCATCGTTCGCGGTCGCCTGCGATAATAGTCCTGCTCACAGGTCGATAAGCAAGCTGTTTACCGAGCGCCTGATCATTACCGATATTCGCCTGGGCGCACTGATGGAAGTTGATGAGGCATTCCCCGTCACCACCATCGAGTGCGGCGGTGCACACGACCCCCATGCACACCAGTTGGCGTGGGAGGGATTTAAACAAGTCGCCTTAAAGAAGCAGCTTTTCAACTCCTCGGCGGAAACCGGCGAGATGGACGTGTACCGCCATCCGATGCGAGTGGAACTGTTTGCCGGTTACGAAATTGCCTTTGCGAGCGAAGCCGATCCTGCGGCCGACCTGACCCTGCACACCGATATCGAGGGCTTTAATTTTGGCACTGTCCCTGCTGGAACGGCACTCGGTTGGCTTGGCAAACAGGGTTTGTCCTGCCTGGTGGTGCGCGATAGTCATGGCAGCGACCATGCATTGCGGTTTTTCGATAATCATGGGGGCACGCTGGTTACCCGACAACCACTCAAATTATTCATGATTACTAAAGACATAAGCATCGCCATATCGGACTGCCTGTTTTATCTGGTGGCCCTCGAGTGATCCAGCGCGCAGGCTCCTGAGGAGCAGATAAGTTCGTAACGCAGTTGCGCATTTTCCGCTTATACCAGTGTCTATTTCGGGTTAAACTCCCCGTCAAGAAACACCTATCCCTCACCAGGCCATCCAGATGCAAGCGAACCCAAGGATTGATGTTATACCGGGCCCCTACTCCACCGGAACGGAGACGCTCCACACGGACGACCCCCGGATCACCCGACAGCGCTGGCGATTGCTGCTGGTGACCTTCCTGGTCACCGCGATCATCGGGCTTAGCTACGTGTGGTTGCGGGCCCCGCTCTACCAGAGTTACGCGATCCTGCACCTGTCCTACTCACAACCCGACCTGGAGG
>CAXMOT010000006.1:0-9715 GCA_964195105.1 uncultured Gemmatimonadales bacterium | reverse complement strand
TTATAAGACTGCCGCGGCAACCTTCACCGCATCCAGTGTTTCCGCCACGTCGTGGCAACGGATGATCGTTGCACCATTCATGACGGCAATCGTCGCCGCGGCCAAGCCACCATACAGGCGCTCGCTCACCGCACGCCCCGTTATCTGCCCAAGCATCGATTTACGGGAAATACCTACAGCAACCGCGGCACCCAAATGCTCAAAAGCTGCCAGACCCTTCAGTAACTCTAGGTTATGTTCCAGTGTTTTACCAAATCCAAAACCCGGATCAACCAGGATTTTACTCTTGAGGATACCAGCCTGAACACACAAATTAACGCGTTCTTGCAAGTAGTCGTGGATATCAGATACTGCATCTGCATAGTCCGGCGCCACCTGCATCGTCCCGGGTTGGCCTTGCATATGCATCAGGCACACCGGCAGTTGGAGCTGAGCCACCGTCTCAAGCGCCTGACTCCTGGACAGCGCTCGTACATCATTAACCAGCCCAGCACCGGCGGTCGCAGCGGCGCTCATCACGGAGGCATTACTGGTGTCGATCGAGATAATTGCGGGAATATGAGAGGCCAGGGCTTCAATGACCGGCACGACGCGATCGATTTCCTGTTGTTCCGTTACCGGATCAGCGCCGGGACGGGTGGATTCACCGCCGACATCAATGATCGAGGCGCCATCAGCAACCATCTGCTCGGCACGCGCGACCGCCAAATCAATATCCAGCGACGCGTCGCGATAATAATTGGCACCATCAGAAAACGAATCGGGGGTGACATTAAGCACCCCCATGATATGTGGCTGACTGAGATCCAGGTATTTACCCGCGCAATCCAATCGCTTGGGGTAATGGGATTCTGTCATCTGCACAACGCTGGTTAGCGGCTAGTGCTCTTCCGCCGGGCGCCGTGCTACAGAATCGTCCGCGTCGTCAGTTTGAGCAGATTGAGCCGGCTCTGACGAATCAGGTTTTTCACCAGAACCACCACCGATATCCTTGGGCGGACGAGGCTTCTTACCGGCCATAATGTCATCGATCTGGTCTGCATCAATCGTCTCATACTGAATCAGCGCTTCCGCCATAACATGCAGCTTGTCGACATTATCCTCGAGGATTTTTTTGGCGGCGCTATAACACGTGTCGATGATGCTACGAATTTCCTCATCGATCTGGCGCTTGGTTTCAGCGGACACATGACTTTGCGCAGACGCCGCGGACCGACCCAGGAACACTTCACCTTCGTCTTCCTCATACATCAGCGGACCCATTTTTTCTGACAGGCCCCACTTGGTCACCATATTTCGAACCATGCCGGTAGCGCGCTGAATATCATTAGATGCGCCGGTGGTTACGCCATCGGGCCCAAGAATTATTTCCTCGGCGATACGTCCACCAAACAAACTGGTCACCTGGCTGATGAGAAACTGTTTGCTGTGACTGTAGCGATCTTCCACAGGCAGGAACATGGTCACACCCAGCGCACGGCCCCGTGGAATGATGCTTACCTTATATACCGGGTCATGCTCAGGCGCGATCCGTCCCACGATCGCATGCCCCGCCTCATGGTAGGCGGTGTTACTTTTCTCCTTCTCCGACATCACCATGGATCGGCGCTCTGCACCCATCATGATTTTGTCCTTGGCAAGCTCGAACTGCTGCATCGAAACTGTGCGACGGTTTGCCCTGGCCGCAAATAGCGACGCCTCATTAACGAGGTTAGCCAGGTCTGCACCGGAAAATCCGGGGGTGCCGCGGGCGATAAGGCCGGTCTCAACGTCATCCGCGATGGGCACCTTGCGCATATGTACTTTGAGAATTTGCTCCCGACCACGAATGTCGGGCAGGCCAACTACCACCTGGCGATCAAACCGGCCCGGCCTCAACAGGGCTGGATCCAGCACGTCAGGTCGGTTGGTCGCGGCAATAACAATAACCCCTTCCTTGCCCTCAAAACCGTCCATTTCGACGAGCAACTGGTTGAGGGTTTGTTCACGTTCGTCGTGGCCGCCCCCGAGGCCGGCACCACGATGACGCCCCACCGCATCAATTTCATCTATAAAGATAATGCACGGCGCGTGTTTCTTGGCCTGCTCGAACATGTCACGGACCCGGCTTGCGCCGACGCCGACAAACATTTCAACAAAATCAGAACCTGAAATAGTAAAGAACGGCACCTTCGCCTCGCCCGCGATCGCCTTGGCAAGCAGCGTTTTACCGGTACCCGGTTGGCCCACCAGCAGCACGCCCCGCGGAATATGACCGCCCAAGCGCTGGAACTTGCCTGGCTCGCGTAAGAACTCGACCAATTCCTGAACCTCTTCCTTGGCCTCTTCAACCCCGGCGACATCCGCGAAGGTGGTCTTGACCTGGTCTTCGCCAAGCAATCGCGCCTTGCTCTTGCCGAACGCCATCGGCCCTTTTCCGCCGCCACCACCGCCCTGCATTTGCCGCATGAAAAACATGAACACGGCAAGAATCACCAGAATCGGGAATGCCGCCACCAGTAACTGCGTCCAGATACTTTGCTGTTCGGGCTGTTTGCCAATCACTTCAACCCGGTGCTCGAGTAAATCATCAATCAGCTTGGGATCTGCAAGTGCAGGACGAACAGTCTTGAAGTTAGTGCCATCACGGCGCAGCCCGGAAATAATGTAACCGTCGATGGTCACCTGACTGACTTGATCAGTCTGGACCTGGGTCACGAAATCCGAGTAATTGAGCTGCTGCTGTTCGGGCTCGACGTTAAAGTTATTAAATACGGTCAGTAACACAGCCGCAATAACGAGCCACAGAATTAAATTTTTTGCCATATCGTTCAAGGCAGTTTCCTCATTAATTAGTCGGACGATCCTCGGACCACCTGATTATGTACGTATCGAAAGCGAAAGCAGATCCTTCGAGTCTGGTGTGAACAGCGCTAACCGCGAAAATCTCGCGCTAACATGTACTGTTCCCTGGAACGGGCCCTTGAAGCAGAAGGCTTGCGCATTTGCACCTTCTTGAACTTTGACCGCACAGAACTCAATAATTCCTCAAAACCGGCGCCCTGGAAGACTTTCATCAGTAGCGAACCTCCGCCGTGCAAAGACTCCGCGGCAACGTCGAGAGCCAGTTCCGTCAAATACATAGCTCGAGGGATATCCACTTCACTGATACCACTCATATTGGGGGCTAGATCAGAAATTACAAGATCCAGCGGCGCATCACCCAACGCGCGAATAATTTGATCATATACTCCTTTTTCGGTGAAGTCGCCCTGAATAAAGGATACGGATTCGATCTCATCCATCGGCAAAATATCGGAGGCAATCACCAGGCCGCCGGGGCTAACCAACTTGACCGCCACCTGCGACCAGCCGCCAGGCGCGGCGCCCAGGTCGAGCACCCGCATACCGGGTTTGAAAATACGATATTTTTCTTGTATTTCCAGGAGCTTATAGCTGGCGCGCGAGCGATACCCGTCCTGCTGGGAGCGCTTTACGTACTCGTCCTTAAAATGTTCCTGCAGCCATCGACTGCTACTCTTGCTTCTGCTCATGGGGCGTATAAGTTGATTGAATCAGTATTGCTGATCCGGGGTGGACGGGACTATAATCCCGCACCCCGAGCCGGGTTCAAATTAAAGGTAGCCTAACATGTCGCTGAGTACTGATAAAATCAAAGAATACCGCCGTATCGGCCATAAACTTAAACCCGTGGTCATCGTTGGCGATGCGGGACTTTCCGAGGGGGTTCAGCAAGAGATCATCCGGGCGCTTAACGATCACGAATTAATCAAGATCAAAGTCCACAGCGCTGACCGGGAACAGAAGAAATTGGCAATCTCCACGATCTGCGAAACCCACGGCTGTGTTCTCGTGCAATCCATCGGCAGTGTCGCCTTGGTGTTCAAGGAAGCCGCAGGTGAGCGGCCGGCACTTTCGAATATATCGCGCTACTACCTGTCTAAATAACGTAAAAGGTGCCTAAAGGTGGCGAACTTCGATAATTTCGTACTCGACTTCGCCATCTGGGATGCGCACTCTCACCACATCGCCTTCTGACTTGCCTATCAGTGCGCGCGCAATGGGCGAGGACACTGAAATCTTTAATGCTTTCAGGTCGGCCTCGTCTTCACCCACGATCGTATAGGTCGCAGCGTCACCGGAATCCAGGTTCTCGATCTCGACCGTGACACCAAAAATGACCCTGCCGGTGCGTGGGATCCGGGTAACATCGATAACATGTGCCCTGGAAAGTTTGGCCTCAATATCCCGAACTCGAGCCTCAGTAAAGCCCTGCTCTTCCCGAGCGGCGTGATATTCAGCGTTTTCCTTTAGGTCGCCATGCGCCCGCGCTTCCGCAATAGCCGCGATGATCCGCGGCCTTTCCTTACTCTTAAGCCGCTCCAGTTCCTTACGCAAGGCTTGCTCGCCCGCGATAGTCATAGGCACTTTACTCATGCGTCAGCACTCCCATGCAGATCCTGCAAACGCCGAACCTGTCGCTCTTCCCCAAATGCCAGCGCTTCGCAAAACGCTTCCGCAGCCGCCACTGTGGTGGTGTAACACACCTTTTTCTGGAGTGCGGAGCGACGAATGCTCGCGGAGTCAGCGATGGCCTGTTTGCCTTCGGTAGTATTCACAATGTAATCAATCTCATCATTCTTCAACATATCGACGATGTGCGGGCGCCCTTCCAGCACCTTATTCACAACCGCCACACTTATTCCCGCGTCACCCAGCACCTTCGCCGTCCCGCGAGTTGCGATCAGGTCAAAACCCAGCTCTACCAGGCGTCCGGCAACGTCGATAATATCGGCCTTATCTGCATCGCGCACGCTGACAAGCGCCAGTCCGCCGCGGGGCAATGCCTCTCCAGCTCCGGCCTGCGCCTTGGCGAAGGCTTCACCAAACGAGTCGCCCACACCCATTACTTCGCCGGTAGATTTCATTTCCGGCCCCAGGATCGGGTCCACACCCTGGAACTTATTGAACGGGAACACGGCTTCTTTTACGCTAATAAAATTCGGGATAATCTCTTTGGTAAAACCCTGTTCTTCGAGCGTACGGCCTACCATGCAACGCGCAGCGATCTTGGCCAGCGAGACACCAATACACTTGGATACGAAGGGCACGGTACGGGATGCACGGGGGTTCACCTCTATCACAAACACCTGGTCACCCTGCACGGCCAGCTGCACGTTCATAAGACCCACCACACCCAATTCCAGCGCCATATCGACTATCTGGGCGCGGATCCGCGCCATCACATCGTCACTAAGATTATAAGGCGGAAGCGAGCAGGCAGAGTCACCGGAGTGCACACCCGCTTGCTCAATATGTTGCATGATGGCGCCAATCACGACCTGCTTGCCATCGCTCACGGCGTCGACATCGACCTCAATCGCACAACTCAGGAAATGATCCAGCAGTACCGGGCTATCATTGGACACCGCCACCGCTTCTTTCATATAGCGGCGTAACTCGTCATCAGAGTAGACGATTTCCATCGCACGCCCGCCCAGCACATAGGATGGCCGCACCACCAAGGGATAACCAATATCTGCGGCCTTTTCCAGGCCCTGCTCCAGACTTCTAACGGTACTATTGGGCGGCTGCAACAACTGCAGCTTCTCCACAAACTGCTGGAACCGCTCGCGATCCTCCGCCCGGTCTATAGCGTCGGGAGTTGTTCCGATAATTGGCGCCCCTGCGTCCTGCAGGCCTTGCGCCAGCTTGAGCGGAGTCTGGCCACCAAACTGGACAATAATACCGGTGGGCTGCTCGACATGGATGATCTCGAGCACGTCCTCCAGCGTCACAGGCTCAAAATAAAGCCGGTCGGAGGTATCGTAGTCTGTGGACACCGTTTCCGGATTACAGTTAACCATAATGGTTTCGTAACCATCTTCACGCATGGCCAGCGCCGCATGCACACAGCAGTAGTCAAATTCGATGCCCTGGCCGATGCGATTGGGACCACCGCCCAGCACCATAATCTTGTTCTTTTGTGAGGGAGCCGCCTCACATTCCTCTTCATAAGTGGAATACATGTACGCTGTCGGCGCCGCAAATTCGGCAGCACAGGTGTCGACGCGCTTGTACACCGGCCGAATCCCTAATTCATAGCGATGCGCGCGCAGCCTGGCCTCATCAACCTCCAGCAGATCAGCGAGTCGCGCATCGGCAAAGCCCTTGCGCTTGAGCCGGAACAGCCGCTGCTTATCAAGCGCTTCAAGTGACTGCCCTTTCAGTGCCTGCTCATCTGCGACAATATCCTCTATTTGCACCAGGTACCACGGGTCGATGCCGGTCAACTCATAGACTTCAGCTACCGGCATGCCAATGCGAAACGCGTCGGCGACATGCAGGATACGGTTGGAGCTGGGGGTCCGCAAGGCATGGGAAATCGTGCTGGCATCGACCTTCCCCGATACAGGATCAAATCCATTGATGCCCACTTCCAGTCCGCGCAGGGCTTTCTGCATGGATTCCTGGAAGGTCCTGCCGATCGCCATCACTTCACCCACTGACTTCATCTGGGTGGTTAGGCGATCCTCGGCCTGGCTAAACTTTTCAAAGGTAAACCGTGGAATCTTGGTGACCACATAGTCGATGGTCGGCTCAAACGAGGCCGGGGTCGCCCCGCCGGTAATCTCGTTTTTCAACTCGTCGAGCGTAAAACCGACCGCCAGTTTGGCCGCCACTTTGGCGATCGGAAAGCCGGTAGCCTTGGAGGCTAACGCCGAAGATCGCGATACGCGCGGATTCATTTCAATGACGACCAAACGACCGGTTTTCGGATCCATCCCGAATTGCACATTCGAGCCGCCCGTCTCAACCCCGATTTCTCGCAACACCGCAATCGAGGCGTTACGCATAATCTGGTATTCCTTGTCGGTCAGCGTTTGCGCCGGCGCCACGGTAATCGAATCACCCGTGTGTACGCCCATCGCATCCACATTCTCGATTGCGCAGATAATGATGCAATTATCGTTTTTGTCGCGAACGACCTCCATCTCATATTCTTTCCAGCCAATCAGCGACTCATCGATAAGTAATTCGCTGGTGGGGGACAGATCCAGCCCGCGCTCGCAAATCTCGACATACTCTTCCCGGTTATAGGCGATGCCACCGCCGCTCCCGCCCATCGTAAACGACGGTCGAATGATGCACGGGAAACCCAGTCGCGCCTGAACCTGCAGCGCTTCCTCAATACTATGGGCAATGGCAGAACGGGGAGTGTCCAGGCCGATCGATTTCATCGCTCGGCCGAAACGTTCCCGATCCTCGGCTTTATCGATCGCGTCCTGGGTAGCACCGATCAGCTCTACGCCAAAATGTGCCAACACGCCTTCCCGATCCAGGTCCAATGCACAGTTAAGTGCTGTCTGGCCACCCATGGTTGGCAGCAGCGCGTCAGGGCGCTCTTTTTCAATGATCTTGGCGACGGTTTGCCACTTCACCGGTTCTATATAGGTCGCATCCGCCATCGCCGGATCGGTCATAATAGTCGCCGGGTTCGAATTAACCAGGATTACCCGGTAGCCTTCGTCACGCAGGGCCTTGCAGGCCTGGGCGCCGGAATAGTCAAACTCGCAGGCCTGCCCAATAATGATGGGGCCAGCACCGATGATCAAAATCGATTGGATGTCAGTTCTTTTTGGCATAGCGTATCAGGGGACTCAATAATGGCCGGTCAATCGGCGCTGCTCATGCAGTCTCACGGTCCTGCATTGAGGAAATAAATTGATCAAACAAACCGGCAGCATCGTGGGGGCCGGGGCTTGCTTCAGGATGACCCTGAAAACTGAACGCCGGCTTATCGGTGCGACGAATGCCCTGCAGGCTGCCGTCGAATAAAGACCGGTGCGTCGCTTCAAGATGCGCAGGCAAACTGCCCTCATCCACTGCAAAACCGTGATTCTGGCTGGTAATCATAACCTCGCCACCGTCGACGTGTTGCACCGGGTGGTTTGCGCCATGGTGACCAAACTTCATTTTTTCGGTTTGCGCGCCACTGGCCAGGGCAAGCAGCTGGTGCCCGAGGCAGATACCGAATACCGGCAGGCTTGCCTCGAGAATTCCGGCAATTGCCTGGATCGCATAATCACAAGGCTCGGGATCGCCCGGACCGTTTGACAGGAACACGCCGTCAGGATTCATTGCCAGTACATCTGCTGCCGCAGTCTGAGCCGGCACCACCGTGATTCGACAGCCGCGCTCAGCGAGCATCCTCAGGATGTTACGTTTTACACCGAAATCGTAGGCGACCACATGAAAGGATGATGGCTGGGAGGACTCAACATGCCCTTGAGTCAATTGCCAGACACCCTCGCGCCATTCATAAGCCCTGTCGGTTGTCACTTCTTTTGCCAGGTCCAGGCCTTTAAGACCGGCAAACTTCCCGGCATGGTCAAGCGCCAGCGCGGTAGCATCCGCAACACTTTGGCCATCCTCGACTACGCAAACACAGCCGTTCTGGGCACCCTTTTCCCGCAATATCCGGGTCAAGCGCCGGGTATCTATCTCAGCGATGCCGACCACATTGCGCTCACGAAGATAATCGTCCAGGGGTTGCGTATTCCGCCAGCTGCTGGCGATTAACGGGAGATCACGAATAACGAGCCCGGCAGCCCATATATTGCCAGACTCTTCGTCCTCGGGGTTGGTGCCGGTATTACCAATGTGCGGGTAGGTAAGGGTTACAATTTGGCTAGCGTAAGACGGGTCGGTGAGTATTTCCTGGTACCCTGTCATAGCGGTATTAAATACAACCTCGCCAATCGCCAGACCATTGGCTCCGATTGCAACACCCTCAAAGATACTGCCGTCAGCTAGTGCCAGAATGGCCTTTGTTGTCAATCTGAACTCCTGGATACGCCAAATGTGTGATTGAATCGCGTTTAGCGGCCCTGATTGCAGGCTGCAAAAAAGCGAGACAGGGCGTGCGCCTTATCCCGCTCTTTAAAATTCTATGGTGATTTGCCCAATGCTCCGCGGGCGATATTGTACGTGATCCAACCTTTAGGTGTCTACGCCTAGTCAGCACTTCTCGCCAGTCTGGCAACAAACCTCGAGACGTCGATCACCAGGCGCCAAAAACGCCGCTCACTTAAGCCCAAGCACATCCTGCATATCAAACATGCCACGGTCTTTTTCGGCCAGCCAGCTGGCAGCCCGGACCGCGCCGCGCGCAAAGGACATGCGACTGGACGCTTTATGGGTAATTTCGACGCGCTCACCCTCGGCGGCAAACAGAACCGTGTGGTCGCCGACAATGTCACCGGCCCGGATAGTTGTAAAACCGATGCTCTTTCTATCACGCGGCCCGGTGATGCCTTCGCGCCCGTAGATCGCGTTTTCCTTCAGGTCACGCCCCAGTGCCTCCGCCACCACTTCACCCATCGCCAACGCCGTACCCGAAGGCGCGTCGACCTTATGGCGATGATGCGCCTCGTTAATCTCGATATCGACTTCGTCGCCCAGCACACGGGCGGCTATATCCAACAATTTAAAACAAAGATTTACGCCAGTACTGTAATTAGCGGCCATACATAGTGCGATGGTTTCCGCGGCGGCGTTGACGACCTGCTTTTGCGATTCGTCGAAGCCTGTTGTGCCGATAACGATTTTTTTGCCTGCATTGGCACATACCGTCACATTACTGATAGTGCCCGCCGGCGTACTGAAGTCGACGAGCACATCAAACCGGTCGATTACCTCTTCCACAGCACTT
>CAXMOT010000005.1:0-24108 GCA_964195105.1 uncultured Gemmatimonadales bacterium | reverse complement strand
CGCTGTGAAGCCGAGGGCCTTGCCTTTATCGGCCCCACCCCGGAACAGATGCTGGCCTTTGGCCTGAAGCACCGCGCCCGCGAACTGGCCGAAGCCGCGCAGGTTCCCCTGCTACCCGGCTCTGACCTGCTGGTCGACCTGGACGCAGCATGCAGCGAAGCGCTGCGCATCGGTTATCCGGTGATGCTCAAGAGCACCGCCGGGGGCGGCGGTATTGGTATGCAGCTGTGCCATGACCAGCCCGAACTGGAGGCTGCCTTCGAGACGGTCAAACGCCTGGGTGCCAACAATTTCGCCAACGACAGTGTGTTCCTGGAGAAATTCATTACCCGCGCGCGCCATATTGAAGTGCAGATGTTTGGTGATGGCCATGGCGGCGCGCTGGCGCTCGGCGAGCGGGATTGTTCAAGCCAACGTCGCAACCAGAAAGTGGTGGAGGAGTGCCCGGCACCCAATCTCAGCGATACCGTGCGCCAGCAGCTCTACGCTACTGGCGAGAAGCTGCTCGCCAGCGTCAATTACCGCAATGCCGGCACGGTCGAATTTATCCTCGATGCCGACACCAACCAGTTTTATTTCCTCGAGGTCAATACCCGTCTCCAGGTCGAGCATGGGGTTACCGAGGCCGTCTATGGCGTGGACCTGGTGGAGTGGATGGTCAAGCAGGCCAGCGGCGAGCTGGTATCTGTAGACCAGCAGCGGCAGCAACTCAACCCCGAAGGGCATGCCATCCAGGTCAGGCTCTACGCCGAAGATCCCTATCATAACTTCCGTCCCAGCGCCGGACTGCTGACCGATGTAGCGTTTCCCGAGGGCGAGGGTATCCGTATCGATCACTGGATCGAAACCGGCATTGATGTGCCGTCTTATTTTGACCCGATGCTGGCCAAGGTCATCATCCACGCTCCAAACCGTGATGCCGCGCTGGAAAAGCTGCAACATACCCTGGATACGATTCGTCTCTACGGCAGCGAAACCAACCTGGATTACCTGCGCGCGCTGTGTCGCGATGACACCCTGGCACGTGGTGAGATGACCACCCGCTACCTGAACCAATTTAGCTGCCAACCGGCGCGGATCGATGTTTTACAGGGCGGCACCCAGACCACCATCCAGGACTACCCGGGACGTCGCGGCCATTGGGATGTGGGGGTTCCGCCATCGGGTCCCTTCGACAGTTACTCGCTTCGCCTGGCTAACCGTTTACTCGACAATCCTGATGATGCGGCCGGGCTTGAGATCACCATGCAGGGGCCAACCCTGCAGTTCAGCCGCGCCACCCAGGTGGTGATCAGCGGCGCGCCCATTGATGCGACGCTGGATAAAGAGCCGGTCGCGCTCCACCAGGCCATCGACATTCAACCGGGCCAGACCTTGTTACTCGGGCGCATCCAGAACGCGGGCGCGCGCAGTTACCTGGCTGTTCGCGGGGGTATCGATTGTCCGCAATACCTTGGCTCCCGGTCGACCTTTACCTTGGGTCAGTTCGGCGGCCACAACGGTCGCGCGTTGCGTGCCGGTGACGTGTTGAAGTTGCACTCAGACACCGGGATCGCCACGCCCGCCGTTTGTGACCCGGCCCTTATCCCTGAGGTCAGTAACCGGGTGGAACTGCGGGTGATCTACGGCCCGCACGGTGCGCCGGATTTCTTCACTGATGCCGACATTGAGGAGTTCTTCGCAACGCAATGGGAGGTCCACTACAACTCCAGTCGCACCGGCGTGCGACTGATCGGCCCGAAACCGCAATGGGCACGTAAGGATGGCGGCGAAGCGGGACTGCATCCGTCCAACATTCATGACAATGCTTACGCCTTCGGCACAGTTGATTTCACCGGTGATATGCCCGTGATACTCGGCCCCGATGGCCCCTCGCTGGGCGGGTTTGTCTGTCCCGCGACGGTGATTACCGCTGATCTGTGGAAACTCGGGCAGCTACGTTCCGGCGATACGCTGCGGTTTGTTCCGGTCTCGATCCAGGACGCGGTGTCCCTGGAGGCGGCTCAAATTCGGCAACTCGAGTCGCTAAGGGCGCAGCCACATCCCTGTCCGGCGATAACGCCACAGTCGCCTATCCTTGAACGACTTGAAGCGGATCGTTATGGCGAACAGATCGTCTACCGTGCAGCGGGGGATCACTTCCTGCTGGTGGAATACGGCGAGCAGGTGCTGGATATTCGGCTCCGGTTTCGTGCCCACGCACTGATGCAGTGGTTGCAAGCGAACCCAATCACTGGAGTGAACGAGCTCACGCCCGGGATACGATCGCTCCAGGTTCATTTTGACAGCCAGGTATTGTCCCATAGCGAACTGCTGGCACACCTGAAGCTGGCCGAAGCGACCCTGAGTCAACAGCTTGATCAACTGACGGTACCGTCACGGATCGTGCATATTCCGTTGTCCTGGGACGACAAGGCATGCCAACTGGCGATCGATAAATATGACCAGTCGGTTCGGCAAAACGCCCCCTGGTGTCCGAGCAATCTGGAATTTATCCGTCGGATTAACGGCCTGGATAGCATTGATGACGTTAAACAGGTGCTGTTCGACGCATCCTACCTGGTGATGGGGCTGGGGGATGTTTACCTTGGCGCGCCGGTGGCTACGCCCGTCGACCCAAGACACCGCCTCGTGACAACCAAATACAACCCCGCCCGCACCTGGACCGCAGAAAATTCGGTGGGGATCGGTGGCTCCTACCTCTGTGTTTACGGTATGGAGGGACCCGGTGGTTACCAGTTTGTCGGCCGCACCCTGCAAATGTGGAACCGCTACCGCCAGACCACCGAGTTCGAACAGCCCTGGCTGCTACGGTTCTTCGACCAGATCCGCTTCTACGAAGTCAGTCATGACGAGCTGCAACAGATTAGGCGAGACTTCCCGCAGGGGCGCTATCCACTCAAGATCGAGGAGAGCGAGTTCAGCCTGTCCGATTACGAACAGTCGTTGGCCAGTAACCAGACCGAGATCGAGCGCTTTAAACAGCAACGTAACACCGCCTTTGAACAGGAGTTGGCGCAGTGGCATGCCACCGGGCAGTTCAACTATGAAGCGGGCGAGCAGATCGCCAGCGACGAGGAGGTCAGCTGGCCGGAAGAGAGTATCGCCGTGGACAGTCCGGTGTCCGGCAGTGTCTGGCAGACTGAGTCCAACGTAGGCGATAGCGTCAAGGCCGGCGACACGCTGTTGATCCTCGAGTCGATGAAGATGGAGATCACCGTTCAGGCGCCCTGCGATGGCACCATTAGCCACATGCTGCTCAGTGCCGGTAGTCGGGTAAACGCCGGGCAGGCACTGGTCATTCTCGAACCCGCTACAGGAGAGTTGTGATAATGAGTCACCCTATGACAATCGAGGCGCTGCACAGCGCGTACGCCGACAACAGCCTGACCCCCGCAGCGGTGATGGCCGATATCCGCGAGCGGTCACAGCAGTACGCGGATCGTAATATCTGGATTTACCAACTGAGCGCGGCCGAGCAGCAGGTTTACCTGGATGCCCTGGCCGACAGGCCTATGGCAGGGAGTCCGCTCTGGGGCATCCCCTTTGTGATCAAGGACAACATCGACCTGGCCGGGGTTCCGACCACCGCCGGGTGCGAGGCATACTGCTATACGCCGGAGGTTTCCTCCCATGTGGTTCAACAGCTAATCGATGCCGGCGCCATACCCGTGGGTAAGGCCAATCTGGACCAATTTGCCACGGGCCTGAATGGCACCCGATCGACATGGGGTGCCTGCAGGAATGCCTTTAACCCGGATTATATTAGTGGTGGCTCCAGTTCGGGGTCCGCCGTTTCGGTGGCGCTGGGGCTGGCCAGCTTCAGCCTGGGGACCGATACCGCAGGCTCCGGTCGGGTGCCGGCCTGCTTTAATAATCTGGTGGGCGTCAAGCCGAGTCGTGGGCTGCTATCCGCCACCGGTCTGGTGCCAGCCTGTCGCAGCCTGGACTGCATCAGTATTTTCGCGTTAAACAGTGACGATGCTAACCGGGTGCTGGCCTGTGCCGAGGGCCAGGATCCGGCCGACGGTTACAGCCGCACGAATCCCTACGACAACCAGTCCCGCCACTATGGCCTGCGCCAGGGCGCGATCAGGGTAGGGGTCATTCCCGAAGAACAGCTGAAGTTCTTCGGTGACCGGGCCTACGCCCAAGCCTACCAGCAGACCCTCGACAAGCTGGTAGAGGACGGCATGGAAATGGTCGAGATCGACTACCAGCTATTCGACGAAGTGGCCCGGTTGTTGTATGAGGGCCCCTGGGTCAGTGAGCGTTACCTGGCGATTGAGACGCTGATCGAGGAACAGCCGGAGGCGCTGCTACCGGTCATTCGAACTATTGTTGAACCGGGCGGCGTTGCCCGCGCCACTGACCTGTTCAAGGCTCAATACCGATTGGAAGCGTTGAAAAAGCAGTGCCTCGCGCAGTTTCAGACGCTGGACTGCATGCTCACCCCTACGGCGGGGCGGCTATTTAGCATCGACGAAATGCTTGCAGAGCCGATCCAGCGCAACAGCGAATTGGGTTACTACACCAACTTCATGAACCTGCTGGATATGGCTTCGGTGGCGGTGCCTACTGCCTTTACCGAGCAGGGGCTGCCCTTCGGTGTGACCCTCGTGGGAACGGTGTTTTCCGACCGCGCATTGCTATCCATTGCCAACCGTATCCAGCGCGTCTGCCGTCTACCCCAAGGGCTGGATGACCAGCCAGCGCCTATGCCGCCTGCTAACCCTGTTGGCAATTCGCAATACATTGAGGTTGCCGTCTGCGGTGCCCATCTCGACGGGTTGCCGCTCAATTGGCAGTTGAAGGAACGGGGCGGTGTACTTCTGGAGACCACCCAAACCGCCCCGGCCTATCGCATGTATGCGCTGGCCGGAGGGCCACCTTTACGACCGGGGCTGATCCGGGATACTGAACAGGGAAGCGAAATCAGAGTGGAAGTCTGGAAGATACCGGCGCGAGAATTCGGTAGTTTTGTGGCCAATATTCCCGCCCCGTTAGGTATAGGCAAGCTGGAGCTGTCCGGTGGACGGTGGGTTAGCGGCTTTATCTGTGAGCCCTATGGTATTGACGGTGCCGAAGAGATTACCCATTTAGGCGGCTGGCGGCGCTATTTGGCAGAAACGCTATAGGTGCAGGCATACAGTAAGCAAATATCCCAAATTCGGGTAACGCTATAACTGCCAGTTTGCTATTGCTGGACGTTACCTTGATCACTGACCGAATCCTTGGCGCTTGCGTCAGCCGAGGCGCGTTTGATATGTTGCGGGGCTTTCGGCACGGAGTCTATGTAAGCCCGGTGGAATATGATCTGATACTTGCGATGCGATATTTGGCGCCAGTGTGAAAACGATATCTCGGCCCAATCGGTATGATTCAGATTTTACTCTGAACCCAATATAAGGCTATATCGTAGAGCGGCCACTGAACACGACAAGAAGGTTAAAGAGGCATGCCCGAATTGGCACTTTTTGTCGCTCCGAGGTAGTCTGAACCCATGCGCCAACGGAAATCCAGTCGTACCGCTTTTGCAACCGCCTTTATGCGTGCGGTGCATATTCATCTCGACGACCCTCCGCCAGTACTCGCCGACCGGATTGCATTCACGTTACTGCCGGCGTACCAACGGCGTTACATCCGGCGCCAAGCGACCTCGCGGCTTGCCTGGTTGAGACGGCTCCGTCGGCGTTACCCCAGGTTCACGGCCATGCGGAGCCAGGTCGTCGTGCGTGCCCGCTATGCCGAAGACAGCTTGGCCGAGGCGCGCCAGGTCGGGGCGACACGTTACGTCATCCTGGGTGCGGGCCTGGATACGTTTGCGCTGCGGCAGTCGGCCCCGCCCATCGACGTGGTCGAGATCGATCTTCCGGCCACTCAGCGCTGGAAGCAGCAACTCCTGCGCCAACGCGGTATCACGCAGCCAACCACACTCTCATTCCTGGCAGTGGATTTCGAGCGCTCATCGTTGAATGATCTGTGGATCGAGAACCCCGCGCCGGATTTTATCTCCTGGCTTGGGACAACCTACTACCTGAGCCGCGACGCGATCATGAGCACGCTGACCACGTTGGCCGAGCGCACCCAGGCGGGCTCTCAATTGGTGCTCGACTATTGGCGTGAGCCGCCGAGGGACGCAGATGCTCCGCTACTGTGGGGAACGCGGATTGCGGTTGCGCTGCAAGGCGAGCCAATGCGCTCCTTTTTTGAGCCTCGCGAGATTGAGGAATTGGCGGTAGCTGCGGGTTGGAGGGTAAAGGAGAACTGCAAGCCGTCCGAACAGACAAGCCGATACCTGGCTAACCGCAAAGATCGGCTGAGTGTGCCGTCGTTTGCATATTTGCTACGGTTGGAGCGGTAGATGTCGCGATAGTTGGCAATGACTCGATTATTGGCTTTGCCAGGGCACCTATGACCAGCGCGAACCAAATATGGAAAATAGGCGACGCAGCACGGTTTTCCGAATCCCAACTCTTCAGATCGAATGCGTCCAGCCCGCAGGGCGATATTGCCTTGCCTCGTTATTCTTGTCCCCATGCCATACCTATACACGGGGACAATATAATGTCATGATTTATGACACAAGGTTACTCAGGTGATAGCTAGATAATTGGAGTTATAGGGATGCAGAAAGATACTGTGGTGATAACAGGTGCTTCATCAGGCATTGGTGAGGCCCTGGCAAAAAACTTTGCCGAGGGGGGCTACGACCTCGTGCTGGTTGCGCGTAGTGAGAACAAGCTACAGGCTCTGGCGCAGCAACTTAAGAGTGATACCCAGGCAAATGTGTGGGTTGAGCCTGCTGATTTGTCTCGTCGCGGCGCAGCGAAAAAACTTGCCAACAAATTAAGTGAGCAGGATTTGCAGGTAGATATCCTCGTCAACTGCGCTGGTGTGCTTGAGCACGGGAGCTTTGTCGATCTATCCGACAGCGTTCAACAGGGCCTGATTGATCTTAACGTTAGCGGCCTGACAAATATGTTGAGCCATTTTCTTCCCCCCATGGTGACTCGGGGTAGGGGGCGCATCCTTAATGTAGCGTCTATCGCTGCTTTTCAGCCGGTACCCAGTCTGGCCACCTATGCAGCAACCAAGGCTTACGTACTGTCGCTGTCTGAATCACTTGCTGAAGAACTGGCTGGAACAGGGGTTTCCATTACCGCGCTGTGTCCAGGCATTACCGCCACCAATATGGTTGCGAATGCCCAGCAAAAAAGTGGTGGGCTCAAATTGCCTGCCTTTATAGTGGGTGACGCTGAAGAAGTTGCTGCCCAGGGCTATCGCGCTTGCCTTAAGGGTGATGCCATTTGTGTACCCGGGGTTGTGAATCTGGCCGCGACGTTAACTGGAAGAGCCACGCCGAAATGGCTGTTGCGTCGTATCTCGGGTGTAATGGGTCGCTATACCCTAAAACGTGGTTGATCCAACGGAGGTTTCTAGGATAATCCTTTTTTACTCTCACCTTTATTATCCCGCTTAAAAGCCTGCGCCCTTCGCACTGAGCCGGATACGGAGGAGGTACATGTCTGAGGTGATAAACAGTGTGGAGCCATCCTCGCCGAACGCGCAGTTCGATGTGTGTTGTGTGGTGTTCAGCGAGCCCAGATGCTCTCCATCCGGGCTGATGATGATAACGCCGTCGCCCGGTCCTGCCACATACACGTTGCCTCGCTGATCGACGGCGAGACCGTCGCCCCATGATTCGAAGAAGACCCTGCCTTCACCGAGCTCGCCATCCGGCTCGACCGGGTAGGCCATGATCACCGCTGCGCTACGATCTGAGTTTGCGACGTAAAGAGTCTCCTGGTCCGGCGAGAAAGCGATACCGTTCGGCCGAGTCAGGTCCTCAGCCAGCAGCGTCACCGAGCCATCGATTGCCCGCCGGTAGACGCCCTGGTAGCCGAGCTCCTTTGCCGGATCGTCCACGCCCTGCGCCAATCCGTAGGGTGGATCCGTGAAGTAGAGGTCTCCGTTGCGCCGCATCGCAACATCATTGGGTGAATTGAAGCGTTGCCCCTCGAAGTGACTCGCCAGGGTTTCGAAGTTGGCTTCTGGCGTGTCGAGGTCAGCAGCAAGTCGAGCGAGGCGGCGATCTCCGTGCTGAGCCAGGATTAGTCTTCCGTCACCATCCAGCAGGAGGCCGTTCGACCCCTCAGGCTTTCCACCACCTGGCACAAACCCCGTATAGCCTGCTGGCTGCAGCCAAAGCGACGCTGGCTCACCCTCTGTCCACTTGTAGATCGCATTCTTCGGAATATCAGAATATAAAAGCGCCTGCAGTGCCGGGACCCAAACCGGTCCCTCTACCCAGTCGTGGCCCTGGGCAAGAATCTCCAACTGTGCACCCGGAGGAACGATGGTATCGATCCGCTGGTCGAGTCGTTCGATACTCCCGATCACGGAAATCGTCCTGGAAGCCTGGCCCTGACTCGCTTTCTCGCTGACACCGCAGGAGCAAAGGGCAATAGCGGCGAGTGATATGCACGCAAACTGCCTCATCTGGCCGACCTTGTTATGCATTTGTTACCCTCCCGATTATATAATCGATTTTGTCTCTTGTTAATTTTGAACGCCGTCACAGGCCGGTTGATTTTCCGTCCTATCTCCTGACCCTAAATATTCCTGATTACGCACCCAGGAAATAGCGCGACCGTGTGCCAATCAAGGCCTTTACCGTGAATATGAGCAGTACACTGATACCCGTCATCAAAAGGAAAACCCCGACCATGGTAAGAAATATCATTGGCCCCGTATCCAGCAGGATACCCGCACCGCTGATGTACGCGACTATTTCGATCAGGATATAAATGTGCGTGAAATAAAGCGCAAACGCGTACTCGCCCAGCAGGCCCAGCCATTTAGGGACACTGGTCATGGTTTTCTCAAACCACAATAGCACCAGGCCGGCAAAGGCGATTTTTTGGATGTACCAGGCGGACTCCTCCAGGTTTGTAATTCCGACCGTTGGAATCTCAAAAAACCCTTTGAAGTAGATTGCCGCCGACGAGCCGATCGCCACGGCAATCAACCATAGCCTGTAGCGTTCGATGAACTGCAGACTCTGCTGGTAATGCGCGCCAACGATCAGGCCGATTAGATATGCACCCAGAAAGTACACGTAGTTAGTCCAGCTGACCGCTGGCCAGACGCGTGAGCAAACCAGCGGTGCCAGAATGATCAGCGCTTTGATCCAGGTTCCTCGCTCAGTCGCCACAAGCCTTGCAAGCAAGGGCGTGGCCAAATAGAGCGACGTCAGAACCGGGACATACCAGAAGATGGGTATAGATTTCCCCGTGAGGAGATTAAAGCCGATATTTCGTAATAACTCGGTGGCACTGCCATCAAAAAAGACGGTCGGTGATCCGGGAGGACCGTCCATGAAACGCAATGAATAAAGAATGGTGAAGAACAGGTAGGGTAGCAAAACGTAGCTGAACTTTGACTGGTAAAACCGGGCATAGCCGCGTTCTGCCAGGATCATTGAAAACAGGATGCCGGATATAAACGTGAAATAGAGCGTTGAATCATGTAGCAGAATTGAATTCGCAGGCCCCAGAATAGACAGTGCCGTTCCGGCCGGGTTTTCATTCGTGCCGGCGTAATACAGAACGAATGCGAATGCGTGAATTGCCATAATATTGATAATGGCAAAACCACGGAACGCATGAATGGGATTGTTGAACGCTTTAGCCATCGGGATGCCGCCTTGGTTATTTTTGTTATGGGACTCACCAGAATTCGAGAGTATAGGAAAAACACGCGGCCTTAGCTATCGTTGAATAAAGCAACGGGTCCGCCACCGCAGGGATCATCTAATTCCCTTTTTTTCAATTTGGGGTCAGTGTACAAACCGCGAACTAAATAGTACCTAATGGGCCGAGAAATAATATTTGCACTGCCCCTTAATATCCGTTGATAGAAATCATGGGTTTTTATGCTCATACTATGTCCGCCGGCCTGCACCTGCTGATTTGATTAAGGACGGAACCTCAATCAAATCGGTGCTCAATTACCCGACAATTTGTAACTTAACAATCCTGCCACCAAGAGGCGACAGAGTGATCCCTAAACAAATTTTCGCCGCTTTGCTTTTATTGTTCACGTTATGCGCAAGTCCGTCTAACGCGGCACCGGATACGTCGCCCGCGAAGCCCAAAACGATAGAAGAGATTGTTGGGCTGGTGAATCAATATTGCGGCGCTTGCCACAAAGTGCCGCCACCCGACATCATGCCAAAGAAAAACTGGCCTTTCGTCGTTGAAACCATGGCAGAGCTGGCCACCAAGCGGATGGGGCGGGAGTTTATTCCGGCTGAGGCGATCAATCACATTACGGCTTATTATTATGGCAGCAGCCCGGAAAGTCTTCCCATGCTGCCCCGTTACGAGGATGTCGCTAATCCGCTCGCTTTTAGTAGCTCCGATGTGGCTCAAAAATCCAAAACGCCACTGGTGGTCAACGTCAAGTCGGTACAGCTAGGCGCTAAGCGCGGTACGGAATTTCTAGTGTGCGACGGGGAGCGCAACCAGGTCTCACTGCTGACCAAAAAGGGTGAAACCTGGCATGAAACGGTGCTGGCCGAGATACAGGTGCCGAGCCACACCGAGGCCGTCGACTACGATGCTGATGGCGATGTAGATATTATTGTCTCTGCCTTAGGAGTTTTTCCGCCTTCTGACCAGCTTGCCGGACAGGTGCTGATACTAAGGCAAACGGCTCCCGGGAAGTTTGAAAAGGAGCTGCTGCTTGATGGTGTCGGCCGCGTATCGGATACCCGTGCCGTTGACATGGACGGCGACGGTGATCTGGACCTGGCCGTTGCCATCTTTGGCGGCGGGGTGGTCGGGGGGCTTGCCTGGCTCGAAAATGTGGGCGATGGCAAACACATCAAACATACGGTGTTGAAAGTCAGTGGCGCGCTCAATGTTTCGCCTGCCGATCTGAATGGCGACGGTAAAATTGACCTGGTCAGTTTAATCTCCCAGGAATACGAAACCGTTATCGCCTTGATCAATAAAGGCGACAACACATTTGACCAGGTTCCTCTCATCTACGCGCCTCACCCCATGTTTGGCTCTACCGGTATGAGACTGGTAGACCTGGACAGTGATGGCGACCAGGATGTTCTCTTCACCAATGGTGATGCCTATGACATGCAGACGGACCCCAAACCGTATCACGGCGTTCAGTGGCTTGAAAACAAAGGCAAGTTAAAATTCCAGTTTCACGAAATTGCGCGATTTTATGGTGCGGCGACGGCTGTGGCTGGTGATTTGGATGCCGATGGCGACCTCGATGTCGTGGCCGGTAGCTGGTCAAACTTCTGGGATGATCCCCTGCGCCAAAGTTTGATTTGGTTTGAAAATGATGGCAAACAGCATTTTACCCGACACAATATAAGCAACAAACCTCCCGGCATTGTCTCCGTTGTCCTGGAAGACGTTACCGGAGATGGCCGCCTCGACATCATAGCCGGGGTTTTCCGGATGGACTTGTTGTTGCCGAGCATAACGCCAAAACAAGGCAAGGAAGATGAACTGATGGCTTCAAGTCCAGGGCAGGATGTACCCAATGCTCGAGTTATATTGCTGGAAAACAGTGCTGCTAATACCGCCCCTGTTCAATAATTTGTAACAGGTAACTATTACAGCAGCCTGCTAGAAGTTTTTCGCTAAGCTCGCCGTTATACTGCGTCCCATGTTCTTAAATCCAATCGCCTCTTCATAATCACCGCCCAGGGCATTGCTAACGTTGAGGCGCAGGTCCAGGTCGGGTTCGACTGCCCAGACGGCAGACATATCCAGGCGGTTAAAGCCATCCATCTCTACCATGCCGGTGGGAATGGAGCTGTCGTAATAATCTCCGTTAAGGGTCAGGCGTCCCGTCAGGGAGAGCACCTCAAGAGGTTTGTAGTTGACCCGCAGGCTGCCTTTCCATTCGGGGCGACGGCGCAATACGGCGTCGCTGCCAAACAGCTTCATTTTGTTGTAGCTAATTTGCGCCGAAAAACTGAGCCGCTCGCTGGATGTCAGGGCCGCAGATAGTTCCGCACCACGTGCGCGCACCTTAGACCGATTCACATTGGTAAATGCAATGGGATCAAAGTCCACAAGGTCGGTAAACGTGTTTTGATAAATACTGGCACGTGTCGAAACCTTCCCGGCTAAAAAGGTGCTATCAATACTCAGGTCATAATTTTTACTGCGCTCGGGTTTGAGGTCGGCGTTGCCAATGAAGGGGTGCCCCAGGGCAAAGAAACTCGGGAGTTTGAAGCCTTCGCTGTATTGGGCCGATACGGTGCTGGTGTTGCCCAGTTGATAGCGCCCGATAAGGCGGCTGGTGGTGACACTTAGCTGCTCAGTCTCATCGTGGCGGGTAGCTGCGGTGATTTGCAGTCCCGCTATGATATCAATACCTGCTTCCGCAAAAACGGATTCGGTCTTACGTTTAAGGGTGTATAGGGCGGGCGCCGGAAAACCAAAATCGATAATACTGTCCATGCCGCCATCTTCTTCAGCCATGGCTATACCCATCGCGGCACTGGCGTGATCCGAAAAACGATAGCTAGCGGCCGCACTTACATCGAGGCGTTCGTACTCCGTCAGGCTGGCGATGGCCGGCACCCCGGATAACACCCCCGGAGCAATACCGGGGTTTGACAGGTCTTCCTCGCGCTTTGACCAGGCACTGTGGAAATCGAGGCGCAGCGCCTCACTGAGGCGTTGCTGCAGGCGGGCATTGAGGTTGGTTTGAGTGAAGTCGCGGCTTTCAGGCGTACGAATAACCGCGAGGCGATCTCCACCGCTGTCTTCCGGGAAGGTTTCTGTTTGCCCGTCCGCGTAGAAACTGCTGATATGCCAGCGAGTGGCGGATTGGCCCACGGATTTAAGTGAGGTGTTCAGTTCTTTGCGGCGAAACGCATCGCCAAAACTGCTGTTATCGTTATCTTGATAGGCACCTGCGACGCTAAGCTCGGCAAAATCGGCAAGCTCCAGGCCAAGGTTAACAGCCCCACCCGAGAGCTCATTGGAGCCGGCTTTAACGCTAACCGTGCCTAACCCGTCGTCTGTTGCTCCTTTGGTTTGAATGCTGACAACTCCTGCCAGCGCATCGCTGCCGTATATCGTCGAGAAGCCACCGTAAAAGATCTCCACTTTTTCAATGATGGCGGGATCAAGTGTACCGAGATCGAAGGCCCCGCCGCGACTGTTGGTGGGGTCGTTCACTTTTACGCCGTCGATCAGGATCACCACAAAGTTAGGATCCCCGCCGCGAACCGATAGGAAGGTCAGGCCGCCAGCGCCGCCTTGCTCTGTGATATCGACCCCCGGCAGACCGCGCAACACATCGGCAAAACTGTTGGGCGCAAGCGCGGCGATCTCGTCGGCGTTAATGGTGATTTTAGGCAGACGTCCCGTGGCTGTGTTATCCGGAATATGTGTACCGGTGACGGTCAGCTCTTCGAGAAGTTCGCCTGAGGCCAAAAGTGGTTGCGTCGATACAAGCGCTGCAAGTGTTATTAAAGTATAGAGTTTCATTCGGCTATTTTGTGGTGCCTGTACCTACTGCGTTTTTTACACTGACCCCCAATATCCCAATCGACCTGGAACCGCTAGAAGCATACAGCAGCTAATTGTTATTTCCAGATATTTGGCTGTTAAGGAAGCTGTGCAACAAATATGCAATGTACGCCGGGTAGGCCTCAACAAATCAATTTGTCAGGAGCCGTGACGCTTGTGCTTATGCTAGAACCAGGTAACCCACACCTGCAGTGATCATAAGAATTGCGCCAATACGCGTAACGCCAAATCTCATCGGTATCAGCTTCTCCAAAAACACAAAGCCGGTGATAGCCGCGATCCATAACAGGTTCATAACCCCGCCCACAAACAATAGGGTCATCACCAGCCAGCAACAGCCAAGGCAATAGGCGCCATGGTGGATTCCTAGCTTGATGCCACCGGAAATGCGTGGGCTGAAACGTCCCGCCAAAAACATTGCGGGTGATTGACAGTGTTGCAGGCAGGTATCTTTCCACGGTGTCAGTTGATACACGCCCGCAGCGATTAATAGCCCGGCGCCGAAATAGGCACTTGTGCTCACCATCATAGGGGACAGAATGCCCAACGCGGCCAAGATACCCTGGAGAAGGGTAGCCAGCAAACTAAAACCAGTCCAAACCAGGATGTAGCCAAGAATAAACCAGTAGGTAGCGGCTACGGGGCTCCCTGCATTTTTTGCCTGGTTGGCGATACGGGAATAGATAGTTACAGAGCGGAAGGCGGTGGGCACCATCATGCCAACCATCATTGCTGCCCACATGATAAACATCAACACATAGTCAATCGGCGACCAGGCACGCATGACTGGCATTGAGCCCATGTCCATGGCGACCATACTATCCGCCAGCCGTATCAGGTAGGCCCAGGCTAATCCCACGACCAACGCGATCGAGAACCACAACAGCAAGGAATCCCAGGTACGAAGCCTGGGACGAGTATTTATACCTCGAGTGTCAGTCACTCAGCCTGAACGAGCCCGTCCTGGTTATAGTTATGTTCGCAGAATTGAGCATAACTCCCGTCAAACTCTACTTCCAGGGCACCGCTGGTCTGGGCAGTTCCATGACCGAGTTCCGCATAAGTAAACTCGAAACTGCCGGCGGGTCGGGCCAGGGCGATGCGAAAATGTTCGCCGCTAAACTCGTTGATCATGGGATCCCCTGTGGCCTTAATCACCCCCGGGACTTCAAGCTTTGCTTTGCATCCGGGAATATTCAGGTCGAAATCAAAAGGCAGGAATTGGGTTGGCAGGGTCTCGGAGCACATGCTGCCAAAGACGGAAAAATGGTTGCTGCCCGCCATCCCTGCGTCACCAGACAAAATATTTTGTAACGCCGCGCGCTGCGCTGCGTCGGCCTGCTCATCGATAATGATCAGCTGTTTGCCGTTGCCCTCGGCGATCTCGCCCGGCCAAATCGTAATCATACCCCAGTGCAATCCCGTCAAAGGCACATCGTTATAATGGCCCTCAAGGATCTTGCCGCCGGCAACAAACTGACAGCTGCCATGGGTACTGGGCAAGTTAAATTGACACCCGCAATTAACATCACAATTACAGGTGGAAAACGTTTCGCTGCGAAAACTCCATTGATCAGTCATGAACATATCCTTCGCTACTGTTTGCTTGGGTATCTATTTTAAAAGTTATGCTCAAGCAGGTCCAGCCCGGGATTTTCGGGGCGATTTAGTTTAATCAGGAGTGCTTCGCCTCGAACCCGGGCGTTACCCTGGCAGGCGCTTGCCAAAACCGGAAAATAAGCGCCGCAACAGGGTTATCCAGCAATAAAACGTGCTACCTTCCCGTTTTCCACGATTGGCTGAATCTATGACCCCCGGTTTTTTATTGACCCGACACTGGCACGATACCCCCCAGGGGCTGCGGCTTGAGTTCTGGCTCAGTAGCGCGCGTGGGCCGTTACAGGTGTTCATCCAGGCCCAGCAGTCGATCTTCTTTATCCGCCAGGCGGATGCCGTTCGGGCAGGGCAGCTATTGCACGGCTGGAAGGGCGTGTCGATCAAGCCGCTGCAATTGAAAACCTTCAAGCTTGATTCGGTATGCGGGGTCTATTTTGACTCCCATCAGGCGCTTTACCGGGCCCGTGATTTGCTGGCGCAGCACCGGTTGCCCTGTTACGAGTCGGATATTCGACCGACCGATCGGTTTCTCAATGAACGCTTCATCACCGCCTCGATCAACGTTGATGCCGATTACTCGGCCCGGCCGCTTGAGAACGCGCGCCTGCAACCCGGAGAGTACACGCCTGCGTTTAACGTGATGTCCATCGACATCGAGACCAACTACCAGAACGATGCCTTGCTCTCCATCGCGTTCGTGTCGCCGCAGGTCAAGAAAACGCTGATGATCGGGCAGGGGCAAGACGGCGATACTATCGAATATGTCGCCGATGAAAGCGCGCTGCTCAAGCGCTGGATTGACTGGGTGCAGCGAATCGATCCGGATATTTTCATTGGCTGGAACGTGATCAACTTTGACTTGCGGCAGTTACAGAAAAAATCCGAGGCGCTTAATATCCCACTGCGGATCGGGCGCGCTAATTCGATACCCACCTGGCGAAAAGCCCAGACCGATACTGAGCACCATTTTATCTCCATTCCCGGGCGTGTCGTGCTGGACGGTATCGACACCCTCAAGAGCGCGACCTACAGCTTTCCCAGTTTTGCGCTGGATGCGGTCGGCCAGCAAATGCTGGGTCGCGGCAAGCTGATTCATGCCGAGGAAAAACTCGACCCCCTGTTCAAGCCAAAAGAAATACTGCGCCAGTTTCACGAAGACAAGGCCGCGCTCGCCGCCTATAACCTCGAGGACTGCCAACTGGTGTGGGATATTTTCGCCAAGGCGGACCTGATCAATTTCGCCATCGAGCGCGCGCGCCTCACCGGCCTGGAAATGGACAGGGTAGGGGGTTCGGTCGCCGCCTTCGATAACCTGTATTTGCCACGCCTGCACCGCAAGGGCTTTATCGCCCCCAATATAGGCGACTACCAGGGTAACCTGAGCGCGCCCGGCGGCTATGTGATGAATTCCAAACCCGGCCTGCATGACAGCGTGCTGGTGCTCGATTATAAGAGCCTGTACCCGAGTATCATCCGCACCTTCAAGGTCGATCCCTACGCGCGCATCGCGGCAAAACAGGCGGTCGCGGAGGATACGGTTGCCGGATTCGATGGTGCCAGCTTCAGCAAGAGTGAACATATCCTGCCCGATATTATCGCTAACCTGTGGCGCGCACGGGACCAGGCGAAACGGGATAAGAACGCCGCGCTGTCGCAGGCCATCAAGATCATCATGAATTCGTTTTACGGGGTGCTGGGCACGCCGGGCTGCCGCATTCACGACTCGCGCCTGACTAGTTCGATTACCAAACGCAGCCACCAGATCATCCTGCAAACCGTGCAGCTGATCGAAGCCGAACCCGAAGGCTACGAGGTGATTTATGGCGATACCGATTCGGTGTTTGTGTCGTTGCACAAGGCCACCGACAATGAAACTGCACAGGCCATCGGTCACCGGCTGGTGGACATGATCAACCAGTACTGGTCGGAACACTTGCAGCACGACTATGGCATCACGTCGTACCTGGAAATGGAATTTGAAACCCATTTTAACCAGTTCTTTATGCCGACCATGCGCGGCTCGGAGCTGGGCAGTAAAAAACGCTATGCGGGCCTGATTGACGATGGTCAGGGCAATCGCACCATCCAATACAAGGGGCTGGAAACGGTCCGGACCGACTGGACCGAACTCGCGCGGCTATTCCAACAGAATCTGTATCAACGGGTATTCGATGGCGAGGAATACGAACAGTACGTGCGTCAGACCGTGGCAGACCTGTGCGCAGGGAAGTTCGACCAGCAGTTGGTATACAGAAAGCGGCTGCGCAAAAAGCTCACGGACTATGTAAAAAACGTCCCGCCGCATGCCCAGGCCGCCATCAAGGCCGAAGCCAGCTTCAAGCAAAACGGCACGCCCTCACGCTACCGCAACAGGAGCTGGATCGAATACGTGGTCAGCCTGGCCGGCGCCGAGACGCTGGAGTGCCAAAGCTCGGATCTAGATTATGATCACTATATTGAAAAGCAACTCACGCCCATCGCCGATACCATCCTGAACGCAATCGGCAGCTCAATGGAAGCGGTCATCGGGCAACAACAGGACCTGTTCTGAATCCGCAATTGAGCCTAACCGTCATTTGCGTTATGAGCCTGTCATTGCGAGAAGCGAAGCGCCGAAGCAATCTCTCTTTTAATCGTCATTCCCGCGAATCGCTACACGGATGTAACATGGTAGAACAACGCATGAGTGCCTGGACGCACAGTAGAAGAAGGACCAGGAGCAATTGCTTCCGCTTTCATAGCAGGTGCCACCATTCATGCCTGGCTGCTAACGCTTAGCTTGTCATACTTGAAAAATGGCTGAAATTTCAAATAGGTAATTGAGCGCCATGCCCATTCAAGCGGGCCATATTTAAATTTGCTTAGCCAGTAAGTACTAAAGGCGACCTGAACGGCCAACACGCATAATGCCAAGCCAACACACTCAATCATTCTTAGTTTGCCCGCCATATCCAGGCCCCAATTAAAAAAGATGAACGTTCCTATCATAGATTGCATAACATAGTTAGTAAGTGCCATGCGCCCATACGGGGCCAGTACAGCTAATATTTTTCGGGGCCTTTCCAGGTGGAATAACTGCAGGAAGCTGAATGCAATAAACAGCGTTATCGCGAAATTCAGCAAGTCGTAGCTGGTCAAGGCAAACATGGACTGCCATGTGTCGTAGCTGATCATAAATACACCCCAGGCGCCTTCAAAACTCAGGTTGTAAACCGGGACCAGGGCAACAATACTGACAAAAGCCGTCAACGCAATTACCCTGAACTTAGGCTGGTGCAGGGAGATATCCCGCATCCACTGGCTCCTGCCAATCAGCATGCCGAGCAAAAAGTAGCCAAGGGTCATGTAGGCTCTCCCGGTAAATCCATTGACCTGGAAATTCACCATGCCCGGCAGGCGTGCCATTTGCGCGCTGACAACGTCGCAAAATGTCCCGTTGGTGATGGCATTCAAATAGTCCTGAGGATCGGGGATTGTTGTAACGGCGAGCACGGGGCTACTCCCCCAAATCCAGAAGGAGATATAGCGACCGCCCCCTAAAAATAGCAACACCGCCACAACGAGTACGGTTTTATTGCTGGCATGATAGAAAGGAATAAGCAGAATCCCGATAACGGCATAAACCAGCAGGATATCCCCGGCATAGAACATCCGGTGCATCAGGCCGATTCCTGCCAAAATGACCAAACGCCACAGAAATCGTGCCTTAAAATCAATCCCCTTGCGCGCCGCCGAATCCATCTGGATAAAAAAGCTAAGTCCAAACAAGATGGAGAACAGCGAAAAAAACTTTCCCCAAATCCCGTAGTACATAACCTCATCGATAAACACGTCGACGGGGCTACTAAAGAGTATTTTTTGCATTTCAGCGCTGGGAACGGCGGCCAGGTACATTTCTGTCATGTGCACTATAACGATCCCCGCTAATGCAAAGCCTCGCAGCGCATCAACCACATGAATCCGTTCATTCTCAAGTTTATTCATTTTTATGTCCTTAAACCCAGCTCTAGTATTTCGCAGTATCCGGGATCAGTGTAAAAACCATTTCCTGAACTATTAGACGTAGTTTGATTTTCATACTGCCTGCACAAAACCTGGCAGGAGAAATACCGAAAGAGGCGAAATGGCGGGTTCAGGCATATGCGGATTATGGCCTATCTAACGGCTAGTTCCAAAATACTCCAACATAATTATCGGGGTTATTTTAGAATGGCCTAAATTTTTATAACTACATAAGACCACTCTATGACCTACACACCAGAAATTGTTGAAGAGATTAATATTCTTGCCCGCTATAACCTTGAGTCCACACAACAAGGCTTGAAGATACATTCCTCGGCGGAACCCCATGTAATTGCGGCTACCCAACGGCTGTTTGATAAGGGTTTGGTCACACGATCCGACGGCGGTTTCCTGACCAGCCTCGGCATTACCGCTGCAGAACATGCACAAAAACTGCTACAAATACTTGGCTAGGGACAGACCACGTTTAATTCCACAGGAAAAACGCTTAATTGTGGTCTGTCCTCTTTTCGTTTGTCATTGCGAGCAAAGCGAAGCAATCTCTCTCTATCCATATGCCATTCCGCTCCCCCCATTCAATCACCCAACCTGGCCAAAATCTCCAATGTTCTCTCATCCCCAACCCCCCCATAGTACTTATCCAGCGCCTGCCGGAAGACATCATCGCCATCACCAACAGCACCAAACAGCGTCATACAAGAGCGGAATTTAAGGTAGTCGGGATACCCAAAAATATCCTGAGCGGACAAGCTATTATGGGTCAGTGCCAGCGATGTGCATTGCTTCAGTCGCTCCCCAAGCGCCGAATGGGCCAAATAGGCCCTGGCTTCCGCCAGTGACTTAATTGCAAATTCTTCCGAGGTGAGGCTGGAACCCAGACCCGTTATCTGCGGGAAAATGTACCAGATCCAGTGGGAAGTCTTCCTGCCTCGCTTGAGTTCAGCAATGACGCTGTGGTAGGTGGTTTCCTGGGCAGAAACAAACCGCGTTAGGTTGTAATCATCGTCCATTACTGACCTCCAAGCCGCCTGGATGTTCTGCCGAGTAGGCGCGAGGCAGGCGGCGGCAGATTTATCAACACCTTAAACATTCAGCGCCCACGTTGCCAAAAACCCACTGGCGGGCAACAAAAATCAAAGCCAGGCAAATGCTGTTGAGAAGTATAGTCCCCAGTTGAATTGGGTATAAGCAGACTAAACGTCCCTTTGTTTTTCGCCGGTTTTACAATGAACAGCGAGTCCAGCCCGCTCGCGGGCGATGGTTCCTTGCCATGGTAGACCACATCACAACCAACGCCTTACATTAGATTTGTACAGCAAGTACTCTTCCCCGAATTTTTCTTCCAGATACGTTTCTTCCTTTTTTATCGCAATGTAATAAACCAGAATGGCAGAAGGTATAACGCTGAACAAAACCCAAATGCTATTTAGAAAAATTCCTACCCCAATAGTCACCAAACAAAAGGCTACATATATTGGATTTCGTGAGTAGGCGAAAATTCCGGTTGAGATGATTGTGGTTGTCGGCTTCCATGGTTCAATATTTGTTTCGACCCGTTTAAATGATCGGCTGGCTAGAATAACCACACCTAAACCCAATATGGCCACTGCGACGCCAGCGTACTCCAGTCCTAAAGAGCCATCTATATCTATTGGCCAGATGTAATGCGCCCCAAATGCAGCGAGCATTAAGAACAAAAAGATGAGTGGAGGCGGGAATTTTACTGAGGCCCCTTTCTTGTCATTTTCTAAAGTCATATCAGCACACATCGTATAGCTCAGCTTTCTGACGTTGCAATAACCGGATGACGCACGCAGTGCTGCGGCCCGGTTGGCTGGCCTTGTTTAACTGGCGAGTGGCGGTAAGAGAATAATCCCGCGCCGAGCTAATGGTGTATTCCCTGGCCGCATAAATGCCATACCGGAAGAATACTGTTGAGTCGAAGATACCAGTCTTGCACATTTAGGCCATATTTTTTGCACATTTGCTGGTTAATTTACGGTACGGATAAAGGTTGATTTAACAGCAAGGGACAAGATAGCCATGAAACAGACACTCGTACGATATATAAGCCCATTTAAAATGACCTTCTGCGTCCTGCTAGCGGCTTCGTTGATCGCATGCGGCGGCAGTAGCAGTAACGATAGCATCAGCTCAACTACCGAGGACACAACCAGTATCACTGACACCACTGAAACTACCGAGGCCACAACCAGTACCACTGACAATGGCAGCGCTGTAACAGCGGGCTCCACCGATGGGGTGTTGTGTAATTACAATGACACTACGTTCAACACGCAGGCATCACTTACCTACACCAGCACCTCTGATTGGACCTGCACCGATACGACTCGCGAGCTGAGTGCCAACGGTATTCCGGATCATGATGTGGGTACGTTTCCAAATGCTGATAACCCTAACACCATAACTGAGCAGACCGTGTCGGTGAGTTATACCCTTGAGCCTGTTAAAACCGCATCATCTACTGAATTGGGCGGCCCGCGCGGATTCGTTGGATACGTACTCAATGGCGTAAAGATCGATGCCAGTACCGCTGGAAGCTGTGATGATTCGGGCACCTCCTGCAGCCTGATCGGCAACGTGGGTAGCTGGAGTATCGAGGCGCTGGGTCAAACAAGTTTTAATTTTGGCACCGATGATAACAATGCGCATGTTCAGCCCGGTGGGGAATATCACTACCACGGTATGCCCGAGGGCTTTATTGCTAAACAAGGCGGTAACAGTTCAACCATGACGATCATCGGTTGGGCAGCTGATGGCTTTCCTATCTATGCGCGCTATGGCTACAGCGTTGCTGACGATGCCACTTCCTCCCTCAAATCTATCACGGGCAGCTATCAGTTGATCAGTGATGTAAGCGATTCCAGGCCTTCGACAGACACCTTTCCATTAGGTACGTTTGCGCAAGATTGGGAGTATGCAGAGGGGGCAGGTGATTTGGATGAATGTAACGGCCGCGTAGGCATAACCCCTGAGTTTCCTGAAGGCATTTACCACTATTACGCCACCGACACTTACCCCTATTTTCAGCGCTGTGTCACAGGTGCCCTATAAAAGAAAATAGTCACGGAGCCAAGAGTATGCGATCCATTTATAAGTATTTGTCTGTCCCATTGCTCGCGCTAACACTGAGCCTTTCGATGTTTCCATCGGCCCACGCGCACTTGATGGTGGCACAACATGGCACGTTGAATATCGTAGATGACGGCGCTTTCATGGTGCTGTCACTACCCATTTCAGCTTTCGAGGGTGTTGATGACGACAGCGATGGCAAGGTATCAATGCTGGAGTTCAACCATCATCGCGCCGCCATTGTCGAATTTGTTAGACAAAACGTAACGCTGAACGACAAACAAGGAAGCCGCCCCCTGCAAGGGATTATGCTGTCACCCGTAGTGCCGCATGATGCGCCAAAAGCTTCGATATCACAGCTGACGGTGATGGGCCGGTTTACATTAGTTGATCCTGACAGCGCATTGCGTTTTCACACTGGCCTGTACGGTAAACGAGCCGCCGAACAAGCGCTGGAAATTACGGCGACTCGTAGGTCTGTTAACCAGAAGCACGTTTTTGAATTAACGCCAAAGGCATCAGAGGTCGTGCTGTTCCCGGATAATGTGTATTCACCCGATTAGCAATGTTGTAAAGCGAAACCCAGGTCTCGTTGGTAGCTCTAATAAAATAATGGGTGACCCCAATTGGTTGGTGCAGCTGCCTGAGCTATTCAGGATCAAATGAAATGCCGGATGATTGAATCGTAGTTCATCGCGAAGTAGAGCAGGGTGGCCAGATTAGCGAACAGGATCAACGGAACCATCCATAAAGCTAAAACCAGCAGTGAACCTTCGTTCAGGTAAATAACTGATGCGGACAAAGCGACCCCCAGGTAGAGATCAACACCAATTTGTTTAGTCCAATAATATTTACCGGTTATTGCCATGGTTTTAAAGAAGTTTTCTTTGCGATGGCAATAAAGCGAGTAGAGCAAAAACGCGATTAGCGTTGCCCACAGGACAGTCTTTCCATAAGGGTATGGGCCGCTGCTAATGAACAGGTCTTCCTCGCCTTTAAACAAGATGGCGAGCAGGACGAAAACGCCATAAAGAACCCACAGAAAATGTTGTTTAAACATGTAAGACCTCCGATTGATTGCGTGGCGCGGGGAAGGGGTGCTCGACTCATTTCCGGCATGGGCGATCACGCGAGCCCGGGCCCCGAGGTAATGTCAGTCAACCTGAATAATTGGGGTCACTCGCGGCGTCAGCCTCCCGGAGTCTGTTCAGGCTCCAGGTAGGTGACGTCGCGTATCGAAAACGAACAGGCAGCTTCGAGCATCAGGAACCCACTCACGACATTCAGCTTGCTCAGGTCCGCATCGGAGAACAGCGACAAGTCGTACTCGTAGGTCGCCCAGTCGTCGGATAAGTCTAGCCTGATGTTCGCTTGGCTCCCGTCATCGGCGTCCTCGGAGTCCTTCAGGACCAAACGTAAATCTTCGCAGCCCGAATGTCGCTTGAGCACGAGCCGGATACGATCAAACCTGGAGTAGTCGAGAGACATCTCCTGGGTCGACAAACCAAGAGAACCGACGATTGCGTAGAGAAATGTCCAGTTATCACCGCCGCGGTACGTCACCCTCAGGTGGTCACCTCGCATCTTCAAAGCGCCAGTATCTGTTCCGAATGAGGAAAAATACGGGGTGATGAAAAGGCCCAGTGAATGCGCCTCGAATCTGCCCAGCTGAAATACCCTGGCAGGGCCGGTCACCCCATCGGTATCAAGTAATTCAAAATCAGGAGCTATGCGCTGGCCGCCGTCCATATAGGCATGGATCTCCAGAATCAGGGCGTTTCCGAGCGACAAC
>CAXMOT010000004.1:0-10009 GCA_964195105.1 uncultured Gemmatimonadales bacterium | reverse complement strand
TATAAACGGTATCAGTATCAGCGCATTTACAATTGCCGTCAGGACGATTTGCGTCTGGCCATCGTAGGTCTTGAACACGGTGTTCTGGATCAGGATCTTATGCCCCAAATCAACAAACGCGTTCAGGAATGCAATAAGCAGAAACGGGGTGAAGCCGAGTATTTTTGTTAGTTTATCCATTGCTTCTCCCCTGGGTATTTGCGCCAGTGTAGAAACTCTGGAGGTGTCTGGCAAATCGAAGGCATTTTATTGTTGGCGGCTCAGGGTTTGCTCAATGCGAGCCCATTTTCCGAAGAGGTTATCACCGGGGGGTTGGTTGTTATCCAGGGGTGGGACGAAGCGACCTTCAGATGGCGTTGATTCAGATTCCAGGCCAAATTAGCCAGCTAAGCCGGGGCACCGTGTATTGAGGTGACTATGCATACGCTGCAGCGGGAATACAGAGCGGCGTCAGGCAGGCTTTCCAGGCGTGGAAATCTAAAACAAATTTTTCACATCCGAGGAAAAAGTCGGAAATGCAAACATATCGTCCTTCAACTTGCTGGCCGGTATTTTGTGGCTCATAGCCATTGCAAACAAGTGGATCAGGTCTTCTCCCTGGTGGCCGACCATATGGGCGCCGACGATCCGGTCTTCGCCCTCATCCACCAGGACCTTTGAAGCTCCCCCAGTTTAACGGATAGGTTCAATCAGCGACAATGTCGCGCAAGGAATATCTATATAGGGTGGTGATCGGCTGTTACCTTCCCGGCCAATTTGGTTAACGTAAGGGTACTTTGCATAGTTCATTTTACCGCCTCAGCTGCAACCCAATCGTGTATACTAGCCGGCCGTCGAAACCTGGATTAATCCCGTAACCAGGCAGTACCCGAGCAAGCAAAGACACCACTGTGAGTAATACCCGGTTTTTCCTGCAATATCTCAAGCGCCATCGGATTTCCTATGCCCTGGGGATTGTGTGTGTGTTCCTTACTAACTGGCTGGCAGTCAATATACCCGTATACATCGGTAACAGCGTCGACCTGCTGAGCGGTTATCTCGAACAAAACCAGGCTGAACTGGTAGGCAATATCCAGGCAGTTATTGTGTTCGCTGTCGGCATGGTATTCGTACGCACGCTTTCGAGAATACTGTTTTTCAATCCCGGGCGAGCAATTGAGCGGGATCTGAAGAACGATACCTTTGCCAAGCTCACGCAATTGCAAAAAGATTTCTATGCGAAGCATGCCACCGGCTCGCTCATCTCCATAGTCAACAATGATATTAACGGTGTGCGTGCCATGGCGGGCGTCGGCATGTTGCAAAGTTTTAATATCTTTTTTGCGCTGTCGTTAACGCCGTATAAGATGTGGCAGATCTCGCCATCCATTACGCTTTACTGTATCGCACCTGTCCTGTTGACCTTCACAATCGTGAATAAAGGCGTAGCCTACATGCGGCGTAATATGCGCGAACGCATGCTCGAACTACAGGGCATGTCGTCCAATACCGTTGACTTCCTGTCCGGCATCGAGGTACTGAAATCCCATCGCATCGAAGCATGGGCGATGCGCGAATTTGAAAAGGACAACAGTTTGCTGCGCGACCGATCGCTTAAGATCTCGCGCATTACGACCATTATTTTTCCGCTGCTGGGGTACATCGAGCGCATGCTCAAGGTAATAATTCTCGCGGTCGGCGGGTTTTATTTGATTGAACAACAATTAAGCCTGGGCGACCTGACCGCAATGCTAGCCTATGCAGCGCTACTGGCCATGCCGTTTATCTCTCTGGGGATGATCTTCTCCGCGTTTCAAACCGGCATGGTTGGCCTGGAAAGCATTCGCCGCGTGCTTGATCAAGCAATCCCTGTGCAAGAGCAGCAGCACCTGCCATTGGCAGACAGGGAGCGCCTGTTCAGCGCCGGCATCGAGGTTAAAGACCTGACCTATCGCTACCCGGACTCGGATGAAGCGGTACTGAAAAATATCAGCTTCTCCATCTACCCCGGGCAGGTAATCGGCGTGCTGGGCCAGGTTGGCTCGGGTAAAACCACTCTGGTTAATTGCCTCAACCGTTATCTCGAGGTTGAATTCGGCCACATCGCTATTGATCACCATGACATCACCCAAATTTCAAAAAACGACCTGCGCAGCGCCGTGCGAACCATCACCCAGGAGCCGTTCTTGTTCTCCGATACGGTGGTGGAAAATGTCCAGTTCGGCGCCAGTGAAAACGACCAGACCCTGGCGCTGGAAGACGTACTGTACCAGAGCGACATTCTCGAGGAAGTAGAGCAGTTTCCCGATAAGGAACTGACGCTGGTCGGTGAGAAAGGCATCCTCCTGTCAGGCGGGCAAAAACAACGGCTCAGCCTGTCGCGAGCACTCTATACGCCCTGCAAGCTGATGATTCTCGATAACGTATTATCCGCCGTGGACAATGAAACCGAGCGTTTCCTGCTCAAGCAGATCTTCGACAACATGCGCAGCCAAAGCACGCTGATTGTCTCGCACCGCGCCAGCGTCCTCGAAAAGGTTGATTACATCCTGGTACTCGAAGGCGGCGAAATTGTTGCGCGCGGGACGCACCATGAATTATTGCAAAGCAGCGATTTATACCGCGATACCTGGCGCTTGCAACAATATGACAGGGGCGAGGCTGGCAGTAGCCGGACACAAGGCGCTGAGTCAGGGATGGAGGCCTCGGAACCATGAAGGAACTGGCCGCTTCAACGCCACAAACACAGAAACCGGCAAACCCTAAATCCAAAGCGGATGCGAAAACACCCCTGGACCTCAGGCTCCTGCGGCGCTTTTTTGGTTTCCTGCGCCCCTATAAGAAGGAGTGCCTGATCGGCATATCACTGGCGCCACTGTCGGTGGTGTTTAGCATACTGTTTCCCTGGATGATCATGCAGATTATTGATAACCAGTTGGTACCGGGGACAACCGACAATTTGGCTTGGTGGATTAGTGGCCTGGTATTAGTGCTGGTATTAAATTACCTGGTCGACTCGAACTACAGCTTCTCGCTGCAAAAAGCGGCGCTGGGCGGGATTCTGGATATGCGGCGAACGATGTTCGCTCGCGTGTTGAATTTTCCACGGCGCTATTTTGATAAAACGCCCATCGGTGTCACGCTGACGCGCTTAACCAGCGACCTTGAAGCCATTAATGAATCCCTTGCGATGGGCTTCCTGGCGATGGTTCGGGATGTGCTGGTCACCCTTGGCTTGCTCACGTTCCTGTTTATTATCAGCTGGAAGCTGGCGCTCGTTGTTACGCTGATCGGTCCGCCGGTTTATTTCGTTACCCAGGCCCTGCGCCGGCGCCTGCGCGAAGCTTACGTCAATGCGCGCGTCGTTCTATCCCAGGGGACGGGCTATTTGCAGGAATGCCTCAACGGTGTGAAAACCGTACAGCTGTATTCTGCCGAGCAGGAAGTACAGAAAAAATATGCCCACTTTACCCACGGTTTTTACAAGGCCCAGTCACGCTCCAACCTCTATGATGCTGCGCTCTATTCCATTATCGACGGTATTACGACCATCAGCCTGGGGCTGGTCATCTGGTTCGGCGCAAAAGAGATCCTGGCAGCCACCATTACGCTGGGTGTGCTGGTGGGTTTCATCAATACGCTGGATAAGATTTTTGTCCCCATCCGCGACTTTACCTCGCAGATCGCCGCGATCCAGCGTGCATTGGCAGCGTTCCAGAACATCGAGGAACTGTTCCAGCAACCCACCGAGGACGAGCAGGAACGGCCTTTATCACCGGCGGACATAGATCGCCTGGCAACCTTTGAGCAGCTCGAATTCAAGGACGTGCGGTTTCGATATAAAAATGCGGGCCCCTATGTACTGGAGGGCGTATCCTTTGCCCTTGAAAAGGGCCAGAAGATCGCGCTGGTGGGCAGTACCGGTTCGGGCAAGAGCACCATTATGCGTTTGCTCACCCAGACCTATGACGACTACGAGGGATCCATCACCCTCAACGGCGTTGAACTGCACGGCATACCTAAAGCGGTGGTAACGAAGTTCTTCTCTCTGATGCAGCAGGAAGTATTTCTATTCAACGAAACTATTGAATTCAACATCAACCTCGAGCGGGACGACCTTACACTCGATGATGCCATTGCCGCCGCCCGGTATGTCTATGCCGACTCGTTTATTAAAAACCTGCCGGGCCAGTATCAGTTCGAGTTGAAGGACAATGGCGGCAATTTATCCGCCGGCCAGACCCAACTCGTCGCCTTTGCCAGGGCGATTGCCGGCGGCAGTGAAGTCGTCCTGCTCGACGAAGCCACCAGTGCGGTGGACTCCGTGACGGAGCACACGATCCAGCGCGCCATCGACCATGTGTTTATGGAGAAAACCGTGATCGCCATCGCCCACCGGCTCAGCACGATCCAGCATTCCGACCAGATTCTGGTGCTCGACCAGGGCCGCATCATCGAACGCGGTTCACATGAACAACTGATGGCTAAAAAGGGATTCTACGCCAATCTTGTTGAGGAACTGGATTAACCCGATACAAGTGTCTTACGCAGGAATAAGCAGGGGCCGTAGCGCGCTTTATTCATTGCCTTAAAACAGGTTTTTCACATCCGAGGAAAAAGTCGGAAATGCGAACATATCGTCCTTAAGCGCGCTCGCCGGTATCCCGTGACGCATGGCTAATGCAAACAAGTGGATCAGGTCTTCTCCCTGGTGGCCGACCATATGGGCGCCGACAATCCGGTCTGTGCCCTCATCCACCAGGACCTTTGCCCATGCGACAGATTCCGCATAGCTCTTGCCGGAAAACCAACCAGTCATGTCGTTGGTGGAGACCCTGACATCAAGGCCCTTCTCCAATGCTTCCTGTTCGGTGAGACCGACGGTGCTGAGCGCCGGTACCGTATAGACACAACTCGGGATAACCGAATAGTCTGGCTTGATTTTGGGTCCGGCGACGATATTCTGGCCTACGATCTTGCCTTCATAGGTAGCAAGCGGCGATAACTGGGCCGACGTGACCAGGGAATCTCCGCATACCCACACGGAAGGGTTCGATGTTGAGCGCAGGTATTCGTCGACATCAACAGCCACGCGGTCATGCCTTACGTTCCCTGCATCAAGATCAAGCGCATCCACGTTGGCAATGCGTCCCGCGCCATTAACAATCCGGTCGGCCTCCACCTGGTGCTCTTGCCCATCGTGTTCATAAGCCACCCGATACCGGCCGTTGGCCTGCGTAATCTCCTTAACATTAACGCTGGTTTTTACGATCACGCCGATCCGTTCACTTTCGGCCTGGACAGCGGCGACAGCATCGGCCTCCATGCGCGGCAACAACCTGGGCATCACCTCCAGGATGGTGACCCGGGTCCCCGCGCGGGCATAGACGTGACTAAATTCCATGGCGATAACGCCTCCGCCGATGAAAACGACCTCTCCAGGTTGTTCCTCGTCGGACAATATATCGTCGGAGGTGATCATGAACTCGTTTCCAGGAATCGGCAATGGGCGCGATTTCGATCCCGTTGCGATTACAATGTTCTCGCCCTCCAGTACCGTCCCATTCACTTCCACCGCATTAGGAGAGACGAACCTGGCCGAACCCCTGAATACCTTGCCGCGTTTCTCGGCAGCGCTTGCCATAGCATCCGGAACAAAGCTGACCATCTCCTTTTCTCGCTGTATCAGTCCAGACCAGTCGAGTGTCGGTTTGCCAACATCGATGCAATGGGCGGCGGCGGTTTCGATCTCATGGAGTGCATGGGCCGCGGCGACAAGAACCTTTTTTGGCGTGCACCCCCGGTTTGGACAAGTACCCCCGAAATCCCTTTCTTCCACGAACGCGATCTTCTTACCCGCCTCGTGGGCGATTGCCGAAACTCCAAAACCTGCGTTTCCGCCACCCACTATTACAACGTCATACGTATCGGTCATGATCAGTCTACCCTTGCATTTTGGCGGCTGTGATAACTCGCCAGTTGTTCTGGTGATTTGGAACGCTCACCGTAGGAACGTACGGTTTCCGCCGTCATTGGCCCAAACTGGTTGGGGTAAGCCCTGCTCTCCTAATTGGAGATTACTAAATCCTGGTGAATACCGCCTCGATTACTTTGGGCCCACAACCCCACGACTAATACTAATACCTGGAGTTATCGCCCTGTATGAGCGGCCTTTTACTCTCCAGTATATCCTCGAGGTATTCCTTACACGCCCTGACCCTGGCCGTTGCGCGTAAGTCGACATGACTAAGGATCCACACGCCCCATTTGGAGAATTCAATATCCAGATCCAGGCGCCGTAGAGTGGGTTCCGTATCGCCGATAAAGCACGGCATTTTTGCTATCCCAAAACCGTTCTTCGTGGCCACTGCCATAGAGCCGACATCGTCAACTCGCAACACGACCTTGACGTTGTCGAAATGATCGGTCACCCACGATGGATGCTCGTTCTCATCTCGAAACAGTATGACATTAACGGGTTCAGCGAGGTTGTCCAAAACGCCCCTGGTTCCATAGATACCATGGCGTAACTTCATTAACTCTCGACCCACCAGGTAGTCTGGCGGATTCGGGGTCATGCGGATAGCGAGATCCGCTTCCATCGCCGCGAGATCAACCAGGCCTTGCGTCATCAAAAGTTGCATGTCGATATTTGGATAGGTGGTAAAGAATCCCCCTATTTCCGGAATAATCAACCGATTTGCCAATTCCGTCGCCACAGTTAATTTTAATGGCCCGGCCAGCGCTGCATCCTGGTCAGAGGCCTGGCGATCGAACTGATGTATATTCTCTTCCAGTTTTCGGACATCATCGAACAGGTTCTCAGCGGCCTGGGTCATTGAATATCCGTTGCGGGAACGGTCAAACAGGCGAGTACCCAGGTGTTGCTCCAGCGCCTGGATACGGCGGGCCACCGTCGTGTGCTTTACGCCCAGCGCCCTGCCCGCGCCACTCACCGAACCTTCCCGCGACAAAGCCAGGAAATATTTTAGATCGTTCCAGTTCATATTCCACGATGTGCATTTTTGGGTATGTAATGTGCATTTTAGACTATTTATACATTATTTAGAACAGGCTATATTTGTCACATCGCTTACTCGTCTCCAGGGAGATTTACATGAATTCAGGCACACTCACCCGCCTCACGGCATTCACCAAAAGTCCGGAGGGCGGTAATCCTGCCGGTGTCTGGATAGGCGACGAGCTTCCTGAACCGGATGTCATGAAACTTTATAGTGCCTGGTATTGCCCCTTCGCCCAGCGAGCCTGGTTGTCACTGCTGCAAAAAGACGTCAGCATCGAGTATATTGAAATAGACCCTTACGACAAGACACCCGCCTGGTTGAACATCTCACGCGGTGGAGGGCAGGTTCCCGTGATTGAAGTTGCGTCCAGGGAAAACGAAATATCGACGGTAACCGACTCTTTACGCATCATCGAATTCATTGACGATTACTACCCAAACGAAGGCGCGGCGATTTTTCCCGAAAGCCCGCAACAAAAAGCCGAAGCAAAATATTGGATGGACGTTGTTTCAACGAAAATCATCCCCTATTTCTACCGTTTTTTGAAAGCCGACCAGCCCGGCGAAGCCCGCGATGCGGCCAGGACGAAGATGCTGGAAGGCATTGAGCTTTTTACCCGGGCCATGCCTGATCAAGGCCCGTTCTTTATGGGGCCTCAGTTCGGTGCCGTCGATATTGCCTTCGCTCCCTTCGCCCACCGAATCAATCTTCTGCTGGGGCATTACCGCGGTTTTAAATTACCGACGAATGGAGATAGCTGGTCGCGCTACCACCGCTGGTATGAGGCAGTTATCGCTGAGCCTGGTTTTGTTAAAACCAGCTTTGACCAGCATAACTACGAGGCACGCCTGATCGAATTCTATCTTCCGTACAGCCAGGGTGGCGGGCAGAGTGATGTTACCGCGATCTAACACCATGACTTTTGGCCCTGGAAATCGAGAGGAAGCGCAGACACGTCCATCGCCGAGTCGCTCCCGCTCGTTTGCTATGGCTTGCTGCAGGGTTAAAGAATCTCCCCCTAACAGGATGCTAAGCGCCGAGGGGCCTCTCGTTAGCGTTTAATTTCGTAAAAATTACCGTAGCGTTCAACCAACGGCGCGTTTTCGCTACGTGCCCAGGTGTAATAATCCAGTTGCTCCAGCTGTGAAGCCGCGGCCCTGTCGATGATAATAGTGGCGCGCTGGTGCATCTGCAGCACCGACGCGGGGCACATGGCCGACAAGGCCCCTTCGACCGTATTGCGCACGGCTTCGGCCTTGGCTTCACCGGTGGCCAGCAATATCACATGGCGCGCGTCGAGTATGGTGCCGATCCCCATGGTCATGGCCAAATGGGGCTGGAACTCACCTTCCTCAAACAGGCGGCTGTTATCGCTCACTGTGGTTTGAGTCAGGGTTTTAACCCGGGTCCTGGATGACAAGCTGGAGGTTGGTTCGTTAAAACCAATATGGCCGTTAGTGCCAATACCCAGTAACTGCAGGTCGATACCGCCGGCATCCGCAATGGCCTGCTCGTAGGCGGCGCCCACGAGGCGGGGATTAACCCCAACCTCACAGGTGGGCAGATGGGTATTTGCCTGGTCGATATCAATCGCGTCAAATAGCTCTCGTTTCATAAAGAAGCGGTAACTCTGCGGGTTTTCCGGGTCAATACCGATATATTCATCGAGATTAAAGCTGGTCACGTCGCGAAAGCTAACGCCCCGTTGCTGGTGCAGCTTGATCAACTGCTGATACATGGCGATCGGCGTACTGCCCGTCGCCAGGCCCAATACGGCCGCCGGTTTCTTTTCAACCAGTTCGCAGATTTGCTGTGCGCCCAATTGCGCCACGCCGTCGGCACTGTCCAGAATAATAACTTCCATAGTAAAGCCCTTGTTTCGTTGCGGTTAACGAATGTTTCCGTTAATCCAGGTGTTAGTTACATCGCGCTGTTCGTCCAGCGCGACAAAATTGGCGGTATAGCCGGGCTTGATATAGCCCAAGCGGTCCGCGACCCCTAATGCCTGCGCCGGGTACAGCGATGCCATTCGCACGGCTTCCAGCCAGTCAATGCGGGCGAACCTGGCGGCGTTATTGACCGCCGAAATCATGTCCAGGTCTGAGCCTGCCAAGGCGCCTGCGGCATTGGCACAACGGCCATCGATGGCATAAATGGTTTCACCATCCAGTACAAAGGATTTTTCAGCCGCACCAACGGTCGACATGGCATCGGTGACCAGAACGGCGCCGCCTCGCTGCTTGGCGGCAATGGCAACCTGGAAGCAGGCCGGGTGCATATGGTAGCCATCGGCAATGATGCCAAACCAGCTTGCGTCGTCCTCGAGGGCTGCACCCACGATGCCCGGCTCGCGATTTCCCAATGGCGTCATGGCGTTATACAGGTGGGTAAAGCCCGTGGCACCCGCGGCCAGTGCCTCTCGAGCCTGATCATAGTTAGCCGCACTATGGCCCACGCAGATAACTACGTCTTCAGCGGCAATTCGTTCGATCATGTCCGGTGTGGTCAACTCGGGCGCAATCGTAACCAGGGTTTTGCCGGCGCCTAATGAGGTGATAATGTCGAAGCCCTGTTCATCGATAACGCAGAACTTATCAGCATCATGGGCACCCTTGCGTTCAACGTTGAGGAACGGGCCCTCCATGTGAATACCCAACACGCCGGGAACGCCTTCCTTTATCGCTTGCGCAACGGCAGCGATGGCCTGGCGCATCACGTCGAAACTGTCGGTAATCAGGGTTGGTAGAAATCCTGTGGTGCCATAGCGACGATGAGCTTCGCCTATCGTGCGGATCGCATCGACTGTTGGGGCGCTATTAAACATCACGCCACCTCCACCATTCACCTGCAGATCGATAAAACCCGGCACCAGGCAATTGCCCTTCAGGTCATGGCTTATTTCTACATCCGCTGGCAGCTGGCTTTGCGGCATGACATCGATAATCATGCCGTCCTGGATGATGACGGCATGTTCATCCAGCAACGTCTCACCGTTAAAAACCTGG
>CAXMOT010000003.1:0-18096 GCA_964195105.1 uncultured Gemmatimonadales bacterium | reverse complement strand
TACGATTAGCTAGCCACAAGGAGAGCGTAATATGACGAGTGCAGTAGTCTTAACAGTGATCGGCGAAGATCGGCCGGGCATCGTGGAATCGTTATCCCAGGTGGTCGCGGCGCATGAGGGTAATTGGGTCGAGAGCAGCATGTCTTCATTGGCGGGCAAGTTTGCTGGCATATTGCTACTCGAGGTGCCCACCGCTAACGCGGTCGGGTTGCTGGCGGATTTGAGCGCCCTCAAGGAAACGGGTTTGCAGGTCGTTGCCGAGTTAAGCGCCGCGGCGGGCGGCCAGGGAGCTGATGATCGAGAGTTTACTCTTGAGCTGGTGGGGCAGGATCGCCCGGGAATCGTGCGGGATATCACGCAGATCTTCGCCAATCACCAGGTCAATGTTGAAGAGCTCAGCACCGAATGCCAGAGTGCGTCGATGTCAGGAGAGGAGCTGTTTATTGCCAATGCGGTGGTGCGTATTCCTCGCGCGGTATCGCTCGCCGGGCTTCAGGATGAACTGGAGCACCTGGCCAACGAACTGATGGTTGATATCAAGCTCGAAGAGTAGCCTGCATGGTCCAGCCCCTCTGCAAGGGTTGTCTCCACAGAGCCAGGGAAACCGCTTCTCTAGCGGTAGCCGTAACTGAGCAGGATGCCGACAAAAATCACCAGGCCAACCCAGTGATTGTTCAGGAACGCATTGAAGCACAAGACGCGGAACCGATCCTTGATCAGGTACTGCTGGTAGCCGAAGAACACCGCGGCAAAGCCCAACGCGGCGAAATACCAATGATCCAGGTTTAACCGATACCCGACCGCAGCCAGGCTCAACAGCACCAGCAGTTGCAGCAGGCCGGTCATCAGCTTGTCCATATCCCCGAACAGGATCGCACTCGACTTGACGCCCAGTTTGAGGTCGTCGTCGCGATCAACCATCGCATAAAAGGTGTCGTACATCACCGTCCACAGCACATTGGCACTGAACAGCAGCCATGCAACGCTCGGTACGGTGTTTGTTTGCGCCGCAAACGCCATCGGGATTCCCATTGAGAACGCAACACCCAATACTGCCTGCGGCAAATAGGTCAGGCGTTTCATAAACGGGTACAAGGCAGCGATGGCCAGGGCAATGGCGGCGAAGGAGATCGTCAGGGTGTTGGTGAGTAATACCAGGTAGAAGGCGATACAGACCAGCACCAGGAACAGTGCGACGGCTTCGAGCTTCGAGACTCGTCCTGTGGCGATTGGGCGATCCCGGGTGCGCTCTACGTGGGCATCTAAACGCCTGTCGGCAAGGTCATTGATGACGCAACCTGCCGAGCGCATCAGGAAGGTGCCGAGTACAAAGATCAGCAACAGGTGCTGGTCAGGAAATCCCTCGGCCGCGATCCACAGGGCCCAAAGGGTGGGCCATAACAGCAGGTAGATACCGATGGGTTTGTCAATGCGCATTAGGCGGCCATAGTCGGCCAGCTGGGAATTCAATGAAGATATGATGGGCATGTTATGGTCGGATTCGTAAAAAGTGGCGTTGCGCTAGCCGCGGTTGATTATACTGAGTCGAGGGCTGCGCCATCAATCGGGAAACATGGAAACAATGCGATCTACTTCGTCCGAGATGGCGAGCATGCCGGTGGTGATTAGCTCTGCATCGGCCGGGTCGAGCTCGAGTCTCTCGTATGCCGCCGCGGGTATGGGCTGCGGGACCAGGTTGTCTATTCCTTCCGCTGCCAGCAAGCGCCTGGCGACGAAGCATAAATTGGCGTACACGGCTCCTTCGCCCTGGTAGTCTGGCGACTGCTGGAAGCGCAGCGCATTCGAGACGCTTGTGGGCAAGTTCCAGGCCGCCATTAACTGTCCGCACATCTGGTCGCGTGTCACTCCGAGCAGGAAATGCTCGATATGCATATGACTGACGTGGCGATTAACTGCCTGGTAACGGTACACCGTTGCGAAGTGACTATCGAATACGTGGGCCAGGATGAGGCATCCAAAATTACTAAGCAGCCCGGTCAGGTAGGCCATGCCGGGAACTCCACGCTTGGCAGCGGGCAGGCATTGGTTGAGCTTTTCCATGGTCAGCGCGCAATAGACGGATTGGCGCCAATAAGGCGTGACACCACCTGAGCATTCCGCCGGTACCTTTAAAACACTGCCGAGTGACAGGCCGAGCGCGAGGTTCATCACCAGGTCGAATCCAAGCACGCGCACAATCGCATCATGAATGGACTTGATTGTGCCCGGAGCAGAATAATAGGGAGACGCCGCCCAGCCGACAACCTGTGCGGAAAGGCCAGGGTCGACCTCGACGATTTCGACCAGTTCACCAGCATCGGCATCAGGGTTGGCGCTCAGGGCAATGATGCGCCGAGTGGTGTCGGACAGCGGTGGTATCTCCAGGGTTTCGGTCAAGGTCTTCTGGATCCGGTGCGATGTGTAATTGCGTACCGCATCGTCAAGTTCCTCGCGGTCATTGGAGGCGTCATTCAGGCGCGGGCGGATGTCATGGAGCGGCGTGGCACAGTCCGTGACTTCAAGGTGCTGCACTAATTTGGCGAACCCTGGCGCATCGAGGATGACAACCTGGCTGCCAAAGCCGCTGCGCAGGTAAACCTGCTCTGCGTCCAGCAGGTTGCGGTCAACCAATGTGCTGAAAGTGCTTAATTGGGGAATGGAGGGCAATACATCAAGGCCCATTGCCTGCAACAGGTCGCTGACAAACCCGCCGTTGGCGGCGAGATATTGAGCGTTGCTGCCGGCCGATAATGCGTCGAGATCCAGCAGCGCCTTGTCGGAACACAATACCTGCAGGGTATCCGAATCGGAGCGTAACAACAGCAGCAAGGCGCTCTGTACGCGCATTGAAGGTGGTTGATCGGGTTGGCTGGTCGATGAGCACTCGTCCGATGAACTGTCAGCCGGCGCTTCGATCTGGTATTCGATACCCAGATCGTCCAGCACCTTAGCTACAGATAGAGGTATTGCCATGGGTTTTTCGCAAGTTCCCTGTGTCATGTCTTGGTAAGTATTATTATAGTCTAGCAGTCTGCTAGGAGCCTGTCGGATTTAGGGTTAATCTACTGCGGAAAAGCCGAATTTGGTCAAGTTTATCGATTATTCTCGTCAAATAGCGGGCTATTCTCCTCAAAGAATCGAAACATCTGTCTCAAACCGGACTTTCCCTCGCTACGATCACCTAAACCCGACAGGCTCCTGGTAAAAGGTCAGGGCTATGCACATCATTATCGCACCTTATACCTGCCCGTACTCACTGTTCTTGCCGAGCCAGCGAGCGATGAGCGCCGCACTTGCTGCCGGGTCGCTGCCTAAACATGCCAGGGCACACTGGCGAGCCCGAACCAGCAGGCCCTTGTCGCGATCCAGATCGGCAATTTTAAAGCGCATCAGGCCTGCCTGGCGGGTACCCAGGACCTCGCCAGGACCCCGTATTTCAAGGTCTTTCTCCGCGATCACGAAACCGTCCTGGTGGTCGCGCAGAATGGCCAGCCGGCGCTTGGCGAGTTGACTTAATTCTGGCTGGTACATGAGGACACAGTAGCCCTGCTGGGCGCCGCGGCCAATCCGGCCCCGCAATTGATGCAGTTGCGCGAGTCCCAACCGTTCCGGGTTCTCAACGATCATCAGCGTGGCATTGGGGACATCGACGCCGACTTCAATAACCGTGGTTGCAACCAGCATATCGATGTCGCCGGCCTTGAACGCCTGCATCACCATGGCTTTCTGGTCGCCCTTGAGTCGCCCATGCACCAGCCCTATGTTCAGGTTGGGCAGGCGCTCGCTGAGATTGGCGGCGGTGATTTCTGCTGCTTCACATTGTAACGCTTCAGATTCCTCGATCAGGGTGCAGACCCAATAGGCCTGGCTTTTCTTCGCGCATATTCGTTGCACCCGGTCGACCACTTCGTCACGGCGGTGGTTACCTACGACGACGGTTTCTATGGGTGACCGGCCCGGTGGCAGTTCATCGATGACCGAGCAGTCGAGGTCGGCATAGGCGCTCATCGTCAGGGTGCGCGGAATCGGTGTCGCGGTCATGATCAGCTGATGCGGTTGACGCCGCGCCTTCTCACCCTTTTCGCGCAACGCCAGGCGCTGGTGCACGCCAAAGCGGTGTTGCTCGTCGATGATCACCAGGCCCAGGTCTGCAAAACTCACGCGCTCCTGAAACAAGGCATGGGTGCCGATTGCGATCCTCGCCTTGCCGTTGCCTATTTGTTCGATGGCCTGCTCGGCCTGTGCCTTTTTCAGGCGACCGGTTAACCAGCAAATCTCGATGTCCAGCGGTGACAGCCACTCGCGAAAGCTGTGCAGGTGTTGTTCCGCAAGAATTTCGGTCGGCGCCATAATCGCTACCTGGAAACCCGCGCCGATGGCCTGCAGGGCAGCCAGGGCCGCAACAACGGTCTTGCCCGAACCCACATCACCCTGCACCAGGCGCAACATGGGGTGAGCTTTAGCCAGATCGTCGCTGATCTCGGCGGCGACCCGCGTTTGTGCGGCGGTCAGCTGGAATGGCAGCTGTTCCAGGAACCGGTTACGCAATGTCTCGCTGTCGGCCAACTCGGGGGCCGTGAGCAGCTTTTTGCTGTCACGCAGTTGCAACAAGCTCAGTTGATGAGCGACCAGCTCCTCGAAGGCCAACTGCCGTTGTGCAGGGTGCAGGTGTTGCGTGAGCAACTCCAGGTCAGTCGGCGCTATCGAGGCTGCCGGCGGTTTGTGCAGGAACTGCAGCACCTCAGACAGGCTGCCGCCGCGATAAGGCAGTTCGATTGAGTTGGGCAGCAGTTCCCGCAACGAGCGGTCGGTGCTGAGTAGCTGCAATGCCTGTTCCAATAGCTGTCTTAATCGTGGCTGGCCAAGGCCTTCGGTGGTCGGGTATACCGGTGTGAGGGTTTGTTCACGCTCGGGCAGGGCTTCACCGGCGACCCGGTACTCCGGATGATATAACTCCAGGCCGGAGGCGCCGCGGCGCACCTCTCCGAAGCAGCGGATACTCCGGTCGCGCTGCAGCTGTTGACGCTGCGCCGCGTTAAAGTAGAAAAACCGCGCCCCGACAATCCCGGTACCGTCCGCTATCTTGCATAGCAAGCTGCGTCGACGTCCCAATACCACATCGCAGAGTGCGACCTTGCCTTCCACGACGACCTCCATTCCCTCCCGCAACATGCCAATGGGAGTGACACGGGAGCGATCCTGGTAGCGGGCCGGTAAGTGAAACAGCAGATCCTGAAGCGTGACAATATCGAGCCGCGCCAGGCGCTGTGCCAGCGCGGCGCCAACGCCTTTCAGTTCGGTGACCGGGCTCTGGTCGAGAGGAGCGGACTCAGGCATTGGCAGTCAAAGGCCGCATTGTCGTTGGCAGCGATGCGTTGTACGTCATGTTACCCTCGTAGATCTGGCAATCCGGCTCATGTGTGGCAGGCAGCGAGCGCCGGAAAGGGAGCCTCTGATTAATAACTTAATACCTCTGCGAGACCTGAAGGTTTTAGCTGCAAGGCGGGAGCTGCCGCCAATGCTTATTGCATTGGCAAAGCTTCCTACACTGTAGATGAAGCCTTCAGGCCTCGCCCCATGGGGCTTACAGAGACTTGCTGGCTCTTTGTTGGCTTCGCTTCCAAGGTCTAGACATTGCTGCGCAAAGCCGCCTCGATCCAGCAAGTCTCTGTAAGCCAGAGGCATCAAGGTATTAATCAGAGGTTCCCTAGTCACTCAGGGACAGAATCGCATCCATCTCGACTGCGGCACCCTTGGGCAGGGCCGCCACGCCGATCGCCGCACGGGCCGGATAAGGCTGGTCAAAATGCTGTGCCATGATTTCATTAACGGTCGGGAAATGGCCCAGGTCGGTGAGGAAGATATTGAGTTTAACGATATCGTTGAGACTGCCGCCTGCCGCCTCGGCTACCGCGGCGAGATTAGTAAATACGCGGTTAATTTGCTGCTCGATGCCTTCCTCAAGCTCCATGGTTGCCGGATCCAGCGGGATCTGGCCCGACAGGTAGGCGGTATTTCCGATCTTGATGGCTTGAGAATAGGTGCCAATAGCGGCGGGCGCGTTTGGCGTTTCAATTACAGAGCGATTACTCATATTTGTCCCTCATGGTTATGCTTGAGCTTGTTAAGCGTGAAGATGGTCGATGTGCCGCGGACCTTAACTGCGGTCCCGCGAGATCCGATTCACGGCTTTGTTGTTGCGAATCTTGCGCATCACCCTGGCCAGGTGCAGGCGGTCCTTGATATACACTTCCAGGTGGATCAGGCTGAGGCGAGCGTCGCGTTCCTCAATACTGATTTTTTCAATATTGGCATCGGCGGCCGTAACCAGGGTCGCTATCGTTGCTACCACACCACGCTGGTTGATGACTTCTACCCGCAGCGCCACGGTAAATTCGCCCTGTACTTCTTCGTCCCAGTTGACCTGTACGCATTTCTCCGGGTTGTCGCGAATGTTCTTGATGTTCCGGCAGCTGTCGCGGTGAATCACCAAGCCCTTACCGACACTCAAATGGCCGACGATCGATTCCCCGGGAATCGGGTGACAGCATTTGGCAAAATTCAGGACCAGCCCCTCGGAGCCTTGTACTGAGAAGCTGCCAGAATCCTTTTTTGAACCCGCTTTGGCGGGATCTGTAAGCGCACCGGATTCCACCATCAGACGGGCAATCGCATACGCCATCCGGTCGCCCAGCCCGATGTCAGCAAACAGGTCGTCAGCCGACTCGCACTTGGTCGCCTTCAGGACCTTGCTGAGTTCGTGTTTGCCGATCTTGTCCAGTTCGGTATGCAGGTCAAGTAGTGCCCTGCTGAGCAGGCGCCTGCCAAGCTCGATCGCTTCCGAGCGTTCCTGGAGTTTGAGGAAATGCCGGATACCGCTCCGTGCCTTGCCGGTGAGCACGAAGTTCAGCCAGGACAGGTTGGGGCGGGCGCTGGGGGCCGTGATGATTTCCACCGTTTGGCCACTCTGCAGGGCGGTGCTCAACGGTGCGAGCCGTCGGTTAATGCGGCACGCTACACACGTGTTGCCGATATCGGTGTGCACGGCGTAGGCGAAATCAACCGGGGTGGCGCCGGAGGGCAACCCGAGAATCTTGCCCTGTGGGGTGAACACGAACACTTCGTGGGGAAACAGCTCTGTTTTGACGTTCTCGATAAACTCCAGCGGATTGCCGGCCCGTTGCTGCATTTCGAGCAGGTCCTGTACCCATTGGCGGGCGTGGGCATCGGAACGGCCGGAGCCCTCGCCGTTTTTGTAACGCCAGTGCGCGGCGATGCCATCGTTGGCCATCTCCTCCATCTCCTCGGTACGAATCTGGATCTCGATGGGGACGCCGTGCATGCCAAACAAGGTGGTGTGCAGGGACTGGTAACCGTTCGCCTTGGGGATCGCAATATAATCCTTGAAGCGCCCTTCCACCGGCTTGTATAGATTGTGTACGGCTCCCAGAATGCGATAGCAGTTGTCGACATTATTGGTGATGATGCGAAAAGCGTAGACGTCCATGATGTTGTTCAGGGACTTTCGCTGCAGGCGCATTTTCTGGTAAATACTGTTGAGATGTTTCTCTCGCCCGACGACGCGCCCGGGCAGTTCTTCGGCGCCCAGATAGTCCTGCAGGGTGGTCTGGATTTGCACGACGATCTCACGGCGGTTACCTCTTGCTCGTTTGACTGCCTGCAGAATTCGCTCGGAGCGCATCGGATGCAACGCCTTGAAGCCAAGTTCTTCGAGTTCTACCCGTAGATTATTCATGCCCAGCCGATTCGCGATCGGGGCATACAGGTCGAGGGTTTCGCGTGCAATGCGGCGCCGCTTTTCGTGGCTGAGTGCGCCCAGTGTGCGCATGTTGTGAAGTCGGTCGGCCAGTTTGATCAGGATAACGCGAATGTCCACCGCCATCGCCAGCGCCATTTTCTGGAAGTTCTCCGCCTGCGCCTCGGCAATAGTTTCGAACTCGAGGTGGGTCAATTTGCTCACCCCGTCGACCAGGTCCGCCACGGAATCCTCGAATTGGCGAGCGAGGGCCTCCTTGCTCACACCGGTATCCTCGATCACGTCATGCAGCATGGCTGCCATTAGGCTCTGGGGGTCCATGCGCATCTCGGCGAGGATATTGGCGACGGCGAGGGGGTGCGTGATATAGGGGTGACCGGTACGCCGCAATTGGCCATCATGGGCCTGCTCGGCATAATAATAGGCGCGATTAACCGCCTTGACCTGACCGGGTTCAAGGTAGGTTGACAGTTTGTTAGAGAATTCCGAGATCGATAACAAAGGGTATCCGGGCAAAATCAAAGCGAGCGTGAATTAATCCCCATTAGAACGCTTTTGGGCCCGGCTTTTCAAGGGGTTCAATGATTTAGATGTTATTCGTAAAGGGCACCGCAGAAAGGGTGCCGCCTGGGCCGATGAAATCGGCCTGACTTGTATGCCTGGCGAGTATTGCAGGTTGCCAGGTTTTGCCATGTTTCACGGTTATTGCAGGGTGGCGCATGGCCACCCTGGGCGGGAAATTACTCTTCTTTAGGTTCTTCTTTAGGCTCTTCGGCGTCTGGCGTTGCTTCGCCTGCATCGGCAGTGTCGACGGCGTCTCCGGTTGCTGATTCTTCCTCGGTGTCGGCAACTGCTTCAGTTTCGGCTACTTCCTTACCCTCGAGGATAGCCTCAACGAGACCGGCAGCGTCGAGATCTTCCTCGACATCCGCGTCGCTAGCAGAAGTGAACTCGTAGGTTTCTTCTTCCTCGAAGCGATTCTGCAAAACGGCATCCGTAACGAGGCCCTCAGCGATTTCGCGCAATGCGATTACCGTCACCTTGTCACTTTCTTCCTTGACCATGGGCTCTTTGCCACCGGTAGCCAGCTGGCGCGCACGCTTGGACGCTTTCATTACAAGCTCAAAGCGGTTATCGACGTGATCTAAACAATCTTCTACGGTAATTCGTGCCATTTTGCGCTCTCGGTTTACAAGATTTACTAGGGTTCTGCACCGTGCTCTGGAGCAGGGCCGGCAATTCTACTTAAAAAGGGCCGGCAATTCTACTTAAAAACAGTGGTTTATGACAAGAGCTCAGTGATCAAATTTTGCACTTCCGGGCGGTTTAGGGCTTTCTTCAGGCGTGTTGACCGGATGATCGCGGTGAGATCCAGCAGCGCGTGGTTAAAATCGTCGTTAATGACCAGGTAATCAAACTCCGCATAATGGGACATTTCATTGGTGGCTTTTTCCATTCTCGCTGCGATGATTTCCGGACCATCCTGGCCTCGGCCTTCGAGGCGTTGCCGCAGTGTGTCCCTTGAAGGTGGTAAAATGAAGATCCCCACGCTGTCCGGCAGCAGCCTGCGCACCTGCTGTGCGCCCTGCCAGTCGATCTCCAACAGTATGTCTGTGCCGCTGGCAAGCTTTTCCTCAACCCAGCGTTGCGATGTTCCATACAAGTTACCGAACACGTTTGCCTGCTCCAGGAATTTGCCGCCCTCCACCATTTCTTCAAACTCGGCTTCTGTTACGAAATGGTAGTGGACGCCGTCCTCCTCACCGGCGCGCATGGCACGCGTGGTGTGTGAAACGGACACCTGGACATTGTCCAGGCCACTGACCAGCGATCTCAAGAGGCTGGTTTTGCCGGCCCCAGAGGCTGCGGCGATGATAAAAAGAGAACCCGGGAAAGCCATACGAATATTATAACCCTCTCATTATTCTATATTCTGGATTTGTTCGCGCATTTGCTCGATCAACACCTTGAGCTCCACGGCTGCCTGGGTTGCATCGGTATCAATGGCTTTTGACGAGAGCGTATTGGCCTCTCTATTCAGTTCCTGCATCAGGAAGTCGAGGCGCCTGCCAATCGCGCCACCCGATGCCAGGGTTCGTTTCACTTCCCCGATATGGGTTTCGAGACGATCCAGCTCCTCATCTACATCTGCTTTTTGCAGCGATACGACTAATTCCTGCTCGAGTCGACCGGGTTCAAACTCAATTTTGGTCTGCTCCAGCTTGGCACGAAAGCGGGCTTCGTACTGCGCCATAATCGTGGGGAGCTTGCTGCGAAACTCGGTAGTAATCCGCTCGATCGCGGTAAGGCGCTGTTCGATCAGTTTGCCCAGCGCGCTGCCTTCCTGGCCGCGCATTTCGGTCAGCTGAGCCAGCGCTTCGCTATACAGGGTCATGGCGGATGCCTTAATGTCGCCCACATCCTGCTCTGCAGCTTCGAGGACGCCTGGCCAGCGCAGAATTTCGAGCGGATTGGCGGGCGCAGCGCCAGGCACCAGCGAAGCGATGTCCTGCAGGGCTCCCTGCAAGTTGGCGATCAGGTCACGGTTGAGATTGAGCCCGCCACCATCCTCGCTGGAACTGCGAAAGTACAGATTGGACTCGACTTTGCCGCGCTTGAGGCCATTGCGCAGTTGTTCCCTGAGCAAGGGTTCCAGGTCACGGAGGTTTTCCGGCAAGCGGAATTGTAGTTCAAGATAGCGATGGTTCACCGAGCGGATTTCCCATACGAGGGATCCCCAGCTGGTTTGGAGTTCGCGGCGAGCAAAAGCCGTCATGCTCGAAATCATAAGTCGTACCTGTGTGCTTGAGTCGGATGGGAAGTGCTGGCCAGAGTTTAAAGCACCTCAAATTGCTGCAGCATTATACAGGCAATCGGGGAGCCTCTGAACAATAACTTTATACCTCTGCGAGATCTGAGGGTTTTAGCTGCAAGGCGGGAGTTGCAGCCAATGCTCATTGCATTGGCAAGGCTTCCAACGCCGCAGATGAAGCGTGCAGGGCTCGCCCCATGGGGCTTTCAGAGACTTGTTGGCTCTTTGTTGGCTTCGCTTCCAAGGTCCGGACATTGCTGCGCAAAGCCGCCGCAATCCAACAAGTCTCTGCAAGCCAGAGGCATAAAGGTATTATTCAGAGGTTCCCTAGAGCTATAATGCTGCACTTTATCGGCTAAGTGAAACGGGAACTCAATGATACGACCAAGTGGAAGGATGGCCGGCCAATTACGGCCTATCCAAATTACCAGGAACTATACCAAGCATGCTGAAGGCTCAGTGCTGGTGGAGTTCGGGGACACCAAAGTGATCTGCACAGCGACGATTGATTCGGGCGTGCCCCGGTTCCTGAAAGGCAGCGGCAAGGGCTGGTTGACGGCGGAATATGGCATGTTGCCGCGCTCGACCGGATCCCGCATGGGGCGCGAAGCCGCGCGGGGTAAACAGGGCGGCCGTACCGTCGAGATTCAACGCCTGATTGGGCGCTCTCTGCGTGCAGGGATTGACCTCAAGCGCCTGGGTGAAAACACAGTTGTCATCGATTGCGACGTGATTCAGGCCGATGGTGGCACCCGCACGGCGGCTATTACCGGCGGTTGCGTCGCGTTGATCGATGCACTGCGTACTCTGCAGCGCAAGAAAGAGCTCAAAACCGATCCGATGATTTCGCTCGTGGCTGCCGTATCGGTAGGCATCTATAAGGGTGAGCCGGTACTCGATCTTGATTATGCGGAAGATTCATCCGCCGAGACGGACATGAATGTTGTCATGACCGACCAGGGTGGGTTCATCGAGGTGCAGGGCACGGCGGAGGGTAAAACCTTTGCCCGCGAGGAATTGGACGCCATGTTGAAATTGGCTGAGCAGGGAATTGCCGAGTTGGCAGAGCTGCAACGCCAAGCGCTGGCGGAATGATTCTCGATGCAAGATTACCAGAAGCACTTTATTGAGTTCGCGCTCGCGCATCAAGTTTTGCGGTTTGGCGAATTTGAGTTGAAGTCGGGCCGCATCAGTCCGTACTTTTTTAATGCTGGCCTGTTCAATACCGGTAGCGCGCTGGCGCAGCTGGGGCGTTTCTATGCGGCAGCGATTGAGCATTCGAAACTTGAATTTGATGTGCTGTTCGGGCCTGCCTATAAAGGTATTCCGCTCGCTGTAGCCACCGCCATTGCTCTGGGTGATCATCACCACAGGGACGTTCCCTATGTGTTTAACCGCAAGGAAGTTAAGGATCACGGGGAAGGGGGGCAGCTGGTTGGGGCGGCTATGGATGGTCGAATATTGATAATCGACGATGTCATCACTGCCGGCACTGCGATTCGTGAAGCCATGCAGATTATTGCTGCACAGCAAGCGCAGCTCGCCGGGGTAGTGATTGCCCTGGACAGACAGGAACGCGGCGCCGGGGACGTTTCGGCGATACAGGAAGTTGAACAGGTGTTTGGTAAATCGGTCGTCAGTATTATTACGCTGGCCGATTTGATTGAGTTCCTGGGGCTTGATGCAGCTAATGAGCCGCTCTTGACGCGCATTGAGGACTATCGGTCTCGCTATGGGATTGTGCAGTAAGCGAGCATTGAATTTTTCGCGTATTGAACTATTCTGAGGAATAACGCTTCCAATAGGATTAATAAAACTTAATTGTCAGTAATGTATAAACAAAAACCAGCCATGAGTCGCCTTGGAATAATTCTCCCGGCATTCCTTACATTTGCCCTGGGAGCCACCGATGCGCTCGCTAACATGTACCGTTACAAGGATGACGGTGGTAGCGTGCATATTGGTTACGCGATCCCGCCCGAGCTCGTTGATAACGGCTATGAGGTGTTAAACGAGCGCGGGATGGTGATCCAAACGATATTACCGAAGTCCGTTCTTGATGCACAATCAGCTGAAATGTTGAAGGAAGCCGAAGAGCGTCACGAGATCGAACTGCAGCGCGCCAAGGATGAAGCGTTGCTGAGATATTACAGTTCGCCGGCAGATGTTGAGCGTGCTCGCGAGCGAAAATTGACGCAATTGGATAATTTCATCAGGATTCAGGATCGGAATATCGCATCCTACCAGGCCAAGATGAGGGAGTTGCAGGGCCAGGCTGCACAAATGCAGCGCTCCGAGAGGGCCGTTCCCGAAGCGATTATCGAAACCCTGGCGACCCTGGAAGAGAAGGTGCAGGACGCAAATGTTGCGGTCAAAGCGAAGCGCGTCGAAAAAGACACGGTTTATGCAGCGTACGAAGCCGATATCGAGCGTATCAAATACCTGCTAGGTACTGACGGTTAGCCGGTCTGGCAGCCTGCTAGGGCTGCCCGGCGGGAGCAGTAATAGTGTCCGCCAGTATTGCCCATTGGTCTTCCCATTGCGTATTGGGCTGGCGCTCAAAACCACTGTGAACATATTGCACCATGCGACCGGTGACGGCCGCGACCAGCAGGTTTGCAGTTGCGCTGATCGAATGTGTAATCTTCAATCCCTCATCAATTTCGGCCGTACGTAGCATTTGCTTGAGCTGAGTCTCAAGGCGATCAAATACCTGCGCCGTGCGCTTGCGCAGGCGTTGCTTTTCACCCGTTAGGGCGTCTCCGGTAAGCAGCCGACACAGTCCGGGATTTTTACTGGCGAAGGTTATGAATAACTGCAGGGCCTTGCCGCAGCGCACGATCGCTGGTTGTTCTTCATGCACGATCAAATTAATACGCGAGAACAGGGTCTCCTCGACAAATTCGATCAATGCCTCGTACATGTTTGCCTTGCTGGGAAATTGCCGGTACAGCGCCGCCTCGGAAACCCCCACCGCTTTCGCCAGCTCTGCGGTGGTGATGCGTTTGCCAACCTCGGTTTCGAGCATGTGCGCCAGGGCTTGCAGAATACTCTCGCGTCGGGACAGCGGTGGGTGCTTATCGGTCATAGTGGCAACTGTATTGAAGGGGAATAGGTGACGACAAATGCCTGGTTTTAGCGCTGCGCGGGTGTGATCGATGCAACTCAGGGCTCATCGATGGCGTCTTGGATCAGTGTGCCCACACCCTTGTCCGTGAACACTTCCAGCAAGGTTGCGTGGGGTACGCGGCCATCAATGATGTGTGCGCTAACGACGCCATTCGCTACCGCCTCGAGAGCGCAGCCAATCTTGGGTAGCATGCCGCCATAGATGGTGCCATCTTCGATCAATTCATTAACGGTTTCACTATCGAGGCCGGTAAGCACTTCGCCCTGCTTGTTTTTCACGCCCGCAGTGTCGGTCAACAGGATAAGCTTCTCAGCGTGTAATTCCTCGGCGACTTTGCCGGCAACCAGGTCCGCATTGATATTGTAGCTGCAGTTATCCGCGCCGACGCCGATCGGCGCGATGACGGGAATAAAGTCGCTGCCGACCAGCATGTCGAGGACACTGGAGTCGATGGATTCCACTTCTCCCACATGCCCGATATCGATAATTTCCGGCGCTTGCAGCTCGGGGGCTTTACGCGTGACGGCCAACTTTTTGGCGCGGATAAAATGTCCGTCTTTGCCGGTCAGCCCGACGGCCTTGCCGCCGTGGCTGTTGATCAGGCTCACAATGTCCTTATTTACCAGCCCGCCGAGCACCATTTCCACGACATCCATGGTGGCGCTGTCGGTCACCCGCATGCCATTGACGAATTCGGATTCCAGGTTCAGCTTGGCCATAAATTCGCCGATCTGTGGTCCACCCCCGTGCACAATGACTGGATTGATGCCGACGTGTTTTAGCAGCACGATATCCCGGGCAAAGCTGCTTTTTAGCGCTTTGTCGACCATTGCGTTACCACCATACTTGATGACGATGGTCTTGCCACTGAAGCGCTGGATGTAAGGCAGTGCTTCGATCAGCACCCGCGGGATCAGGTGTAAGTCGGTATTACTCTCAGGCATAGGGTCGTTATATTCAGCTTAAAAAGGGATAGGCAGGTTGGGCTCGACTGCCAGCAGTGCGGTTTTGAAGCGGTCCTGGATCTGCGCCAGCGCGGATTCATCTTCGGCGCCAAAGCGCAGCACCAGCGCCGGCGTCGTGTTCGAGGCTCTCACCAGTCCCCAGCCGCTTTCAAAATCGACTCGCAGGCCATCGATCGTACAGATTTCGCCGTCGTCGAATTTGGCAGCTTCGAGTAGTTGTTCAACCAGCGTGAACTTGCTTTCATCGCCGACTTCAATATTGATCTCAGGGGTGCTGATGTCGTCTGGAAAGGACTCGAATACCGACTCTGCATCCAGTGCCTCGGTGCCGAGAATCTCGAGCAATCGGGCGGCGCTATAGACGCCGTCATCAAAACCAAACCAGCGTTCCTTAAAGAATATGTGGCCGCTCATTTCGCCTGCCAGTAACGCGCCTGTTTCGCGCATCTTTGCCTTGATCAGGGAGTGACCGGTTTTCCACATGATGGGTCGGCCGCCATAATTACTGATCAGTCCTGCAAGTCGGCGTGAGCACTTCACATCATAAATGATGTCTTCACCCGGATTGCGCGAAGCAACGTCCTTGGCGAACAGCATCAGCAGTCGATCCGGGTAAATGATCGTGCCCTTATTGGTGACCACGCCCATGCGATCGCCGTCACCGTCAAATGCCAGTCCCAAATCGGCGTCATGCTCCGCGACCGCGCCAATCAAGTCCTGCAGGTTCTCGGGCTTGCCGGGGTCAGGGTGGTGATTGGGGAAGTTACCGTCGATTTCGCAATACAGCGGTACTACCTCGCAGCCCAGTGCCTCGAGTAACGCCGGCGCCACCACGCCGGCCACGCCGTTGCCGCAATCGACCACCACCTTGATAGGCTTGGCGAGCGCGACATCGTTGGTTATTGTCTCGATGTAGTTGGCGACAATATCCACATTATCCAGGTCGCCATGTCCCTTGCTGTAATCGCCCTTCACGATGCGCCGGTACAGTGCCTGGATTTCGTCCTCCGCCAGCGTGTTACCGCCCAGTACGATCTTGAAGCCGTTGTAGTTGGCCGGATTATGGCTGCCGGTGATCATTACGCCGGATTTGGTCGATAAAACGCAGGTCGCGTAATAGACCAGCGGGGTGGGGACCATCCCAATATTTACCACGTCACAACCGCTTTCACGCAACCCCTGAATCAGGGCTGCACCCAATTCCGGACTGGACAGGCGGCCATCAGCGCCGACCACGACCGTATCGTCGCCCTTCAGCTTCGCTTCTGTACCCACGGCCTGGCCAATGCGAAATGCGATGTCAGTGTCCAGGGTTTCATCCATGATGCCGCGAATGTCATAGGCTCGAAAGATACTCTGCGGAATTTCACGTCCAGGGGGGTGCTCTAAAATATCCCGGCCGGTCTCCAGGTCATCGACGACCAGGTCATTATCTTCAACCTCCGGCTGCGAGGTTTCCTTGTTGAGTCCCGCCAGGTCAAGATCGAGAATCAGCTCCTCTTCGAGTTCTGACTCCAGGAAATCTTCTACTTCCATCTCGGGTAAGATCTCTTCGGCTTCGTCGTGTTTCGCTCGTATGTGCGATTTCGCGGCTACGGTCTCGTCGAGTAGTTTTTCCCGGTCGGTATAGGCGAGCGTTGCCGCCATACTGTGAAACAGGTTGATGTGGAAGCTGGGTTCTCTCTCATCACCGCCCGCAATCAATTTGCGGCAGTAGTTAACCAATTCGACAGCGTCTGCCCGAATGCTATTGCGCAGGCGGAAGTAACCGATCAGGACGCTCAGAAAAATGATAATGGGTGCCACCGCGATAGGCGACCAGAACAACAGGCCCGGCAATGCAATCTCCGCGGCCAGCTTGTCGCTGGGCTGGAATTTGACGCGCAGGTTTGGATTCCGCAAGCGGTATTCAGCGGTTGAGCGAAAAGAGTCCATTGCCGGCCCATGTTGCAGAAGGGTTTGCGCCGGCGATTTGGGAAATAGCTGCTGCAGTTGCATCGGGCCATCGGAGGTGTCGAAGCTATCCAGGTGGTTCTTGAGTAGCTCGATGCTGTATTTGACAAAAATAACGCCCACGATCGCATCCGTCGCCGGTGATCGTACGACTTCGACCAGCACCAGCACGCGTTGCTCGTCCAGTTCCAGCGCCTCTGCGGGAACAGATTGGCCGCGCTCGGCCCGGTTGATCATGTCTACCTCGGCAAAACTCAGCTTGGCCTCACTGGCGCGCAAGCTGGCAGCTCCGAAGGGCAATAGCTGGATGCTGATCAGGTCCGGCAAGTTAACCCCTATCGATTGTTCGAGCTGGGTCAGCCTGGCGTATTCCAGGTTCTGTAATGCCAAGGGCACTTCGCCGCGCGCACCGATATGCGCCAGCTGTCCCTGCAAGGTATCCAGGGTATGATCAAAAAAGTCAGCATAGGCCTGGGCATGACCCTGGAATACGCTTTCTGTGAGCTGTCGGTTGCTGCCGTTGATCACCAGCATATAGAGCAGTAGCGAGGTCACAGCTACGCCGATGAGCGAGCCCACCAACGTGAACAGGCTGTATTTGAAAAGGCTCTGGTCCGGCTCAATCGCGCGGCGTATATCAGCCGGTGCCGATGGATTCATTTTATTAACCAATCTGTCCCCCTGAGACAATACAATACATGTCCTGATGCTTGCTCGATATGCTAGCTTGCGCCGGTATGGCCAAACCCGCCTGCGCCCCGCTCGGACTGGTGGAACTCTTCTACAATCTCAAATTCCGTTTGCACCACGGGCACGATAACCATCTGGGCGATTCGTTCGCCTACCCCTATAGTGTAGTCTGTCTGGCCGCGATTCCAACATGAAACCATCAACTGGCCCTGGTAATCGGAATCAATGAGCCCGACCAGGTTGCCTAATACGATGCCATGTTTATGGCCCAATCCGGAGCGGGGCAGTAACATGGCGGCAAAATTGGGATTCGCGATGTAAATAGAGACGCCCGTCGGAATCAGAGTGGTTTGCCCCGGGACCATGGAGATGGGCTCATCCACGCAGGCGCGCAGGTCCATGCCGGCGGAGCCATGAGTAGCGTATTCGGGTAACGGAATGTCAGTACCAATGCGGGGGTCGAGAATCTTAACCTGTAGTTTGTCCATATTTCGCTTTGTTGAATTGATGACACTGTTGGGCGACAAAATCGACTATTTCCCGCGCCAGTTTGCGCTTGGCGTTTTTCGCCATTTCCAGCTGGCCGTCGGGCCAGATCAGGGTGACTTCGTTGTTATCGCTATTGAACCCGATATCGGCAGCAGATACATCGTTGGCGATGATCAGGTCCAGGTTTTTTTTGCTGAGCTTGGATTTGGCATACGCAACGACATTCTGGGTCTCGGCAGCGAAGCCCACGGTGAACGGTTTGGTGTCCTGCGCGGCTACG
>CAXMOT010000002.1:0-10751 GCA_964195105.1 uncultured Gemmatimonadales bacterium | reverse complement strand
CAAGCATTTGGGCAGCGGGATTTGGGAAATATTTTTGCCGGATGTCGGTGTCGGCGCACACTACAAGTTTGAAATTCGTGGGCCGCAAGGTGAACTGTTGCCGTTGAAGGCAGATCCCTATGCGTTCGCGATGCAGGGTGCCCCGGAAACAGCCTCGCTGGTTGTCCGGCAGGACACCTATACCTGGCAAGACAATGCCTGGATGGAACAGCGCAAGTCGCGCCAGCAGCGTGACAAACCCATATCGGTATACGAAGTGCATCTTGGTTCCTGGCGCCGCAAAACAGAAGAGGGCGATCGCTACCTGAGTTACCGGGAACTGGCGGATGAACTGATTCCCTACGTCAAGGAGATGGGCTTTACCCATATTGAGACGATGCCGATCACGGAATACCCGTTTGACGGCTCCTGGGGTTACCAGCCAGTCGGGATGTTTGCGCCCACTAGTCGTTTCGGTCCACCGGATGACTGCCGTTACTTTATCGATCGCTGTCACCAAGAGGGGATCGGGGTCATCATGGACTGGGTGCCCGGCCACTTCCCTTACGATGAGCACGGCCTGGGCCGCTTTGACGGCACCGGCCTTTACGAGCATGAGGACCCGCGGCAGGGGTTTCACCCGGACTGGAATACCTTTATTTATAACTACGGGCGTAAGGAGGTGCAGAACTACCTGGTGACCAACGCATTATTCTGGCTCGACAAATACCATATAGATGGCCTGCGCGTCGATGCGGTGGCGTCGATGTTGTACCTCGATTACAGCCGCGAGGAAGGCGAATGGATCCCCAATGTACATGGGGGACGGGAGAACCTGGAAGCGGTTGAGTTCCTGAAAGATTTCAATACCCGTAGCTACGGTCGTTATGAAGGCATCATGACGTTGGCGGAAGAATCAACCTCCTGGCCGGGCGTATCGCAACCGACGGAATCCGGTGGCCTGGGCTTTGGCTTCAAATGGAACATGGGCTGGATGAACGACACATTGAGCTACATGTCGAACGACCCGATCCATCGGCGTTATCATCACAACGAGATGACGTTCGGGATGGTGTACGCGTTCAGCGAGAATTTTGTGTTGCCGATAAGTCATGACGAAGTCGTGCATGGTAAAGGTTCGATATTATCGAAGATGCCGGGAGATAATTGGCAGCAGTTTGCGAATTTACGCGCTTACTACGGATTTATGTGGGCGCATCCCGGTAAGAAGCTGCTATTCCAGGGCTGTGAATTTGGCCAACGCAAGGAATGGAATCACGACACCGGCCTGGATTGGCATTTGCTGGACGATTCCATGCACGCCGGCGTGAAGAGCCTGGTCAGGGACCTGAATCACCTCTACTGCAGCACGCCGGAACTCTATCAACTGGATTGTGATGGCGCGGGCTTCGAATGGATCGTGTCCGATGCAGCAGATGATTCGGTGTTTGCGTTTATTCGTAAGGGCGACAGTAACACCCCGGTGATGGTGGTGGTTAACATGACACCGGTGCCCCATGAAGCTTATCGGCTGGGCGTTCCTTCGCTTGGCTATTACAGTGAGTTGCTCAATACCGACAGTGCCGTATACGGTGGCAGTGATGTGGGTAATGCCGGTGGCGCATGGGCCGAAGCGGTGCCCAGTCACGGCCGGGAAAATTCGGTTTGCCTGCGCCTGCCGCCATTGGCAGCGGTGATCCTTCAGCTCGAAGCGGGGTAGCTAGTGTCCTGTCCGGTTAATTCGATTAAATTCAGCGTGCCATACAAGGCTTCCGGGAAGGCGCGCCTTGAAGGGAATGGCCTTAGTCCTTGCCAAAAGGCGCAACACAGCCAGAAGCCTTGTAGGGCGCGCCCTTCGGGAGCCTTCAGTATGCGCCGCTACGGTGTTGCGTCCCTTGCCAATATGCTCAATATTACCTGCGGAACGCGCCTTGTAGCAACGCATCCTGACGGCTCTGAAATGATGCGAATTAATCGGACAGGACACTAATGGGCGATAGAATGGAACGGGGTAACCCCTATCCACTGGGTGCCAGCTGGGACGGTGAAGGTGTCAACTTTGCACTGTTCTCCGCCAACGCGCTCAAGGTCGAATTATGCCTGTTTGATGCCAGCGGTGACGTTGTGATCAGCCGCCACAGCCTGCCGGAAAATACCGACCAGGTGTGGCATGGTTACCTGCCCCGCATCCATCCGGGGCAACTGTATGGTTATCGTGTTTACGGCCCCTATGAGCCCCACCTGGGGCACCGTTTTAATCACAACAAATTGTTAATCGATCCCTATGCCCGCCAGTTGCATGGCGATTGTCGCCCGAGCTTGTTGAATTTGGCCTATAAGGGTGAAGGCCACGATGCGGACCTGGTCATGGACCAACGCGATAATGCCGAGGTTATGCCAAAGTGCGTAGTCGTCGATCCCGCCTATGACTGGGGTAATGATCGCGCGCCAAGGACAGGCTGGCCGGAAACCGTCATCTACGAAACCCATGTCAGGGGTTTTACGATGCGCCATGAGGGTGTCCCGATTGCCGAGCGCGGCACGTTTGCCGGCCTCGCAAATGACAAGGTTGTGGAATACCTGAAGGCGCTGGGGATTACCTCGGTTGAACTAATGCCGGTGCACTATTTTGCCGATGAGCCGTTCCTGGTCGACAAGGGTCTGCGCAATTACTGGGGTTACAATAGCCTGGGTTTCTTTGCGCCCATGCCGTTGTATGCCGCGAGCCGCGATAGCCTCGGCGAGTTCAGGTCGATGGTAAGGCGCCTGCATGATGCGGGCATTGAAGTGTTGCTGGATGTTGTCTACAACCATACCTCGGAAGGCGACCACCTGGGCCCGACCCTCAGTCTGCGCGGCATCGATAACGCATCCTATTACCGACTTTCGCATCGTGACCAGCGTTATTACATTAACGATACGGGGTGCGGGAATACCGTGAACCTGAGTCACCCGCGAGTTCTGCAAATGGTGATGGATAGCCTGCGCTACTGGGTCAACGATATGCATGTCGACGGCTTTCGGTTTGACCTCGCGACCACGTTAGGCCGGGAGGAATCCGGCTTCGATCGCGGCAGCGGTTTTTTCGATGCCATAAGCCAGGATCCGGTGTTAGCGCCCGTCAAATTGATCGCCGAGCCCTGGGATGTGGGCCCGGGCGGCTACCAGTTAGGCCATTTTCCGCCGGGTTGGAGTGAATGGAACGATCGTTACCGGGACGCGGCGCGCTCATTCTGGCGTGGCGAGGATGGCATTTTGCCGGAATTCGCACGGCGCTTGCACGGCTCCAGCGATATCTTCGAACATTCCCACCGCGGGCCGTGGGCGAGCATCAACAGTATTGCCAGCCATGATGGCTTTACCCTGCTGGATACCGTGACCTACGAGAAGCGGCATAACCAGGCCAATGGTGAAAACAACAACGACGGCCATCGCGCTAATTTTAGCGATAATTACGGCGTCGAAGGCCGCACCGATGATGCAGCGATCAACGAGTTGCGCAATCGCCAGCGCCGCAACATGTTGGCGACGTTATTCTTGTCACAGGGCACCCCGATGCTGCTTGCGGGCGACGAGCGGGGGCGCACTCAGGGCGGCAACAATAATGCCTATTGCCAGGACAATGAAATCAGTTGGCTGGACTGGTCGGAGCTTAGCGACGAGGACGACCAGTTGCTCACCTTCGCGAAGCGACTGATTGCGTTGCGCAAGGCCTATCCCGAGTTGCGCTGCCCGGAGTTTGTGCACGGTTACGGTTGTTCCAGTGTTACCGGGCTGAAAGAAATCGAATGGCTGAATGCGGACGGTGAGCGTATGGTTGATGGGCAATGGACTGAACGGGAAATGCCCACTCTCGGCCTGCTGCTGGATGGCCATGCGATTTATGCTACACACGGCAAGACGCCTGATTTTCCGACCCGCACCCTGCTGGCCCTGTTTAATGCCAGCCGGAATGCGGTGGAATTTAATCTGCCTAAAGTGCTGTCCCCGGGTGAGTGGAGTCTCATACTGGACACCGCTAACCCCGAATCGGGGGCGAGCCAGGTGCACATTAATCCCGGGGATAGCTATCAACTGCCGGCGTTGACGACGGCATGCTTTGTGTTTTCCGAGCATGGCGATACTGTACCTCCCCTGGAGGCACTTTCTCGGGAGAAATCGGCGCTGGTGTAGCTGGTATAATAGGCGCTGGTATTACAGTCGGCGCGCCGGCAAGAACAATAACAAGCGTCAGGACAAGGCGTGAATATTAGCTCGACAGGCCGTGCTGCCGTTGAATCTAAATTGCTAGGAAATACTAACTGTTAATTGGATGTTATGACTGATATTGAAAATAACGGCTTAATCCCCGCGGCATACTGCCCCGGCAATGACCCTCATAGCATCGCCCAGGGTCTTTACCAGCATTACGCCTACACGCTGGCCCAGGGAGAAGATGCTCACATTCCCAGCTACCTCTATGAGGCCCTGGCGTTGCTGGTTCGGGATCGCCTGGTTGTGCATTGGAAGGAAACCCAACGGCGTTACAAAGCTGATGATGTTAAGCGGGTTAGTTACCTGTCACTCGAATTCCTGATGGGTCGCTCCCTGACTAATGCGGTCTACAACCTCGATCTTGAAGAGTCTATTCGGGCCGCGCTGGCAGGCTATGGTATGAGCCTTGAAGATACTGAGGATGAGGAGAAGGATGCGGGTCTCGGAAATGGCGGCCTGGGGCGCTTGGCGGCCTGTTTTCTCGACAGCTGCGCCAGCCTTAAGCTGCCCGTAACCGGTTACGGTATTCGCTATGAATACGGCATGTTTCGACAGGCCATCGAGGGCGGCGAGCAGGTTGAATACCCCGATCATTGGCTACGCGATGGTAACCCCTGGGAAATGGAGCGCGCCGAGGATACCCGCCGTGTAAAGTTCTATGGCCATACGGAGTCCGAGCATGACGGTAAGGCGAGCCGTTGGTTAAACACCCATGACGTGCTGGCATTGCCTTACGACATCCCGGTGCCGGGGTATCGTAATAATTGCGTGAATACCCTGCGCCTGTGGAAAGCCGCGGCGACAGAAGAATTCGATCTTGGCGAGTTTAATGCAGGCAGCTATCCCGAATCGGTCGAGGCCAAGAACGAGGCGGAACACATCACTATGGTGTTGTATCCCAACGACGCCAGCGAAAATGGCAAACAGCTGCGCCTGCGCCAGCAGTATTTTCTTGCATCAGCGAGCTTGCAGGATGTCCTGGCCCGTTGGGTCGAAGAGCACGGTGAGGATTTTAGCAACTTTGCCGCCAAAAACTGCTTCCAGCTGAACGATACCCACCCCAGTTGCGCAGTCGCGGAATTGATGCGCCTGTTGATGGACGAGCATGGTATGGATTGGAATGAGGCCTGGGGAATTACCAGCCAGTGCATGGCCTATACCAATCATACATTGCTGCCAGAGGCACTCGAGCGCTGGTCGGTGAAATTGTTCAGCCATATGCTGCCGAGACTGATGGAGATTATCTATGAAATAAATGGCCGGCTATTGACGGAGATTTCACAGCGCTGGCCGGGCGACTACGAGCGGCAGCGGCGTATGTCGTTAATCGAGGAGGGCCATGATCCGCAGATACGTATGGCATACCTGGCCCTGGTAGGCAGTTTTTCAGTCAACGGTGTTGCCGCGCTGCACACCAAGCTATTGAAGAGCGACCTGTTCAAGGACTGGTACGAACTGTGGCCGGACAAGTTCAATAACAAGACCAATGGGGTAACCCAGCGGCGCTGGCTGGCGCATTGTAACCCGGGCCTCAGGGAGCATATTAACCGCGCGATCGGTGACGATTGGCTTATCGACCTCGAACAGCTGGAGCGTCTGGGTCCGATGGTAGAAGATCCCGCTTTTTGCGAACAGTGGCACACGATCAAACAGGCGAATAAACAACGCCTGGTCGACTTTGTTCAGCAGGAAACCGGCGTCCGGTTTGATGTTGAGAGTATGTTTGATGTGCAGGTGAAGCGGATCCACGAATACAAGCGCCAACTGCTGAATGTGCTGCATGTGATCCACCTGTATGACCGCATCCTGCGTGGTGAGGGAGATCAAGTCCAGCCACGGTCGGTGCTAATCGGCGGCAAGGCGGCGCCCGGGTACGCGATGGCCAAGATGATCATCAAACTGGTGAATAACGTCGCCAGTGTTATCGATGCCAACCCTGTCGTTAAAGAACGCTTGCAGCTGGTATTCGTGCCCAATTACCGGGTCACGGCGATGGAGATTATCTGTCCCGCGACCGACCTGTCGGAGCAAGTCTCGACTGCCGGCAAGGAAGCGTCGGGTACCGGAAATATGAAGTTTATGATGAATGGCGCGATGACCATTGGTACTCTGGATGGGGCAAATATCGAAATGCTGGAGCAGGTCGGTGAGGAGAATTTCTTCCTGTTTGGTCTTGATGCGGACGCCGTGGTCGAGGTGCGTAAGGACTATGACCCCAGCGCCATTATCGACGCGGATGCGGATTTCAAACGGGTGATGTCCCTGCTGGAAGGCGGCCATTTCAACGCATCGGAGCCGGGTATCTTTGATACTATTTGCTGTTCGATCAGGGATCGCCACGACCAGTGGGTGACGGCAGCTGATTTCCGTAGTTACGTCGATGCCCAGGCGCGGGCAGCCGGGGCCTACCAGGATCGGCAGCAATGGACACGCATGAGTATCAGGAATACGGCCGCAAGCGGATTTTTCTCCAGCGACCGGACGATACAGCAATACGCAGAGGAGATCTGGGATATACCCGTAGAAACGGGCGCCAGTAAAGCGAAGGAGTAAGGGAACCCCTGGGCTGAGGTGATTCTGCAATGGGTGCGGAAAGCCAGGTAAATCAATTACGAAAACAAAACACAATAAGAGAGGGAATATCATGAGTAAGCAGCAACGTTATATTAGTCGCCTGACCAAGGACACTATGGCACTGGTACTAGCCGGTGGCAGGGGATCGCGTTTATACGAGCTCACCGACTGGCGGGCCAAGCCATCGGTTTATTTCGGGGGTAAATTCCGGATCATCGATTTCCCCCTGTCGAATTGCATCAATTCCGGTATTCGTCGGGTGGGCGTGCTGACCCAGTACAAGGCGCACTCATTGATCCGACACCTGGTGCATGGCTGGACCGATTTCCGTTCCGAACTGAATGAGTTCGTCGATGTATTGCCGGCGTCACAGCGCACCTCAAAAGCCTGGTATGAAGGGACCGCCGACGCCATCTACCAGAACCTGGATATCATTCACGAGCAGCGGCCAAAATATGTCGCGATTCTATCAGGTGACCATATCTACAAAATGGATTACGGAGAGATGCTGGCGTATCACGTTGAAACCGGCGCCGACATGACCGTGTCCTGCCTGGAGGTTCCTATTGCGGAGGCCGCCGGGGAGTTTGGGGTGATGACGGTGGATGGGGACAATCGCGTGGTGCGGTTTGATGAGAAGCCGGAACATCCAACGCCGCTACCGGGCGATCCTACCTTGACCCTCGCATCCATGGGTAACTATATATTCAATACTGATTTCCTGTTTGAGCAACTGAAGAAGGACGCCGAAAACCCTGATTCAGAACATGATTTTGGTAAGAACCTGATTCCCGGAATCATCAAGGATCACGACATCTTCTGCTATCCGTTCCGCGATATGGAAACCGGTGAGCCGGCCTACTGGCGTGATGTGGGTACCCTGGATGCGTTTTGGGAGGCGAACATGGAACTGATTACCGTGACGCCTGAGCTTAATCTCTATGACAGGGAATGGCCCATCCTGACTCGCCAGATACAGCTGCCGCCGGCAAAATTTGTCTTTAGTGAGGCAAATCGGCAAGGCATGGCGGTGGATTCCATGGTGTCCGGGGGGTGCATTATTTCGGGTTCCACGGTCAAGGGTTCGGTGTTGTTCAACGGTGTACATGTGCACTCCTATTCGGAAGTGACTGACTCCGTGATTCTGCCGGACGTGGATATCGGTCGGAACTGCAAGATTAACCGGGCGATTATCGATGCCTATTGCCGAATCCCGCCAAACATCGAAATCGGCGTGAATCACGACGATGACAGGGCGCGTGGTTTCCGGGTGACGGAAAAGGGGCTGGTGTTGGTGACGCCGGATATGCTGGACCAGGGTCCGTTCAATCGTTAGGACAGCCGCTATGATAACTGAAGTCAGTACTCGGCCGTTTGACGGTCAAAAGCCAGGCACCTCCGGGTTGCGCAAGAAGGTGCGGGTTTTCCAGCAACAGCACTATCTGGAAAATTTCGTGCAGTCTATTTTTGATAGCCTTGAAGGCCGCGAGGGGCAGACCCTCGTGGTGGGTGGGGATGGTCGTTACTACAACAAGGAGGCCATCCAGGTCATTCTCAAGATGGCTGCTGCCAACGGCTTTACCCGGGCGTTAGTGGGGCGTGCCGGGATCCTCTCAACTCCTGCGGTGTCGGCGGTTATTCGCAAGCACGTCGCCTACGGTGGCATTGTATTGTCCGCCAGCCATAATCCGGCGGGCCCCGATGAAGACTTCGGGATTAAGTACAATATTGGCAATGGCGGTCCCGCACCGGAGAAGATCACCAACGCGATCTATGCCCATACCCAGGAAATCAGTAGCTACAAAATCCTGGCGCATGATGATGTAGATCTCGAATCACTGGGTACCTCGCAGCTCGGTAGTTTACTGGTTGAGGTCATCGATCCGGTCGCCGATTATGCCGAGTTGATGGAGACGCTGTTTGATTTTGACCGGATTGCCGCGTTGTTGCAGTCGAATCATTTTCGGATGCGCTTCGATGCGATGCATGCCGTGACCGGGCCGTATGCCAAGGCAATATTGTGTGAGCGCCTGGGTGCGCCGCAAAATACCCTGGTGCGGGGTACGCCGGAGGCCGATTTCGGTGGTTGTCACCCCGACCCGAACCTCGTGCATGCCCATGTGCTGGTTAATGAAATGAACAGCGCTAACCCGCCAGATTTTGGTGCCGCATCGGATGGTGACGGGGATCGCAACATGATTCTGGGCGCCGGATTCTACCTGAACCCCTGCGATAGCCTGGCGATACTAGCCGCCAACGCAACCCTGGTGCCGGGTTACGCGGACGGCCTGGCCGGGGTGGCCCGTTCGATGCCTACCAGCGGCGCGGTAGATCGCGTTGCCGAGGCGCTGGGAATACCCTGTTTTGAGACTCCCACCGGTTGGAAATTCTTCGGCAACCTGCTGGACGCCGGCAAGATCACCTTATGCGGTGAGGAAAGTTTCGGTACCGGTTCTAACCATGTGCGCGAAAAAGACGGTTTGTGGGCAGTGTTGTTCTGGCTCAATGTCCTTGCCAGCCGGAAACAATCGCTGGAGCAGATCGTGCGTGCCCATTGGGTTGAATATGGCCGAACCTTCTTTACCCGTCATGATTATGAAGCGCTGCCGACCGACCAGGCTGATGCGATGATGGCCGAATTGCAAGCGCGCCTGTCCAGCCTTGCCGGAAGCAATGTTGCCGGTCATGATATTTTGTCGGTGGATAATTTTAGTTACACAGATCCTGTGGATGGCAGCGAAAGCAGCGGTCAGGGCGTGCGGGTATTTGCAGACGGCGGCGGGCGTATTGTGTATCGGTTATCCGGTACAGGCACCGAGGGCGCTACCTTGCGGGTATATATCGAAAGCCACCGGGATGACGCGGCGGCGCATGACGAGGATCCGCAGCAGGCGCTGGCAAGCCTGGTCGATGCAGCGCGAGAGATCATCGGGCTTGAGCGGCATACCGGACGCGTTGAACCTGACGTGATTACCTGACATGGTCTAAAATAACGTCATAGCTACGCCGGCACACTGCTGTCCGCGGTAAATGAACGGTGTTGGTGTTTGGCTCTATACATTAAGGGTTAAGTGGATAATTTGAAGGTTTGAGACTCACTTCCAGCTCGTCATCCCCGCGCAGGCGGGGATCCAGAGAGCTACGGAGTGATTAGTTGAGTAACAAACTGAAAGAATGAAAAACGCTATAAATAGGGGTGTTTTTTCCACTGTTAATATAGATATTGCTGCCATGGCTTCGTCGCCCTGGATTCCCGCCTCGGCAACTGCTCCTGCGTTGCTCTACTAAGCTACATCCATGTAGCGATTCGCGGGAATGGCGACAAGAAGATTATCCCGGACAGTAATGTGCGCCGGCAGGAATCCGGCGATGGACGGAAAGGTAGTTTCCAGTGCCTGTTTATATAGGGGTATGTTGGAGTGGCTGGAATGTCGCCAGTTTCGGAATGTTACAATTGCTTGAGGAAGAATAAGGCGTATGAGTAAAGCACTAAATATAGTGATGGTTGCCGCGGAGAACGACGCGCTGCCGAAGGGCAAGGTCGGTGGTATTGGCGATGTGGTGCGTGACGTGCCGCCAGCGCTGGCCGCACAGGGCTGTCGGGTCGATGTCATCATGCCGTCTTACCATAATCTCGCCCGGCTTCCCGGTGCGGAGAAAACGGCTAGTATCTGTGTAAATTTCAGAGGTGTTACGCTAGGCGCGGAGCTCTATCGGGTGCCAGCGACATCGCCGCATTCCGGGGTAACCCACTGGGTGGTGGATCATCCCGAATTGAGCCCCTGTGGTGCCGGTAATATCTATTGCGACGATGGTGCCGGGCGACCGTTTGCCACTGACGCGACTAAATATGCGCTATTCTGCGCCGTGGTTGCTGAACTGCTTAAAAACAAGCAGTTTGGCGATATCGATGTCGTGCACCTGCATGACTGGCATGCCGCCAT
>CAXMOT010000001.1:0-10294 GCA_964195105.1 uncultured Gemmatimonadales bacterium | reverse complement strand
CGGCATCGACCTGGGCGAAACCCCGCTCGCAGTGGCCAAATTACACAGCCTGGAAACCGGCACCCACGTCGACTATATGCAGATAGCCGCGGAAGACCTCGCCGCGCAGCTGGGCGACGATCCGGACCAGCAGTTCGATATAATCACCTGCATGGAGATGCTGGAGCACGTGCCCGATCCGTCCTCTATCATCGCGGCGTGCAGCAACATGCTCAAACCCGGTGGCGAGCTATTTTTCTCCACCATCAATCGCAACCCAAAATCTTATTTGTTCGCCATTATCGGCGCGGAATATGTACTGAACATGCTGCCGCGCGGCACCCATGAATACAGCAAGTTTATCCGCCCATCGGAACTCGCCGGGTGGGCACGGGATGCCGGGATTGAAGTCAACGAAATAACCGGCATGGTATATAACCCGCTGACCCGCCATTACAAACTCTCGGACAATGTCGACGTCAATTACCTGATGCACACCCATAAACCGGAATAATTACTGGCAGCCAGATATGCCCGCAGTCAAAGCCATACTCTTCGACCTCGATGGAACCCTGCTCGACACCGCCGAGGATCTCGGTGGCGCCCTCAATCTCCTGCTCATCGACGAGGGCAAGGCGCCGCTGCCTTTCGACAGCTTTCGTAACGTGGTTTCCAATGGTGGTAATGCGCTGGTATCGCTGGGGTTCGGGACGGACGTCGGCAGCAGCGAGCACGCTGCACTGTACAATCGTTTGCTGGATTTCTATGCCGAAAACCTGGCCGAGCATACCCGGCCTTTTAACGGCATGCGCAACGTCATTGCTCGCATCAACGAAGTGGGTATGCACTGGGGCGTCGTAACCAATAAACCGCGGCGTTTCAGCGCCCCGCTAATGGAACTCATGGAATTTGAACCACCCTGCGCGGTGCTGGTCTGTCCTGATGATGTGACCCACCGTAAGCCGCACCCGGAACCGATGCTGCTGGCAACCACGCTACTCGACTGCTCACCCGCCCAGGCGGTATATGTAGGGGACCATCTCCGCGACATAGAAGCCGGCCAGGCTGCTGGAATGCACACCGTTGCTGCCAGTTATGGTTATATTGAGGCGGAGGATAGCGCCGCCGCCTGGAATGCCGATTATCAAATAGACCAGCCCACCGACCTGCTGGATCTCATTACCCGTTTTACTGAAGCCTGAGCCTATGGACATCAACTTGCATGATTACCAAACCCCCGCCGACCTGCTGAAAGGCCGGATAATCCTGGTGACCGGCGCCGGGGATGGCATTGGCCGCGCCGCAGCACTGGCATTTGCGGCCCATGGTGCCACGGTGCTGCTGCTGGGACGCACCGCCAAAAAGCTCGAAGCGGTGTATGACCAAATAGAAGCAGCCGGCCAGCCAACAGCGGCGATTATCCCACTGGACCTCGAATCAGCTACACCCGAGGACATGGAGCAGCTCAGGGCCACGATCGACGCCGAATTCGGTCGCCTGGATGGCATCCTGCACAACGCGGGCTTGCTCGGGCAACGAACCCCGCTGGCCAATTACGACCCAGCCACCTGGCTGCAGGTATTGCAGGTCAACCTGAATGCACCATTTCTGCTGACCCAGGCGCTAATACCGTTGCTGGAGCTATCCAGCGATGCGAGCGTCGTCTTCACCACGTCGAGTGTCGGTCGAGCCGGTCGTGCGTATTGGGGCGCGTATGCCGTGTCCAAGTTCGCCACCGAGGGTATGATGCAAACCTGGGCCGATGAACTCGAGGGCGTATCAACGACACGCATCAACTGCATTAATCCCGGCGGCACCCGCACCCGGATGCGAGCCCAGGCCTATCCGGGCGAAAACCCGCAAGAAAGGCCGGCGCCGGAGCAGATCATGGCGACTTACCTGTACCTGATGGGACCGCAAAGCCAGGGCGTGACAGGCCAATCCCTGAATGCCCAGGCATAAATTTGTGTGCTACGCTGGCAGCGCTCGGGAAGCAGAGTAATTAGCACCGAAACAAGCGACAATTTTTTGTCACTCTGCCGGTCGCGATCCGGAACAAACTTGCCGTTATCGGCGACCAAAATTTGACGCCATATGTAACCGACTGTTTTATAACGTATTTATTGCCTGCTATTGGGGTTGGCACGGAAATGGCATTAGCTGTAAGGAACGCTGCTAATTAAACGCCGACAACCCAGCAAACTGACGCCGGAACCACCAAGGGAGCAATAAATGGACCAGGTAATGCCACATACCAATGTATACGATCTCGCGAGCCGCTTGGCGCCCACGCGTGTACAGGCTACCGAATACAAGTCTAAAGAGCTGCAAATGCTCACTCGGCTGCTCCGCGACCTGCAGTCCTCCCTTGAGTTGTCAGATATCCTGAATACCTTCAGCAACGAATTAAACGAGCTGGTACCGGTCGACGGTATCCAGTTCGAACATAACGAGACCGAAGCCCAATTTGAAACCTCCGCCAAGGGCCGGCACCGTGTCAGCTATGAACTGAAGATCGACGAAGACTACCTGGGTACAATCGCATTCACACGCGACAAGCGCTTTACCGAAGCTGACCTGCAGAGCATCGAGAACCTGCTTTCCTGCATTCCCTACCCGCTGCGCAATGCACTCCGGTATCGTTCCGCGATACGCGCAGCAACTACTGACGCCCTTACCGGCAGCGGCAATCGCATTGGCCTGGAGGCAGCGCTACACCGGGAAATAGATATTGCGAAACGTGACGAGATTCCATTGTCCGTCGTGATGATCGACTTCGATCACTTCAAGCGCATCAATGACGACTATGGCCATCCCTGTGGTGATATGGTGCTGAAGCGCGCCGTCAAGGAAATCCAGCAGGCCATTCGCAAGACCGATCTGTTATTTCGCTATGGCGGCGAAGAATTTCTCCTGATGCTGCACAAGACCGGACCCGAACAGGCGGTCTTCCTGGCAGAAAAAATCCGCCAGAAGATTGAAACACTGCAGCTTGAATACGATGGTCTGGAAGTTTCCGCAACCACCAGTCTGGGCGTTGCATCGTTCGACACTGACGATACCGGCAGCTCATTGATTGAACGTGCCGACCGGGCGCTCTACATCGCCAAGAATGAAGGTCGTAACCGGGTCTGCGCCGAATAATCAGTCCTGTTCTTTTCGGGGCGCGAGCATTTAGACTCTACACCGAAACAACTCCTGGGAAACAATCCCGAATTGGGCCAAGGCTGGCCTACGCCTATTTGCGTCGTGAACGCGGCGCCGCTTTGGGACGCTTGTTTTTCTGGCGCTGCATTTTTTCCTGCTGCCCACTGCTCGCCGGGGCCACTTGTCTTGGCTCCAGCAGGGCGGCCTGGTATAGCGCACTGACTGCCGGCTGCTCCAACAACTCCCAATTGCCCTGCTTGAGGCGCGAAGGAATGAAGATAGGTCCGTAGCGCACCCGCTTGAGCCGATTGACTTTAAAACCTTCGGATTCCCAGAGGCGGCGCACTTCACGATTGCGGCCCTCCATCAGACAGACATAATACCAGCGATTCGCACCCTCGCCTTTGCCGGCGATGATATCGGTAAAATGCGCAGGGCCATCCTCAAGCTCGATACCCTGGCGCAGTCGCTCCATTTGATCAGGGCTGGCCTCACCCAGTACCCGCACCATATACTCGCGATCGACCCCGCTGGAGGGATGCATCAGTTTATTGGCGAGTTCACCATCGGTGGTAAATAACTGCAGGCCCGAGGTATTGATATCCAGCCGCCCGACGCTGACCCAGCGTTCGTTCTCCAATTTAGGCAACCGGTCATACACGCTCGGTCGTCCTTCCGGATCCTTGCGCGAACTGATCTCCCCTATCGGCTTGTGATAAATCAGCACGCGGGTTTGATAGGTCTGGGTCCTGGAAATCTTTAACGGGCGCCCATCGACAAAGATCTTGTCTGTGGTATCGGCCCGGTCGCCGAGTGTCGCAGTCCTGTCACCGACTCGAATTCGTCCCTGCTTAATCCATTCTTCCATCGCCCGGCGCGAACCCAGTCCCGCATTGGCCAGAATTTTTTGCAGCTTTTCGCCTTCGCTCATATCAGTCGGCACTCGTAATCAGATCATTCAGAAAGGTGCGCCATCATACATCCATCGCTATAATGCTCAAGGAGATTTTGCATAATAGTCTTTTTACAGCGGCCTGTTCGGTCATAGATCCTGCTCGAACAGTTCCTCCAGCTCGGCACGCCCCTGCAAGGCCAGCTCGGTCAACTTACCCTCGTCATGGTAGTGCGCCGCGGCGCGATCCAGCATCCGCATATCGTGCTCCCGGAACAACTTGACCGCTTCGATCGCCTGCCCATCCGGGTAGCCCAATTCGAATAATGACGTCAGCGCCGCCTCCAGGCTGGATTCAAAGGTTTCCCGAAACACGTGCTTAACACCAATATTGATGAGCTTATAGGCATGCATCCGATTCTTTGCCCGTACGATCAGTGCGACGTGCGGATAGTGCTTGATGATCAGTTCGGCGGTCTTCACGGAGGACGGGATATCGGAAATCGCCAGCACGAACACCTTGGCCTTGGCGATGTTGGCTTTCTCCAGCATATCCCGCCGGGTGCAATCGCCGTAATAGATCTTGAGCCGCATGCGCTGCATAAAGGTGATGTTATCCGGGCTCTTGTCGAGCGCGGTAAAGGGAATCCGGTGCATGGTAAAGATACGACCGACGATCTGCCCGAATCGACCAAACCCCGCAATCACCGCCACCGACTCATGCGGCAACTGCTCATCGTCAATACCCTCCTCGAGATCTACCGGCCGCGTGAACATTCTCCGCGTGATGATCAGCAGCAGTGGCGTCATCGCCATCGAAAAGCTGATCACCAGGACCAGCAGGTCACGCAACTCCTGGCTTAACAGGTTCAGGGCACCCGCCTGGGCGAATATCACGAATGCAAACTCCCCCCCCTGGGACAGCATCACCGCAAATTTAAGGGCTTCCCGGTTGCTCAAACTGAACAGCCGGCCAACCCCATATAATACGCCGCCCTTGACGATCACCAGGCCCACCGCCAGCACCAGCAGCAAGCCAATGTTGTCCACCAGCACATTGAGGTTCATGGACATGCCAACGGCGATAAAGAACAGCCCCAGCAACAACCCCTTGAAGGGATCGATATCCGCCTCCAACTGGTGCCGATAATTCGATTCGGCTAACAGCACCCCCGCAATAAAGGCGCCCATACCCATCGATAGCCCGGCATGCTCTATTGCCACCGCAACACTCAGTACCAACAGCAAGGCAAAGGCGGTAAATATCTCCTTACTGCCGTTACCCGCCACCCACGCCAATACCGGGTCAATCAAATAGCGACCCGCGACCAGTATTCCAACGATGATCAACATCCCGAGGCCGAAGTCCATCCAGCCCGTATGGTGTTCCAATGAAGCGCTACTCACCGCCAGCAACGGCATTAAAGCCAGCAGCGGAATCACCGAAACATCCTGGAACAGCAACACTGCGAAACTCAATTTACCATTGGGCTTGCCCAGCTGGTTATTCTCGTCCAGCAATTGCAGCGCGAAGGCGGTGGATGACAGTGCCAGTGCCGCGCCGACAACCAGGGCAGTATTGAAGACAATACCCGCAGCCAGGCTAATCCCGACGATAATAGCCCCGCTGACGAACAGTTGGAGGGAACCCGCACCAAATACGTCTTTGCGCATCTTCCACAGCCGCTGTGGCGCCAACTCCAGGCCAATCACAAACAGGAACAACACGATGCCAATCTCGGAAATCTGCAGGATCAATTCCGGATCGTCATACCAACCCAGCACCCCCGGACCCACCAGCAGGCCGGTAATAAGGTAGGCCAGGATAGAACCGAGGCCAAGGCGATTAAACAGCGTGACGAAGAATACGGCTGCAGCCAGCAACAGCAGCATATTGATGATCAAGGATTCCGGGTGCATGGCGACTCTAGTTAGGTCCGTTAACGGTGAAAGAGAAAGCTTGTTACTGTAGCGTAAATCCCGGCCGCGGCATATGCTTCAGGCATAAGCATCTGGAGCAGATACCAGTGATCGGCGTTTAAAGAAGAGCCAAAACCATGCCACATAAAAAAACCCGCCAAAAAGACGGGTCTTAATAAAGTCGAGTCTCCTATTAGATACTACTCGGCCATCTTGGCCTGCAGGTAATTCTCGATACCTACCTTGTCGATCAGGCTTAGCTGGGTTTCTAGCCAATCGACATGCTCTTCCTCGGATTCCAGGATATTCTGCATCAGGTCACGGCTCACGTAATCCTGGATAGTTTCACAATAGGCAATACCTTCGCGCAGATCCGGAATGGCCCGCAGTTCGATTTTCAGGTCACATTCCAGCATTTCCCGGGTATCTTCCCCGATCAGCAGTTTGCCGAGTTCCTGCAAATTGGGCAGGCCCTCAAGAAACAGGATTCGCTCGATCAGCATATCCGCATGCTTCATTTCATCGATGGATTCATGGTACTCGTACTCCGCGAGTTCCTTGAGTCCCCAGTCCTTGTACATCCGTGAATGCAGGAAGTACTGGTTAATCGCGACCAGTTCGTTCCCAAGCACCTTGTTGAGCATGCTAATGACTTTAGCGTCACCCTTCATTGTGTTCTCCCTGGAACCCGTAAATTATAAGTTATTCCGCCCGCAGATACGGGTCAGAGCGTCAGTTTGATCCAATTGTTTTATCCTGTCAAAACAATGAGATAGTACAGATGATAATCATTCAATCGAAAGCCGATGAACCAGCTAACCAACGCGTTAACAAGCGCCTGAACAAAAAAGCCCGGCATGGTTACCGGGCTTTGCTGGATGATTGGGCATTAACAGGAGCGCGATCAACTTGCTGCGTAATACAGGTCCTGGCTATTGAAGCCCGCTTTGCAATGAACCTCATTAATGACTTCCTGAGCCTGCGCCGCACATGAACCACAGCTACTGGCCACACCCAGCTCGGCACGCAATTCCGCCACATTAGCTGCGCCATTACGCGCTGCTTTGCGGATATCCCGGTCTGTTACATTGTTGCAGATACACACATACATATCGCATCGATCTCACTTGTCACTCTGATACGCAAAGTATAATACTAATGAGAACGATTCGCAATACCTTTTAAGATGGGTCCGGTAGCGTACCTGCCAGCCTCGGAAAATCAGGGATTATCGGTAATAAACCGGTTAACCACCGTCGCCAGCTTTTCGCCCTGGTCTTCCTGCAGGAAGTGACCGCCATTCTCGATGATCGTGTGGGCCTGACCCCGGGTACCCGGAATCAGCTTCTGCATGAGCTTGTCACCGCCTGCGGTAACCGGATCAGAGTCACTGAATGCGGTGAGGAACGGCTTCTCCCAGCGGGATAGCACGCCCCAGGCGGCCCGGTTTTTAGCTGCAGCCGGATCGTCCGGTGTCACTGGCACCAGCAAGGGGAATTGTCGCGCCCCGGCCTAGTACTCTAACCACCTGATAATTTAGGATTCAGCGAGCCGAGAAGCGGTTGCCCGCCAGGCGCGATTCGCAGGGAATGGCCAGCCCTTGCCAAGAATCGCAACGACGCGGGTGACCGCTTATCGGCCCGCCCTACGGGAGCTTGCCAGATGATCCAATACGGCGTTGCAACCCTTGAAAAGGGCTGGCCATTATCTGCGGGCTGCGTCTTGTCTTGAATCATCTGGCAAGCTCTGAATTCTGTGTTATCAGGTGGTTAGAGTACTGGTAGCGTTCCTCCGGATAGGGCGCGTCATACCCATCCAGCACGGCTTGGGATAATTCGGTCGTGGTCCCGCCCTGGATAACGCCGGCCGTGGGAAACTCCGGCACCTCCTGGGAAAACTTCTTCCAGCTAAGGAAGGCCTCGCCCGGATCGTGGTCACCCGTGGGCAGCATCGTATTCGCGGCTACCACGCGAGCGAACCGCTGCGGGTTTTCGGCCACCAGACGCAGTCCGATCAGGCCGCCCCAATCCTGGCACACCAGGGTAGTTCGATTTAGGTCCAACTGCTCCACAACGGCTTGCATCCAGTCGACATGGCGCTGGTAGGTGTAATCTTCACGATTGGTTGGTTTATCGGATTTCCCAAAACCGACCAGGTCCGGGGCGATGATACGATGACCCGCGCCGACCAGCACCGGAATCATTTTCCGGTAGAGATAACACCAGGAGGGCTCGCCATGCAGCAACAGTATCGGATCGGCACCGGCCGGGCCCTCGTCGAGATGGTGCACCCGCAATTCCCCGCCTTCGCTGTTATCCACCATCAGGTAATGCGCAGCAAAATCGTATCCGGGCAGGTTATCGAATCGGCTATCGGGGGTTCTCAGGGCTTCCATCATTATTTCCTTACGATTGGGTAGTTATTTAGGGGTGCCTTAGGAGCCTGTCGAGTTTAGGTGATCGTAGCGAGGAAAAGTCCAGTTTGAGGCAGGTTTTTCGATTATTTGAGGCGAATAGCCTGCTATTTATCGAGAATAATCGAAGAACCTGACCCCCCTCTATTACGTGAGCGGCATTTCCGCACGACTGCATGGATGCAGGAGGTAGAGCGACGCAGTTGTGCATGGATGCACGGTAGTAGAACAACGCAGGAGCAGTTGTCGAGGATGCCAAAGCCGAGTAGATTAACCCTAAATCCGACAAGCTCCTTAGCATCTATAGTTCCCGGTTAACCGCCAGTTCGCGCACGCCAGCCGCACAACTCTCATAATCTTGCGACCGGGCCGCCAACAGTCGCTCGTCGGGAGGTTGTGCGAGGCCATCCAGGGTATCCGACATCGCCAGCAGCCAACTGGCAAACCGCTCGCCCTGCTGGTCGGTCTGCATATTCAGTAATTGATGGAAGAAGTCTACCCACAGTTGGTAATTAACGTGCCACTCCCCTGGATATTTGTCTTTGGACAGGTTCCACAGCCCAGTCAGGTGGTGCGCCATGCGCGGCTCAAAATCCACCGCTTTTCGCTCCTGCAACAGTTCAACAAATTCGCTGTTCCAGACTCGCCAGAGATCCAGGCCGTCACGCTGGAAAGGGCGATGCTCGGCAATCGTGGCGCGTAACAATTCCCGCTGCTCATCATTGAGGCGCAAGCCAACCCGGCCCAGCCACTTATTGATCATTTTGAAGCGCTGCTCCCGACGTTGCTGTGGATCAAGGCGTTCGAGCTCCTCGATGTACTCCTGGTAAGTGCGCTCCAACTCGACCTCAACCTGCAGCACCTGTTGATCAGTCAGCGATACCAATAGGGGGAAGGCATTATTGAGCGGGTTACAATTCTCCACCGCCACTGAAAAACCCACAGCCGTATCAACCCAGGATTCTGCACGGCCCCGTGTGATCGGGCCGCCGTTACCCATCCGGGCCTCGATCTCGCGCATAAACGCGGCGTAACGGGGCAGTTCGCTGGTGCGGTGCCAGTCGTGATAGGAGCCGGCCATTTCTTCAATCCAGCCGAGTTGCTGGTCATTGAAGTCTGCGTATTCGCTGAAGCGGTTAACCAACAGGTTATCGACGCGGTTGTAGAAGGTGGAGATTAGCCAGCCATTGGTCGAACAGGCCGTAATGAATATGGCCAGGAGGACGTAAACAATTTTTTTGATCATACCGCTGAATCACCTGCCTGGCAGAATTGCCAAACTATTAGAGTACTGATCCAGGCAGGGTTCCCGACGCTCGCTCAAATTAACGCGCTTTTTCCACGAGCCGCGGTATTTTTGGGCAATCAGAACTTGTTGAGGCGCTCGTTGCCCTTCTTCTCTTTCTTTTCTTTCTTTTCTCCGTCCTCACCGACGCTCAAGCTATCGAAAAAACCCTTCTTTTTCTTGTTCTTTCCTGATTCGGATTGCGCGGCGGTATCACCCTCGCAGACCGAGATACTGATAGCGTGTAACCGCTCGGCCTGGTCTTCTGTAAGCTCCAGCTCCGAATCCGCGCCAACCTGACTTAATAATGCCCGGGTCTGGCCCGCACAATCAACCGCCACCCATTGATTGGCAAACAGCGGGGTGATAAAAAGCAGTGCAGCCAGCAATAAACTCGTTTGTGTGGTTTTCACCCGCGCAAGATCCTGTGTGTGATGGTGGTTAATTGTTGCCCAAGCAGTCTGTCGGACTTAGGTGTTCGTCGCGAGGGAAACTCCGGTTTGAGGCAGATTTCGAGCTCTTTTGAGGCGAATAGTCGCTCTATTTAACGAGGAAGAGATCGAAATATGGTCAATTCCGGGTTTTCCGCAGTAGATTCATCCTAAGTCCGACAGACTGCTAGGTGCTGCCCTGTGGGGCCGCATCGTCAAGGACCCCG